>CAZQDA010000004.1:0-61690 GCA_964592155.1 uncultured Christensenella sp.
TTCCGATTCCACCACAGCGGCGCATATCGACTTTTTGTATTTTATCATAACATGAAAAGCAATACAATATATTCAGCGGATTTTATGAGGATGTTTTGTTTGAAAAGAAAAATCGTCTTCTCTTCACATGGTTTTCACATAGCCAGGATATGCTATACTAAGGATAATAAATATGGCGGTGGAATCATGTATAAAATTTTAGTTGTTGACGATGAGGAGAATATTCGCGCGATCATCCGCAAATATGCTGAATTTGAGGGTTATGAGGTGCAGGAGGCGCAAGACGGAATGGACGCGGTGCTAAAGTGCCGCGATCAGGATTATGATTTTATTATTATGGATATTATGATGCCGGAACTGGACGGGTTTTCAGCATGCAGCAAAATCAGGGAAACGAAAGATATTCCGGTGCTGATGCTTTCCGCACGCGGGGAGGAATATGACAAAATCCATGGTTTTGAGCTGGGGATCGACGATTATGTGGTAAAGCCCTTTTCGCCAAAAGAACTCATGATGCGGGTGAATGCAATTTTGCAGCGCATGAAAAAAGGCGGAAACGATAACGAGGTGCTGGACTTCGGAGGGCTTAAGATTGATACTTCGGCGATGATCGTCTATGTGGATGGGCAAAAAGCGGAGCTTTCTCCAAAGGGGTACGAATTACTCTATTACATGGCGAAAAACAAAGGCATTGCGCTTACGCGAGAAAAGCTCATTACCGAAGTATGGGGATATGATTTTTATGGGGACGACAGAACGCTGGATACGCACATCAAGCTGCTGCGGACAGCTCTGCGGGGGCATCGGGAGCGTATTGTTACGTTAAGAGGAGTAGGATACCGCTTTGAAGGCCAGTAAAGTAAGCGTAAAATGGAAAATATTTTCCTATATTTTGATTTTTGCCGCCGCAATGATTGTATTGTTGTGGCTGTTTCAGATTGTATTTTTGGATGATTTTTATCAGGCGATCAAGCAGGGGGAAATCAAGGGAATTGCCCAGATGATCGAGCAGAACATTGACAACAAGGACATCCAGACCCTGATTAACCGGATTGGACAGCGCTTTGACGTGTGCGTGCGCGTGGTGGACGCGCAGGGGCAGGAACTATATACGGCCGAGACAATGCCGGATTGTGTGATTCACAAGCTGCCGGACTTTGAGCTTGCCGCGGTGGAAGAGAAGACGGAGCAAAACGGAGGCAGCCTCGTTACCATTCTGCCGCGAAACCAGTTCATCAATTCCGAATATAAAGCGGAACGCTTTGTGGGGAATGTTCCCGCGCCGGATAAGGGAATGACGGAAAGCATGATTTATTCGCGAATCATCACAGGAGCTGACGGCAATCAGGTAATGGTGCTTTTAAATTCCAAGATTACGCCGGTGAGCTCTACGGTGGAAACGCTTAAGATTCAGCTTATTTATGTTACGATTATTCTGATGGGCTGCGCGCTGATTCTTGCGTTTGTGATTTCCAGATGGGTGTCAAAGCCGATTATCAAAATCAACAAGAGCGCGAAGCACCTTGCGCGGGCAGAGTATGACGTATGCTTTGACGACAAAGGCTATCGTGAAATTGCGGAGCTTGCGGACACGCTCAATTACGCGGCAAAGGAATTGGCAAAAGTGGAGAAGCTGCGGCGTGAGCTGATTGCAAACATATCTCACGACCTGCGCACACCCCTAACAATGATCACAGGCTATGCGGAGGTTATGCGCGATATCCCCGGTGAAAACAAGCCGGAAAACGTGCAGATTATTATTGACGAGGCAAAACGGCTGACGACGCTCGTAAACGATGTGATGGATATTTCCAAGCTTCAGGCGGGCACGCAAAACCTGCAATTATCGGAATTTAACCTGACGCAAACGGTCAGGGATATTTTAAAGCGATATACGAAGCTCATCGAGCAGGACGGTTATCAGCTTGCATTCATCTATGAGGATGAGGCAACCGTGAATGCGGATGAAATCAAAATAATGCAGGTGCTGTATAACCTGATCAACAATGCCGTTACCTATACAGGGCCGGATAAAACCGTGGTCGTCAGGCAGACTGTTGAGGATGGAAACGTTACGATCTCTGTGGAGGACGACGGGGAAGGCATTGGGCAGGATCAGCTGGAATACATTTGGGATCGATATTACAAGGTGGATAAAGCGCACAGACGCGCCGCAGTGGGAACCGGACTGGGACTTTCGATTGTGAAGGGGATTTTGGAACTTCACCATGCGCAGTTTGGCGTAAAGAGCGCCGAGGGAGAGGGCAGCGTTTTCTGGTTCCGGCTGAAGACGACTGACAAGGGAGAAAAGTAAGAGAACAAAGCTTTTGCGCAAGGCGCAGAAAACAGGGCAAACGTCATTGGCTTTAAGCGATAAATTGAACCGGAAAACAGAAGCGAATCGAAAAAGTGGGGTGGAGTTGAACTGCATCCCCTTTTTATGTCGGGCGAAATCCGTCAGGCGTTGCCGAGTCTGAGCTTATGCTTTATAATGGTGTCTGAGGACGGTATCGCATATGAAAATTTGTATCGTGGAAGATAACCAGAAAATCAGGGAAGAGCTCAAATCCTTTTTGCAAAAATATGGGTATGAAGTGTGCGCGATTAACTCTTTTGATCATGTGGTGGAGGATATTCTCGCGCAAAGCGCAGACCTTTTGCTGCTCGATATCAACCTGCCGGTGGTGGACGGATATTCCATTTGCAGGGAAATCCGCAAAGAATCGGCTCTGCCCGTCATTATCGTGACAAGCAGAAATACGGAGATGGATGAGCTGATGAGCATGAACCTTGGTGCGGATGACTTTGTCACCAAGCCTTACAATACACAAATTTTGCTCGCGCGCATCAATTCCGTTTTGAAACGCGCATACCACACGACAGACAAGCTGGATTGCGGGCGGTTTTCGCTGAATATTTCGCGCAGTATCGCGGAATATGAGGGGCGGGAGATTGAACTTACAAAAAATGAACTGAGGATTTTGAGTACGCTGGCGCAGCATATGGGAAGTATTGTTTCGCGTGACGAGCTGATGACGGATCTTTGGAGCAGCGATATGTTTGTGGACGAAAACACGCTGAATGTGAATGTAAACAGGCTGCGAAGAAAGCTGGAAGATGCGGGACTGCGGGACGTGATTGAAACCAAACGGGGACAAGGATATTTACTGAAATGAAATTTGCGGAATATTTGAGAGATAAGGTCATATTTTTATTGTTTGACGCGTTTTTGCTGCTTGCCCTTGCGCTGCTGTTTTATGTACTCTCAGTGGGCGCGACAGCCATTATGTTTTTTGGCGCAATCTTCCTTGCGTGCATTCTCACTCCGCTCCTGGTGGATTACAGAAAGCGCAGGGCGTTTTATAACGGATTTGACGCGGTACTCAGTTCGCTCAAGCAGAAAAACCTGATTGCGGAGATGGTGGAAAGACCTGATTTTAAAGAGGGCATGATTCTTTATGACGCGCTCAAAACGTCGAACAAAGCCATGCTGGAGGAAATCAAAAAATACAGCAAGTCACAGAAAGAATATCAGGAATATATTGAGATGTGGGTGCATGAAATCAAAACGCCGATCGCATCCTCACGATTGATTCTGGAAAACAATCAGGAAAGCCTGCCCACAAGGGAAATTACGGAAGACCTTACGTCTCTTGAAAACCTTGTAGAGCAGGTGCTTTTTTATGCGCGGAGCAACGCGGTGGAAAAGGATTATATGGTGCGCAGGGCGAACCTGAAAGACATTGTTTATGCGGCGGCGCGTAAAAATGCCAGACAGTTTATTGGAAAAAGAATACAATTTGAAGCGCAAATAGAAGATCATTGCGTTTATACGGATGCAAAATGGATCGAGTTTATTTTGAATCAGATTCTTGGCAACGCAATCAAATATTGCGATAAGGCAAATTCACGCATCGTTGTAACGGCGGAGGAAAAGCCAAACGCCGTTATGCTCACCATCAGCGACAACGGAATGGGTATTTCGCAGGCCGAGATAGAGCGGATTTTTGAAAAAGGGTTTACAGGAAGCAACGGGCGCACCCAGGAGAAATCCACAGGAATGGGGCTATATTTGTGCGCAAAGCTTTGCGACAGGCTGGGACACGGAATCGCGGCCTGCTCGCAGGAGGGCGGGGGCACGCAAATCAGCCTTACGTTTCCCAAAAATTCGATGATGGACGTGTGAAGTGTAAGAAAAAGGAACGGCATTTGTGAAGCGCAGGTGCTGTTCCTTTTTCTTACGAAAATGTAAGGTTCTTGTAAGGCGGGGCGATAGATGCCCAAAAGACTTTTTTGTATACTCGAATTATGGCGATGGATAAAAAAGCAAAGCATTGCCATAATCGAAAGAAGAGGTCTAAACATGAGCATTTATTGGGAGGCGAAAATGGAAGTATTACTCAAAGTAAGAAATGTGGAAAAAATATATGGAGGGAAGGGCAATATCACAAAGGCGCTTGACGACGTCAATTTTGATGTGGGGAAGAGTGAATTTCTGGGAATCATGGGTCCCTCCGGAAGTGGAAAAACAACGCTGCTCAATTGTATTTCCACGATTGATAACGTAACCAGCGGACACATTATAATCAACAATACGGATATCACGGAGCTAAAATCCGGAAAACTGGCAGAGTTCCGCAGAGAACAGCTTGGCTTTATTTTTCAGGATTTTAATCTGCTCGATACGCTCTCAGGATATGAAAACATCGCGCTTGCACTCACCATTTGCAATATGAGCCACGGCCAGATCAAGGAACGTATCCGGAATATCGCGCAGACGCTGGAGATAAACGACGTACTCTACAAATATCCTTACGAAATGTCGGGCGGTCAAAAACAGCGGGTGGCCGCTGCGCGCGCGATTGTGACCAATCCCTCGCTGATTCTGGCAGACGAACCCACGGGCGCGCTCGATTCAAAATCTTCGCGTATGATGCTGGAAAGCTTTGTGAATATGAATCAAAAGCTGGGAGCAACGCTCCTCATGGTGACGCACGACGCGTTTGCCGCAAGCTATTGCAGCCGTATCCTGTTTTTGCGCGACGGGAAAATATTTACAGAGCTCCTGCGCGGCGCGGACAGCCGCAAGGATTTTTTCAGTAAAATTATCGAAGTGGTTTCGCTTCTGGGAGGTGACGTAGCCGATGCTGTGTAAATTAGCCTTCCGCAATGTGCGCAAAAGTTTCAGCGATTATTCAATCTACTTTATTACGCTGATGTTCGCGGTTATGTTCTTTTATGCGTTCAACTCACTTGATGCGCAGCAGTCGATTATGGACCTGAACGACAACAAGGCAACTTCCGCGCAAATGATGCTGGGAAGCATTCGTGTGTTTTCCACATTTGTCGCGGTCACGCTTGCGATTCTCATCCTGTACGCGAATAACTTCTTGATCAAGCGCAGGAACAAGGAGCTTGGCGTGTACCTGATGCTGGGCATGGGAAAAGGGCGAGTGGCGGCGATTTTCATGGTAGAAACACTGCTTGTGGGAATCATCGCCCTCGCGGTGGGGCTGCTTTTAGGCGTGCTCTTTTCGCAGGGGATGTCGCTGATCACAGCCAGAATGTTTGAGGTGGAATTAAGGCAGTATGTCTTTGTATTTTCCCCAAAGGCCATGGTGCAGTCGATCATCTATTTTGGAGTGATGTTCCTGTGCGTGATGATTTTCAACGCCATCAGGGTCTCCAGGCAAAAGATTATCAAACTGCTGCATTCGGATGCGGAAAATGAAAAGGTGCTTACAAGAAAAACGGGCATGTCGGTCGTTTTGACCATTGCAGGTATTATTTTGATCATCATTGCATATTATCTCATTATCAAAGGGATGCTGATTATGTATCTGCCGTTTGTGATGCTGTTTGGCATTCCGGGCACGTTTCTGCTGTTTGCGGGGCTATCCGGCTTTGTGTACAAAATTGCTTCGCATAATAAAAAGCGTTATTTTAAGGGGCTGAACCTGTTTGTCACGAGACAGATTACAAGCAAGATCAACTCGACCCATACGTCTATGGCGCTCATCTGCATTATGCTGTTTGTGACGATCACAACCTTAGGCGCAAGCTCGGGGGTTTCCTCGGCGGTCAATAAAGAGGCGTTTCGCGAAATCAAGTTTGATGTGGAATATGTGATGGAGCCGGAAGCAGTGCAAAGCGCGGGCAGCGGGCTTAAGGCGCTGGAGAAGTACGGAATCCCGATGGATGAATTTTTTTCGAAAACCTCTGAACATCCGCGCTACCAGAGTGATGTGGATACGCTCAAACAATTTGCGGAAGAGCTGGATATCGCCCAGATGGGTGATATGGCGCAAGCCATGGATATGCAGGCGCCCGCAGAGGCAGTGCCGGTTTCGCAGTTTAACAGCTTTCTAACATTAATCGGAGAGCCGGAAATCGAGATTGCGGATAACGAGATAGGTGCGGTAACCTATAATGAAGCGATGGCGGAAAGCCTGCAAAGCTTCGCTGATAAGGGGAAAAAAATAAGCTCCAACGGAAAAGAGTATGCCCTTGCGGGCGACGATATCCGTATCGCAAATACGAAAATCATGGGCGCGTCCGTTGCTCCCGCCATCCTTGTCTATCCGGATGCGGATGTATTGAATTTTGGACTGAACGATATTACGCTGAACGGGATCTATATCGATAGCACAGACAAGGAAGCATTGGAACAGGCGCTGCTTGACAAGCAGGCAGAGTTGAAAGAAGGAAATGAGGAGCGCCCGTTTCGGGATTATGATACGCTGATGCGCTCTAAGGATTCCGGAATCGGCCTGCGCGTGACGATTTCATTCGTGGGAATCTATCTCGGGATCACGTTTCTTGTGACGGCGGCGGTTATTCTGGCATTGCAGCAGCTTTCGGCGGCGAACGATAATAAGAAGCGCTATGCGACCTTGAGAAAGCTGGGAACAGAGGAGAAGATGATCAATAAGTCCCTTTTAAAGCAGATTGCTATTTACTTTTTGATTCCGCTGGCGGTGGCGGCCGTACATGCGGTTTTCGGAATACAGGGGATCATGAGCATGATCAATATGATGTGGTATGAGAACGTATATCAGGATGTGTTCTGGGGGTTTGTTATCATTGCGGTCATCTATGGGTTGTATTTTGCGATTACCTACTTTGGCAGTAAAAAAATAATCAGGGAAAAGTAAAGTCCTGAAATTGTGAAACAAATCAGCAGAGCGCACACACGATTGCTTTAGCGAGTGACGCGATGCGCTGTAATAAGAGCCCTGTAAAAGAAATGATTTCTTTTACAGGGCTCTTTGTCGTGGAACAGTTTTAACTGCGTTTGTTTGGCTTATGGAAGAAAATTTTTGCTTCGCTGCCGCTTTCGCGCAGCACGCGATAAAGGCCGGGGGAATCTTCACTTTTAGCGTCATGCACAAATTCCACAGGTTTTTTGGGCAAAGAATCATTGAGGATGGAATTTGCATTGTCCTGGTCTTCCGAATTTGCAGATTTTCCACTTAATTCCTGAATTTGCCGGTCAACCTTTTTGATCTCGTTTTTTAAGGTTTTAATCTTTTTTTCCTTCACCTCGTTGCTCATATACTTATCCTTTTGCACCCGCTCGAGCTGGATATTTAGTTGTTTTTTATGGCTTTCAAATGTTTGCAGCCTGCTGCGCGAATCCGCGCTCTGATCCGGAGGTGCGGATTGAGGCATTCCGTTTATTTTCATAGAGTATCCCTTCTTTCTGCGATGATAGGCCAATTATAGAAAAGGCAGACCGCAGCTTCAATGGATTTGAAACGGGATGTCGTCTTAATGGTGTGAAATGATAAACAACACGCTTAAGTGAAAGAGATCGGAAGCGATTTCCGTGTTCACAGCCCCGTGGTATTTCCGTGCAATTGCTTCGATATTTTTCAGGCCGAGTCCGCTGCCGTGCGGATACTCTGTCTGCGCTGAAAATGAGTTTTCCACTTCGATCAGAAAAAAATCCCCCTGTTGCCGTCCTGAGATGCAAATGCGGGATGCTTGCTCCAATCCTGTGCAAGCCTTGATTGCGTTGTCAATTGCGTTGGAAAACACAATACATAAATCCATCTCGTCAACAGGACTGGGGGAAGGGATTTTCACACGGCATTCCACTTCGATTCCAATCTGGCGCGCGGCTGCAAGTTTGCTTCCAAACAGAATATCGATCACAGGATTCCCCGTTTGATAGATAAGACACATTTCCCTTGAGATTTCATCGATACTGCTCAGGTACTCCTGCGCCTTTTGCAGATTCCCTTTTTGCAAAAGCCCGTTTAAAACGAGAAGGTGGCTTTTGAGGTCGTGACGGAAAGCGCGGGTATTGTCATAGCGGCTTTGCGCCTCCCTCATGTATTCCTTCTGGGAGGAAAGCTGCTGGGTGAGGAGAGCGATCTGCGTTTCCATACGCGCGTTTTCGGACAGCTTATGAAAGGCGAATAAAATTGCGAGCAGACCGCCGTAAGCCACGCTTTGAATGACCAGCATCTGCACATCGTTGACCTGAGGGGCAATCCGTCCGAGCCGCCCGTCCACAATCATAACATTGCCGTATACATCCGAAGAAATGAACTGGGTCACCAGCAGGATCAGCAGCAGCGGAATAAACAGAATAATAGAAGAAAATGCAATGTCCTTGTTCCGGAATAAAAAATTTTTTTCGATGCAGCGGTAGGTTGCGAAAAGCGCGGGAATGGAAAGAACGCCCAAAATCATGCTGGTTGCAGGGAACAAGGAGATATTTCGCACAAGCAGAAAAAGCGATGAGTTCAGGAGGCCTGAGATGGAATTGATCATGCCGTTAACAAGACAAACCACCGTAACGGCGAGCAAGGCAGCGACAACGCAAAGGGCAGGCGGTATTTTGAACAGGAAGAAACCGAATATAAACAGGAGTGCAATTGTCAGGAGCATAAAGAAATAGCCTGATCCAAAGCCAAAATATAAATCGAACAGGGAAAGCGACAAAGAAAAAAGAAGAAACAGGGCATAGTAAACCTTTCGAATGGGAATATTTGAAAAACGCGCTACAAATCGAATCTCTAAAAAGGCGTAAATACCGCTCAATAAAAAGAAGAACAAATCAGAAAAATTCATGGCTTAGTATCCTTTGGTTTTCATATGATTCAGAATTGCCCGCGTAAAATCCTGCGCGCGCAGGCGCGAAACGGGGATGTGCGCGCCGCCTTCCAGCGTGGCGGTTCCTCCGGCATATCCGCATACATATTTAAGATGAACCAGATAACTGCGGTGGCATTTGAAAAAGCATTCGTCAAGCTGCTTTTCCAATGTTTCAATTTTGCAGTAATAATCGATTGTTTCCTGCTTGGTATGTATATAAATTTTCCGGTTGATTACCTCGCAGTATAGAATATCGTCAAAGCGGACAGATTTGCTCCAGCCGGACGCCTGCACCAAAAGGCGTTTTTCGTTTTCTTTGCAAATGCGCGTGCACACGCGGTCCATCGTGCGGGTGAAGTGTACGTCGTCCACAGGTTTTAGCAAATAATCCGCCGCATCTACCTCAAACGCGTCATAAACGTTTTCCTGCAAGACAGTCACGAACACAAGCGCGCTTTGCACGCCGGATGCGCGAAGCGCCTGCGCTGCCTGAATTCCATTCACAGATCCCATCTGAATATCAAGAAAAATCAGGTCGAAAAACAACCCGCAGGTAAGAAGCGCGTTTCCGCCGGAAAAATGCGTGATGGAGAAAGGATGAGAATGTGCGCGCATATATTGTTCCGTTTTTTTGTGTAGCGCAGCCACCATTTCCGGCTCGTCGTCACAGATTGCAATTCTGATCATGGAGTTATCCCTTTCGTTCAATACTATCTCTATTCTAGCATAGGGCAAAAGGAAAGGGAGAGGAAAGTATTTTGTAACCAAATGTTTTTTATTTGTTGTGAACGGCAAAAAGCGCGAAGCGCTGTGATGCAGATTGTAAGAAATTTGTAAGGATTTTGTGCGGCTCCTGTTAAGAAGTACGCTTTATCATTAAGGTATCATAAAAAAAAGGAGTGATGATTGTGAAAAAAGCACTGTATGCGGTAATGGTTTTTGTAGGCGCGTTCTTTCTGGTGAATGCGGGCGTTAGCGAAATGCGGGCGCTGGAAATCATTCCTGATTATAAAAAAGTTTAGAAAACAGGGGAACAAACTCAAATGGAACATTTGCTGGAAGTGAGCGACATAGAAAAGATATACGGAAAAAAAAGCAGCGTCACGAAAGCGCTCGATAACCTAAGCTTCTACGTACAGGAGCGGGAGTTTCTTGGAATTATGGGGCCTTCGGGAAGCGGAAAGACGACGCTGCTCAATTGTATTTCGACGATTGACGCGGTCACAACAGGACACATTTTCGTGGAAGGCGTTGATATCACAGAGCTTGGCGGCGGAGCGCTCGCGAAATTCCGCAGGGAAAAGCTCGGATTTGTGTTTCAGGAATTTGACTTGATCGATACGCTTACCGGATTTGAAAATATAGCGCTCGCCCTTTCCATCAGCGGTACAGGCTATGAAGAAACCAGGGCGCTTGTCGCGCAGGCGGCGGACGCGCTGGAAATAGACGGGATTTTGAAGAAATATCCGTCGGAATTGTCAGGAGGCCAGAAACAGAGAATTGCCGCTGCGCGCGCAATTGTGACGCAGCCGTCGCTCATTTTGGCAGACGAGCCCACGGGCGCGCTTGATTCAAAAGCCGCGCGGATGATGCTGGAGAGCTTTGAACGTATGAACAGACGGATGCGTGCGACGATCCTGATGGTGACGCACGACGCATTTGCCGCAAGTTATTGCAGGCGGATTCTCTTTTTGAGGGATGGGAAAATTTTTACAGAGCTTGTGCGCGGCGCGAAATCGCGCAAAGAGTTTTTTGGTAAAATTATCGAGGTAGTGGCCCTGATGGGGGGAGATGTGGCGCAGGCGGTTTAACGAAAAAGGATATCATGCCAGAGGAAAGGCCGGCTTTCGCCGGTTTCAGGCTGTCGATAAAGCCGCGACCGTCGTTTTGGAACGCAATTAGCGTTTCCAAAACGACTTTCATCGTTGCCGAAATTGCAAAAATCTCGATGAATTGCATATTCTATCTCGTCTTTTGCAATTTCTAGCGCCTCGACTCGCGACTTTCTTAACAGCCTATCAAAGCGCCAAAGGTTCTTTGACACTCTGAGGCCGGCTTTCGCCGGTTTTTTGTTTTGTCCGTAGGAAGGAACGCAAAGCCCGTGTTATAATAGAGATAAAATGATACGACAGGGAGGAAACAGGATAGATGAAGATGGAATTACAGGGCAAACGAGCCATTATTACAGGCGCGGGCGGCGGAATCGGCAAAGACATCGCGCTTACGCTTGCGGCGTGCGGCGTGCAGAGTGTGATTTGCGGGCGCAGCAGGGAGAAGCTTGAGCAAACCGCGCGCGAGGCAAAAGACGGGGGACGCATGGTGATCTGTGCAGGCGACCTTCTCGACGAGCATTCTATTGAGTCGGTGGTAAACACTGCAAAACAGGAATTTGGCGGAATCGATTTTTTGATCAATAATGCGGGGATCGCGCAAAACGCATCCTTTGAAGATATCTCCACAGAGCTTTTTGACGCGATTATGGCGACAAATGTGCGCGCGCCGTTTTTGCTGTGCAAGTACGCGCTTGCGAGCCTCAAGGAATCCGGCTGCGGCACGATTATAAATATTTGCTCCGTGGTGGCGCACAAGGGATATCCTTATCAGGCGGCCTATACGGCATCCAAGCATGCGCTTTTGGGACTTTCCAAAACGATGGCGAATGAACTTTTTAAGGAGAATGTACGCGTGCATGTGCTTTCGCCCGGCGGTGTTTACACGGAAATGGCGGCGCAGACGCGGCCTGATCTTGACCCGGCGGGGCTTACCACCACGCAGGACATTTCGGATTTGGTCGTCTATCTTCTTACGCACAGGAATACCAACGGCGTGATCGATGAAATCAGCATTCACCGTCCCGGAAAAGAGCCGTTTGCCTGAGCTTCTAATTGTGTCTAAATTGCGAAAAAATGTTACAAAACAAGTAGGGGTATGGTATAATCAAAAGGATGTCTGAATAAGGAGCTTGTCTTATGGCGAAGAATATTTTGATCGTTGACGATGAACCAACTCTGGTAAAGGGGTTACGGTTTAATTTAGAACAGCAGGAGGGCTATGCCATCGACGTCGCTTATGACGGCGAGGAAGCGCTCGAAATTTTTGATCCGGCAAAACACGACCTTATTTTGCTTGACCTTATGCTGCCCAAAATTGACGGAATGGAAGTTTGCCAGAAAATCCGCAGCGTGTCTGAGGTTCCGATCATCATGTTGACCGCAAAGGGGGAGGACATGGACAAAATCATGGGCCTTGAATTTGGCGCGGACGATTATATGACAAAGCCGTTTAACATGCTGGAGCTCAAGGCGCGGATCAAGACGATTTTGCGCAGGGCGGGCTCGCAGAAGACAATTGGAGAGGCGCAAACCATTCTCGTCAAGGATATGAAAGTGAACCTCATCAACCGCAGCGTGGAAATCAATGGGGAAGACATCAATCTGACGGCAAAAGAATTTGATCTTTTAAACCTGTTTATCACAAACAGGGGAAAAGTATTTGATAGAAACACATTGCTGGAACTCGTCTGGAAGCATCAGGGGGATTTGCGTACAGTTGACGTGCACATCCGCCGCCTGCGTGAAAAAATCGAGCAAAATCCGGCGAAACCGGAATATATCTTAACAAAATGGGGAGTGGGCTATTATTTTACGAACAAATAGGCTGCTATACTCAATCCGGTGGCAGTTTGCTATCATTTATCTTGTCATTATTGCAATCGTATTCAGCATTGTTTCTGTTGCGGTTTCTTCTCTTGTGGAAAACTATCTGGTCAGCCAGCGCATCGCTTCGTTGCGCAATGTGGCGGACAATGCCGCTGTGCAAATTTCTCCCTATCTTTCGGACTACGACGCCGCGGCGATTTATGATATCGTTCAAAAGACCGGCACCGAGTCGGGCGGACGCATGCTGGTGCTCAACGAATCGGGCATTGTGGAAGCGGACAGCTTTTCTCAGGATAACGGCCTTAAGCTTTCTGTGCGTGAAGTGAACGATATCCTCTATGGGCAGAATTCGTCTTCCTATGGGTTTCATAAGGTAAACGCCCGGGAGAAGAGCTTTTGGGCTGTAAACTGCACGTCGGCGATTATCAACAATGGCGAAATCATTGGAGCGGTTTTGTATGCGTCGAGCATACAGGACGTTGTGGACGCGACAAACCGGTTGCAAATAAGCACGTTTTGGATTTTTATTTTCGCGTGCGGGGTGATCATTGTTTCCAGCCTGCTCACCACCAACCTTATTACAAAACCGATCAAGAAACTGACAGACGTCGCCATTCGTATTTCGAACGGCGATCTTTCGCAGCGCGCGCGTATCAAGGGAAGAAGCGAAATTGCGGAGATGGCGCAGACGTTTGACATGATGTGCGGCAAGCTGCAAAATATGGATCAGCAGAGGAGCGAATTTGTGTCCGATGCGTCCCACGAACTGAAAACGCCGCTGGCATCCATGAAAATTCTGGTGGAATCTATGCTTTATCAGGATAATGTGCCCGAAGAGGTATATAAAGACTTTCTGTCTGACGTCAACGGCGAAATTGACCGCATGAACAGGCTCATTACAGACCTTTTGCTCATTTCTAAAATGGACAGTGATATTGTGACCATCAATCTGGAAAAGGTGCCTATTTCCACGCTGGTCAAAAAATGCGTGACCGCGCTTGCGCCCATTGCCGCAGAGCGTGAGATAGAGCTTGCGGCAGATTTTACTGATGATTTTGAAATTGAATGCGATCCGCTCAAAATGCGGCAGGCGCTCAATAATTTGATTGAAAATGCCATCAAATATACAAAAAATGGAGGACATGTGCGCGTCAAAACAAAGCGGTATGGGAATGAGGCGCATATTATCATAGAAGACAATGGCGTCGGTATGAGTGAGGAACACTTAGAGCATATTTTCGAACGCTTTTACAGGGTGGATAAGGCCCGCTCGCGCGAAACGGGAGGCACCGGCCTCGGACTTCACATTGTCAGAAGAATTGCGCTGATGCACGGCGGCAGGGTAGAGGTACAGAGCACGGAAGGCGTTGGCTCTGTTTTCACTCTGGTGGTTCCGGTCGTGCAGAATACGGAGGATAAGGATATCGGATGAAAAAATCAGGAGGAAAGGGAATCATAGCGATTTTGCTATGTGGAATACTCGGCATTGCCATGGTGGGATGCTCGGGTCAGCAGGTGCCGGAGGCATCGCCGTCTGAATCGCAGGGGACGTCTGTGATCAATCCGCTGCCGGATGGAATCAGTCAGGATAAAAATACGGCGCGGCTTTATTTCGGTTACATGCAAGAGGACATGCTGGTGGGTGAAACGAGGATTTTTCAGGTGCCCATCAATGAAAGTGTGGAAACCTCGATTGTGAAGGAGCTGATCAGCGGGCCTTCTACGGCGCGCGCTGATTTTACGCCTCTGATCAATCCGAATACCACGGTAATGAGTGTTAAGACAGAGAGCAATTTTCTGTCTGTGACGCTTAGCAAAGACTTTTTGCAGTCGCCGGAGGATATGACGGCAGCAGAAGATACCGGATATGAAGAAACGCGTAGAAAGCTTGCGGTTTATTCTATTGTGAATACGCTCATCGAGCAGGGGAATTATTCCCGCGTGCGCATCCTGATTGACGATACGGATACAGGCTCCGGCAGGCCGATTACGCTCAAGGAGGCAGGGCTTTCCGGCAGCGGAATGGCGGACGCGTTCGAGCGCAACGGAGAGCTTGAGCTGACGGGCAAAAATACGCTGCGCGAGATTATGGAAAATATCCGCACAAAATCGTGGGATACGCTTTACAATTACATCGCCTACAAAAATTTATACGGGCAGGATAAGCCGTCGCTGGATGACTTTAAAAGCGAGATGAATTCAAGCAAGCTTACCATTGGAGAAGATTTCAGTCTGGGCGATGAAGTGGAAGGGGCGGACGGCATCTCTGTGGTTGTCATGGCTACCTACACGCTGAAGGTCAAAGACGGGGATGAAAAAACGATCTCCAACATGCCAATTAAGCTGGTGCTGGAAAACGATGTGTGGAAAATAACCTACACGACCTTTAAAAAGAACTTTTTATCATAGGGGACATATGAAAAAGATATTATGTGCGCTTCTTGCGGGGGTGCTGCTCTTTAGCGGATGCTCTATTGTGCATGAAGACACTGACCGGAAAATTTCATATCAAATCGAAGAAAAAGCGCAGCAGGTGAATCTGGAGCCTTCCATTACGATCAATCCTGTTCTGTATTTTTTGGATAAATCAGGCAAGGAGCTTGCGGCGGAAACGCGAAAGCTTTCGGTGGAGCAGGGCGAGCGCGCCGAGCAGAAGATTATTGAAGAGCTGCTGGCAGGACCGCAGACAGAGGAGCTTCAGCCGGTGGCGGAGGGCTATGAATATGCGGATATCGAAATTCTGCCGGACCTGATTAACGTATATCTCATAACGCAGGAAGAAAAAGACGAGAACAATATTGCCAAGACCAAGCTTGCCATTGCCGCCACGCTCATTGATTTTGCGGGGGTTTCTTATGTGAACGTATTTATCAACGGCATGCAAAAGGGCTATGCGGGGCTGCCTGTGGGTGTGCTGCAAAAGACGAAAAGCGGGCTCGTGGAGGAAATCAACAATAAATATAAAGGAATCGCGGCGGCGGAAACGCCTGCCATGACCGCAACTTTATATTTTCTCGATAACACGGAACAATTTCTGGTACCCGAAGAGCGGGCGATTACTTTCGAGGGAAATACCCCGCAGATCATGCTTGAAACGCTTGTGACAGCCATGATACGCGGGCCGGAAAATACATTCCAGCATGTGCCGGTCATCGATAAGTCGCTTGTGAAGCTTCTGGGGGCGACGATTGAGCAAACGGAAGACGGACGGCAGATTGCGCGGCTTGATTTCAGCAAAGCGCCGGTGGTGCTGACGGAGCAATTTAAAGACGGGGAAGATATTGCGGCAAAGGCGCTTGCGCGAACAATCACGGGATTCATGCCTGAGCTTGCCGGAATCGAGATTTATGTACGGGGCGAGCCGCAACAGGCGGAACAGAAAATCTACACGCTCAGAGACAGCGACGCACTGCTTGGAAACAGTATTCAGCTATATTTCCCAAACTCGGGCTATGCCATGCTGCTCGGCGTGGAGCGCATGGTGGGGCAGGCGGCGGCGGGATATCCTTATGAGCTGCTTTCTGAGCTGATGAGGGGGCCGGTCAGCACGGATAAAAAAGAAATCAGTCCTGCTTTTCTGTCGGGAATCTCAATGGAAGACGTGAATAATGCTTATTTGGCAGGCGACATTGCGGTAGTCGATTTTAACGGCTCTGTTTCTGATAAAATAAAAAACATTGGAAAAAGCGAAGAAGCGATGATGATTTATTCCATCGTAAATACCATGACCAACATAGATGGAATTAAGCGCGTCCAGTTTTTGCTGGACGGTGGGCGGGTGCAAAGCCTTGGCGGCGGTGAGATTAATGTGATGGATCCCTTGCTCAGAAATCCGGGGATTATTGTGAGCTATCGTGAGAAAAATTAGGGAAATGGTGAGGGCAAATGAGTACGAAGACAAGAAAAATAACGACAACGGCAGTGATAATGGCGCTCGTCTATGTGGTGACGATTGTGCTGGTGATTCCTGTTCCCGCCATCAGGGGCGCCTACTTTAATTTGGGAGATGTGATTATTTATTGTTCCGCCTTTATTCTGGGAGGGCCATATGCGGCAATCGCAGCGGGCATCGGCAGCGGACTTGCGGACCTTACGGTCGGCTCGCAGATTTATATCCCCGCAACCATAGCGATCAAAGCGTGCATGGCGCTTGTGGTTGGGGCAATGACCAAAAAAAATCTTCGTATCAAGCGGTATGTGCTTGCGTGCATCCTTGCGGCTCTTTTGATGGCGTTTGGTTATTTTGGCTATGAGACAATCCTCATGGGAATCGGCGGCGCGGTGCTGACGCTTGTGCCGAATTTGATTCAGGCGGGCTGCGGCGCAGCACTGGCAATCGTGCTTTATCATCCGGTGGCAATGATGAGAAACAAACTCGATTTGCGGGAGGCATTATGAAACTGACTGTTTTGGGAAAATACGGGCCTTATCCAAAGGCGGGCGGCGCGACGACTTCTTATTTGATGGAATGCGCAGGCAAAAAAATATTGATCGACGCGGGCAGCGGCAGCCTCGCGCGGGTACAGAAGTTTTGCGCTCTTGAGGAGCTTGATATGATACTTTTGACGCATCTGCACTCTGACCACTGCTGCGAGATGTTCCTTTTGCGATATGTGCAAATGCAGATGCCGCCGGTTTTTATGCCGCGCACGCCGGAAACGGAATATGGAATGTTGCACAGCAGCAAAAAGTTTGAAATCACACCGATTTCAGAGCAGTTGTCCCTTTCCATGCCAGGCACAGATATCCAAATTTCTTTTTGCAAAACGGATCATCCGGTGGAATGCTATGCACTCAAACTGGAAAGCGGCGGAAAGCGTTTTGTTTTCACAGGTGA
This sequence comes from uncultured Christensenella sp., assembly GCA_964592155.1. GTDB lineage: Bacteria > Bacillota > Clostridia > Christensenellales > Christensenellaceae > Christensenella. Next base: position 17,602 of record CAZQDA010000004.1, read on the forward strand.
TTCGCGTTACAGCGAACATTTGACAGAATTTTGCAGTGGTGTGGACGCGCTCCTGTGCGACAGCGGATTTTTGGCTTCCAAAGAAGACACGGGCGCACTCCCGCATATGTATGTGGCGCAGGCGGGGAAGACAGCAAAAAAGGCAGGCGTTTCCCGCTTGTTTTTGACCCACATCAATCCGGAGTATGACGAGACAGACTTGCTGCGCGAAGCGCAGGCAGAGTTTGCGCCAACAACTGTTGTACAGGAACTGGAGCAGTACGAGATTTAATTTAGGACAGGTTGATTGGGGAATGAAATGAGGCGTGTCTTAAACTCAAGGCCGATTGCTTTTTTTGCGTTTTTTTTCATGGTTGGAATTGCCGGGGCCTATTATATCGGGCTGCCGGACTTTTTTGCGTTACCAGCCCTTTGCGTATGCGCGGGGATGCTTGGATTGCTGTTCTGGAAGCGCAAAAGGCAGTTTTTTGTTGCGCTTTATTTGGCAGCTTTCTTTTTAGGCGCTTTTCTATTTCAAATACAGTTTCATACTGACTTTCAGAGAATTGTGCCAAACAAGCCCTACACGATTGAGGCGTTTGTCTCAGACCGCTCCAATATGAATGCAAAAACGCATACTTATACGTTGACGGATGTAAGCCTCGAATCGGAGGGCGTTCAAAAAGAATTTGGCAAAAAAGTGATTCTCTATTCCGCGCAGGAGCTTTCCTATGGGGATAGGATTTCCTTTGAAAGCAATATTGTGCGGCCATCCGCGCCCCGCAATCCCAGTGCGTTTGACGAGCAGATGTATCTTGCGGGAAAGGGCGCCGGATTCAGCGTTTTTAACAACGCGGCGGATGTAAAGGGAAACAGAGTCGCATGGTATCAATATCCCTTTTTACTGAGGGAAAAATTATCTTCCAATCTTGATCAAATTTTTTCTGAACAAAGCGCGCCCATTGCAAAAGCCATGTTCTTGGGCGTGAAAGACGAATTGCCGCAGGAATTAAGGGACAGCTTCTCAAAGACGGGAATCGCCCATATTCTGGCAATTTCAGGATTGCACATCGGAATTATTTCCTATGCGATCAATTTTTTGCTGAAAAAACTGAAAGCGGAACGCAGAACGCGTTTTTCTATCCTGATCGTATTATTGCTGCTATATGCGATACTCACGGGTTTTGCTCCGTCCATTCTGCGCGCGGTGCTCATGGCTCTTTTTGTGATTATTGGACGTTGGAGATTCAAAAACAGGGATACGCTTGTGTTCCTGTCTGCCGCGCTTGTGATCACGCTGCTGTTTAATACGGCGCAATTATTTGGCGCGGGTCTTTTGATGTCGTATGGAGTCGTATTTGGTATTCTTTGCCTGAATCCCCCGCTCATGCGTCTATTCCATAAAATCCGTCTGGATCGGATTAAACTGGATTCGGCTTTATCCACTTCGCTTTCCGCCACGGCCTCGGTGTTTCCGATGACTGCCTATTTTTTCAACAATATTGCGCTTGCCGCGCCGCTTGCAAACTTCTTTGCCATTCCGCTTGCGGGCGTTATTGTTATTTTCACAGGGATTGGCACTTTGCTGAGCTTAGTCAGTGTTCCGGCAGGGCAGGCGCTTGCATTTCCCGCGGAGCTTGCGACAAGAGGCCTTACGTGGCTGAATGGAATGCTGGCGGAAAGCGCGGCAGGATATATCGAAGTATATGGTTTTCCCGTCTGGGCGTGCGTTGCGGTGATGGCAGTTATTTTTCTGTGCTCGGATTATGTGCTTTTAAAGCGCAGATGGAAGGCGATCATGGCGGCTATTCTGGTGTGTACTATCTTATTCGCGGGCGGGGCAGCTATGGCGGCAGGCGGAAAAGGAATGACGATTACGATTCTGGATGTGGGAACCGGCGACGCCATTCATCTGAGCGTTGACGGAAAAAATTACCTGATTGACAACGGCGGAAATCCACAGTACTCAAAAATCAATGAATACGCACAGCAAAACGGTCTTGTTTTTGATGCGGTGATTGAAACGAACGATAAGACGAAAAACTTGAAACAGCTCGCGGAGGAAAAGAGGATCAAAACTCTGTATACATCACAGCAGTATGAGAAAAAAGAATACGATATCGATTATCCTGTGAAAGAATATGGATTATATGATAAAATAGAACTAGGTGAAAACGTCTGGCTGGAGGCGGTGGGAAGCGACGGAAAATATCTTTCGCTTGCCCTGTGCAAGAGCGGATCGGTGATTTGTTTGTTTGGGCAGACGGCGGCAAAAGACATCACGAAGCTGAATGCGCCCGTTTTGCTCTTCAAACCGGCGGGCGGCGGAAAGAAGGAATCTATGACAGGGGAGCTGCTTGAGCGGATTTCTCCCCAATATATCGTTTTTTCCGTGAAAAAGGACAACAAAAAGGGGCTGCCGGACGCGGAGATGACGGCGCTTGCAAAAGGCTGCGGCGCGGCGGTTTTCTCTACGGCAGAACATGGAGCGGTCAGGATTTTAGTGGATGGGCAGAACCATCCGGAAGTCGAAACAATGAAGTGAGTACACGATGAAAGTTAAGGAAGCGGTTACGCAGATCAAAAATGGAAAAATAAAGAATTTTATGATATTGAGCGGGGAAGACGAGGGCGTCAAGCAGCAGGCTTTTCAGACCATTCTAAAGCTGCTTGACGTGCAGATGCCGGAATTGAATTATTCTGTATTTGAGCAGCGCCCGGATCCTCAGGAAGTGATTCGTTCGCTCGAGACACTGCCGTTTATGGGGGGCAGACGCGTTGTTGTAATCAAGAACACGGATATTCTTGCGTCAGCGGCGGCGGGGGACTTTAGCGCGCCTTATGAGCGCGCGAACATTCCGGCAGATAATGTACTTGTGATTGTGACGCAGGGAAATGCGGATAAAAGGAAAGCGTTTGTAAAATATGTGATGAAAAATGGAATTTTTGCGGAGTGTGCGGCACTGAAGGACAGCGAGCTGGTTTCTTATATTGGTAATCTTGCAAAGCAGAACAACCTGCTGATTTCATCAAAAAACGCGCAGACGCTGGCGACGCTGGCGGACGGGGATTTAAGCGTGATCAAAAATGAGCTTGAAAAGCTGAAATGCGTGTGCAAGGGGGATATTACGGCGGAAGACCTTGAGAAATATGCGGTGAAGTCCATGCAGTATAACGTATATAAAATTCACGACCTCATGGTTGCCGGCCATGCGCAGGAGGCATATGGGCTCATGGAAAAGCTGCTTGCGGAAGACGCGAACCCCATTGGCTTTCTGACGCTGCTTTCGAATAATTTTCGTCAGATGCTGGTGGCGCGCGCGTGCAGGGATGCCAAATTTCCGGATAATAAAACGATATCACATGTGATGGAGGCAACGGGCACATGGGAGTTTGCCGCGCGAAGAGCGCTTTCCCAGTGCAAGGCCTTTCGCGCAAGAGAGCTGCGCCGCGCGATTAACAAGCTCGCGCAAATGGACTTTGACGCGAAACAAGGCGTTGTGATCCTAAAAACGGACCTTTATGCCCTGCTGATCGATATCTATATGAATCCAAACAGAAATGCAATTTAAACTTTCCCTTGAAAAAGGGAAGACATACAGCGAAAATCCGATATCACATGATCTGTGTGCGTGAGGTCTCCAAACGCTCCGGGTGTTCTTTCGATGGCGAACACCTTCAGGACGCCAGCTCTTCTGGCCGCCAGCGCGCCGTGCGGCGAATCTTCAAATACCACGCAATCCTGCGGGTGCATGCCGATATTTTGGGCAGCCTTTAAGAAAAGATCGGGTTCGGGCTTGCCGCGGGTTTTTCCGTCGATATAAGCGATTTTATCAGGATCAAACCAATTTTCCAAATGAAATTCCCTGATATAAAAATCCAGATTGGATTTTTCCGAAGCGGTGGCGATGTTCATCGGAACCTGCCGCCTTTTTAAATCATCCAGAAATTCGGTCAGACCGTCCACGAATTTAAGATTTTCAGGATCATCAAGACAAAGGTCACGGTAAATCTGTTCCTTTTCTTCAGAAAACGCGCGGATTTTTTCCTGGGGCAATTCTTCTCCCAGAAAATGCCTGATGATTGCGTCGTTGCTGCGGCCGTGCGGGTTATAGGCAAGCTGTTCCTCAAGAGAAATAAAACGCGTACTGAATTTTGGTAAAAAAATCTGCCATGCCTGATCATGCTTTTCCGAATCAAAAAACATGGTTCCGTTAAAATCAAATAAAATTGCTTTCATGCTGCCTCCAGATACCGGTTGTGATAAAAAAACGCACGGAATCCGGGATACGGATACGCGCGTTTTGCTTGCTATTGTACGGAATGCATCCTGTCAAGCGGCCAGATGACATACATCGCGTGGCCTACGATCTGATCCTGAGCGATTGCTCCAATGTATTCCGTGCGGCTGTCCAGAGAATTTGCACGGTTATCACCCATCACAAAGACAGAATCCTCCGGCACGGTGATCGCCTCCATATCTCTGTAAGGCTCTGCGCTGTTGATATAAGGTTCGCTCATCGCCTGCCCATTGACATACACGATGCTGTCCTTTACTTCAATCACATCGCCGGGCAAGCCCATCACACGCTTTACATAGGTTCCCTCCCTGTCGGGATAATGCACAATGATGATGTCGCCGTGCTTGGGCAGCCCAAAATATCTGCTGACCTTTTCCACGGCCAGTTTTTCGTCATTGAGAAGGGTGGGATACATGGAATCGCCGTCCACCATGATGATTTCAAACAGAAAGGTTCGCACCAGAAGGGCGATGACAACCGCCGCGACAATGGAAATTACCCATCCCCAGATTGCGCGGGATTTTGTCATCAGCTTTTCCTCGTGAATGCGCTTTTTTTTGCGCTTGCGCCCAAATTCATCGTAGTTTAAAAGATCGTCGTCCAAGGGTTCGATTTCCTCGGGCGGCTCTTCGCGGGGAGCGCGCTTCACTTTATAAGGGCGGTCAAGGCTTCCGTCCGGGCCTCTTCTTCTTGAATAATACGCATCATAAGAAACGGTCCGCTCATAGGGCTCGTCCGCCCCATAAGCGTCAACCGGCGGGAAGTCTTCGCTGAAACGATCCTCGTCATAAGAAGCCCCATCCTGCGCAGCGTGCGGCGTGTCCGCAAAACGCTCGGTTATCAGCTCAGGGCCGTCCTCAGAAAGCTTTGCCTGTCGAGTCCGTGATAGGTCTCCCGAGGGATTATGTCCGTGGGGAGAGGGGGGCTCGATTTCTTCGGAAGAAAGCTGGATTCTGCGGCCGTACTGTTTTTGCCGCAGGGTTGGCGTATCCGGTTGTGACTCGCGCTCAATTCCGATACGTCTTGGACCTGTATATCTATTGTTGTTCTCGTTCATTCGCAATAACCTTTTTCATTCTTTTGATAAATGCCTGATAGTCGAGCATGACAATATGCCCGCACCCCATACACTTTATTTTGATATCGGCTCCGGTACGCAGGACTTTCCACCGATCGCTGCCACACGGATGTTTTTTTTGCATGATCACAATATCGTCCGTATGAAAAACCTGTGCCACTCTGCTTCGCTCCGATCACCGTAAATATCATCTTAATATTTTTATTATACTATATCCTTTCAAAAATTAACAGGTCAAAATGAAGGCTTGCATATCAATTTCACAAAAGCTATAATGAGATTGGGCTTTGAGCCAAAATGAATTTCAGGAGGTGAACAACACGTGGATGCGGACCCTAAACGAACGAGCATAAAGACAATGGACGGCGGTGGGCATAACGTGTTTTTTGCCTTTGTTACCGCCTGCTTACAGAAAGTAGGTAATTACAATGATAAGGATATTCAGTTCTGCTGAAAATAATGTATTTAAAGAGATAGACGAAATAGAGCCGGGTGCATGGATTCATTTGTTGGATCCCACAGAGGACGAGCTTGTTTTTGTGAGGGATACGCTTTGCATTGAAGACGAGTTTATTCGTGCAGCTCTGGACGAAGAAGAAACCGTTCGTATTGACGCGGAAGAGGATCAGACGCTTGTTTTGGTGGATATTCCGATTGTCAGCGCGGAGCGCAATTCTTTTATGTATACGACGCTCCCAATGGGAATTATCATAACGGCGGAAAATATTATTACGGTCTGCCTGGAAGAGACCTCCATTTTGGAAGACTTTTGGAACAAGAATGTGCGCGGCGGATTTGATACGTGTAAAAAAACGCGTTTCCTGCTTCAAATCCTGTATAAAAACGCCGGAAAATATCTTCAATACTTGAGGCAGATTGATAAAGCTTCCACACAGGTGGAAAATGCGTTGCACAAATCGATGAAGAACAGCGAGCTCATTCAGATGTTAAGGCTAGAAAAATCGCTGGTTTATTTTTCGACTTCGCTCAAATCCAATGAGATCGTTTTGGAAAAGATGTTGAAATCAAGAGTGATTCAACGCTATCCGGATGACCTTGATCTTTTGGAGGATGTTATCATCGAGAACAAACAGGCGATCGAAATGGGCACGATCTACAGGGACATTCTTTCCGGCACGATGGATGCTTTTGCAAGTGTTATTTCCAACAACCTGAATATCGTCATGAAGGTTTTAACCTCTATTACGATTATCATTGCCATTCCATCTCTTTTTGCGAGCTTGTGGGGGATGAATGTGCAGGGGATTCCTTTTGCAAATGAACCGTTCGGGTTTTGGTGGGTAATCCTTGTTGCAATGGGCGGCGCGGGAATTGCCGTCTGGTTTCTGTGGAAAAAGAAGATGTTTTAGAGGCGCCTGACTTGAAAAAACAATTTGCAAATGATACAATAAATGCAATTATAGTATAAGGAAGTATCCTGATTTATGTTAGAAAAAATTGTAATAAACGGCGGAATACCGCTTAAGGGTACCATTGAAGTAACGGGTGCCAAAAATGCGGCGGTAGCTATTTTGCCTGCGACGATATTGGCGCGGGGGAAGTGCGTCATTGAAAATCTTCCCAACATAGCCGATGTGCTGATTATCAAGCGGATTTTGGCGGAAATCGGTGCGGAAGTGGATTTTGACGAATTTGGAACCATGACGGTAGACACTACCAATATCAATACAAGCAAAGTGACGATGAATCTTGTAAAGCGTATGCGCGCCTCTTATTATCTTCTGGGAGCATTGCTGTCAAGATTTTGCGATGCGGAAATCAACCTGCCGGGCGGGTGTACCATCGGCGAGCGACCGATTGATTTGCATTTGAAAGGCATGGAAGCGCTTGGCGCGACTGTAAAAGTAGAGTATGGAAGATTGATTGCCACAGCGCCGGACGGCCTTGTTGGCAGCGATATCTATCTTGATAAGGTTTCTGTGGGGGCGACCATCAACATCATGCTGGCCGCAGTGTGCGCGCCGGGGCAGACGACCATCGTCAATGCAGCAAAAGAGCCGCATGTTGTAGACGTTGCTAATTTCCTTGTTTGCATGGGCGCTAAAATCAAAGGCGCGGGAACGGATGTGATCCGCATCACGGGAGTGCAGAAGCTTCATGGCTGCAACTACTCCATTATTCCGGATCAGATCGAAACAGGCACTTTCATGATCGCGGCGGCGGCGACGCGCGGCGATGTAACCATCAAAAATGTGATTCCGACCCACATGGAAGCGCTTACGGCCAAGATGGAGGAAATGGGAATTAAAATACACGAGGGGGCGGATTTTATCCGCGTTGCCTGCGAAGAAAGGCCGCATGCGGTTAAAATCAATACGATGCCATATCCCGGCTTTCCGACTGATTTGCAGCAGCCGGCAACAGTGCTTCTTTCCACCGCGAAAGGAACAAGCATGATTACGGAGACCATTTTTGAATCACGTTTTAAGCACATCAAAGAGATTCGCAGGATGGGCGCAAAAGTTTCCACGGAAGACCGCGTGGCGGTTGTGGAGGGCGTGGAGCGCTTGACAGGCGCGCCGGTGAGCGCGACGGACTTGCGGGCAGGTGCCGCACTGATTGTGGCAGGGCTTATGGCTGATGGAACCACGGAAATACAGGGCGTGAAATACATAGACCGCGGATACGATCATATTGAAGATAAGCTTAAAAAATTAGGTGCGGATATCCGGCGCGAAGAGGTAGTGCGCTCGGATGACGACGATCTCTTTTAAGCGGTATAAAAAACGAAAGTTGCAGGCTATGGCTCAAGAGGAGGCATAGCTTGTTTTTTGTGTGAAAAAGATTTGGAAACAATAGGAAAAATTCATGAAAGTATGGTAAACTGTTTGTGACAAACAATCGTGCCGTACAATCGGCAAGGAGGAAGAACTTTGGAAATAGACCCTATTTGGTGGCAGCTGTTATTGCAGGTTGTGCTCATTGCGTTGAACGCGTTTTTTGCGTCTACGGAAATCGCCGTGATTTCGCTCAATGCGAATAAAGTGAGGAAAATGGCGGAGGAAGGCGATAAAAAGGCAAAACAAATGTTGAAAATGGTCGATATCCCGGCAAAATTTCTATCGACGATTCAAGTGGGCATTACGCTGGCAGGATTTTTGGGAAGCGCGTTTGCGGCAGACAATTTTGCAAGCCGGATTGTGGACTGGATGGTCAACGTGCAGGGGGTGACTTCGGTTTCGCCGGATACGCTTAACACCATTGCTGTTATTTTGATTACGCTTATTTTATCTTACTTTACGCTGGTGTTTGGGGAGCTTGTTCCCAAGCGGATCGCGATGCAAAGGCCGGAAAAGGTTGCGCGCGGCTCGGCGGGAGTGATTACGGCTCTCTCTGTTATTATGAAACCAATTGTGTGGCTGCTTTCTGTCTCCACCAATGGAATTCTTCGTCTTTTGCGCATGAATCCCAATCAGCAGGAGGAAGCGGTGACGGAAGAGGAAATCCGCCTGATGGTGGACGTGGGCGAGGAGAGGGGAACCATAGAGCCAAATGAGCGCCAGATGATTGAAAACATTTTTGAATTCAATAACACCACTGCTAAAGACGTTATGATGCACAGAACCAATGTGACGGCGATCTGGAAGGATGACTCACAGGAAGAGATTTTGAAGGTGATCAGGGAAAGCGGCCTTTCGCGGTTTCCGGTCTATGATGAAGATATTGACGATATCATTGGAATTTTGAGTACGAGAGCTTATTTACTCAATGAGCAGAGTGCGCACCCAAGGCCGCTTAAGGAGCTGCTCTATCCGGCTTACTGTGTTCCGGAATCGGTGCGCACAGACGTGCTGTTTCGAGAGATGCAAAAAGAGAAAATACACATTGCGGTAGTGATGGATGAATACGGCGGGATGAGCGGTATTGTGACCATGGAAGACCTTTTGGAGGAAATTGTGGGCAATATTTATGATGAGTTCGATCCGCAGGCAGAGCAGGATATTACTCCCATCAAGGAGAATTTGTGGCGGATTTCCGGTTCTACGGAAATTGAACGGATCGAAAAGGAGCTGAGTGTGGAAATTCCGGAGGAGGAAGATTATGATACGCTGGGCGGGCTTATTTTCAGCAGGATGAGCACAATTCCGGAAGACGGCAGCCACCCGAGCGTGGATGCGTTTGGACTGCATATCCATGTGGAAAAAATTGAGGACAGGCGTGTTGCATGGGCGCTGGTGTCTAAGCTGAAAGAGGACGAAGACAGCGCTGCACAGCCGAAAGCATGATTTTTCAGAAAATAGATACAGAGCCGTCACCTGACGCTCACAAGAGGGAGATAAGATAATACCATAGTATTTTTCTTCATTACATTCCTCAAATATAAGTAATAAAATGCCCCTCCTGAAATGGAGGGGCATTTTAATCTTCCAGAAAATTTTCGGTGAGCGCGTCTGCCAGCGAGCGCAGTCCGTCGGTGACGGCCTTTCTTTGTGCGGCGGTCATGCTCTTATATGCCTTGATTTCCGCTTCTTCCAGTTTGCGGAGAATGTCTTTTGCATATTCCTCGCCTGATTCTGTCAGGAAAACGAGCTTGTTGCGGCGGTCTTTTGGATTTTCCTCACGGTATAAAAATCCTTGCTTTTCCAGCTTGGCGAGAAGAAAAGATATGGTTTGTTTTGGCAAAAGAAGACGTTTGCAAAGCTTCTGCTGTGTGCAGCCCTCTCCGGCGACAGAAATTTCATATAGGACAAAGATCATATTTTCGCTCGTTCCATGCCGCAGCGCCCAATTGGTGTAGGCGTAATTGACACGAAACCAGTTTTCGTAGTAGCTGTTGATTTCATTTTTGATCTGCTCCGTTTGATCCATAACCATATTCCCCCAATTTTTTATAGAAACGGCTGCTCATATGGTTTCAGGCATATGGGCTTTCAAATTCCATGCTTTGTTTCTATTATGATACGTTCGAAAGAGAAATGCAACAATCACAGCAAGCGCAAGCTGCGCGGCGGGCATGGCGAGCCAGATTCCGGTAACGCCGAACGCGAGCGGCAGCAAAAACAAGAAAACAGGCGTTAAAACCAGAGGATCGATATAAATAATTACCGCGGAAAAGCGCGTATTCTGTGTGGCATAAAAAAACGACGAGGCGAGCCGTGAAATTCCAACCAGTGGGAAAGCACATGATGAAATGAACAGCGCCTGAGAGACCAGTGTGGAAGTTTGCGCGGAAGCGCCAAAAATGCGCGGGATATCGAAGCGAAGCAGGATGCCGGCAACAAGAAGCGCCGCGCCCATGGCAAGAACCATGATGAATGCTTTTTTTAGAATGGAATGTACGCTGCTCTGTTTTTGCGCGCCGCTGAAATAGCTGATCAGCGGCTGGATGCCTTCGCCGACGCCGTGCAGGAGATATTGCACGGAGGAGACAAAATACATCAGGACAGAATAAGCGGCTACAACAACCCCGCCACCATAATTCAGGCATTGCCAGTTGGCAAGGATGATGACAATGGAGGGTGCGAAAGAAATTCCGAAAGGGGAGAGACCGATTTTAAGCGATTTGCCGATGGTGCGTCCGTGGGGCCGCAGATTGCGCATGGAAATGCGGTCACTTTTTTTGGAGAAAAGAATGATGATACTGATCACGGCCACAACGGCCTGCGCAATCACGGTTGCAAACGCCGCGCCAAACATGCCCCATTGAAAGCCCATAATAAACAGCGCGTCCAGAATGATGTTGGTTACAAGCCCGCTGACCATTGCGGCCATTGCGGCAATGGTTTTTCCCTTGTTGCGAAGCAGGGGAACAAGCCCTGCGCCCAGAATTTGGCAGGCGCTCCCCGCGGCGACAATTTGGGTATACTCGGCTGCCGTATCGAGCAGCTGCCCGCTCGCGCCCAAAAATTGCAAAATGGGAATATAAAAAAGGCAGAGCAGGACCGTCATCACAATGCTAAAGCCAATGAGCAGAAATAGGGTGTTTCCATAGGCCTGTGCGGATTCGGAAATACGGTTTTCACCCAGACGTGTAGACATAACAACAGACCCTCCCGCACCGATGCCCGTGCCAGTGGCGAGCAGGAAAGCAGCGATGGGCCAGGCAAGGTTGATGGACGCAAGGCCGGTATCGCCGATTGCGTGTCCGACAAAAAAGCCGTCGACAATTGAATAAAAGCCGATCAGAAGCATGGTAAGCATAGAGGGAAGAACGTATTTAAAAAATTGTTTTTCATTTGGCATTGTTTGCATTGCACACCTCATACAAAATAAATAGTCCAATATTGTACAGAATAACGGATGTGGCTGCAAAAGTCAAGAGATGAACAGAGAAAATTTTTTTAAAACCATGCTCGCCGCAGCCGTGTGGCAGCTTCGGCGAGCGCATCCGGCTGACAGGCGGAATATCCTACAACAATACGATTGGAGTTTGCAGGTCTGCGCGCAGGAGCAAAATCATAAGAGGAAAGGCCATACACGCGTACACCTTGCTGTTTTGCACTGGAAACAAGTTGGCATTCGTCCATACCGTTATGCACGGAAAGAAGAAGATGAAGCCCGGACTGCTGCCCGCTGATTTGAATTGCATTTTTGGGAAGTCCGTTTTGCAGGCTGTGGATAAATACATCGCGGCACAGCTTATAGCGGTTGCGCATGCGGCTTAAGTGCCGTTCAAAAGAACCGTTCTCCAGAAATTTGCGCAGGGTAAATTGCTCAAAGCTTGGAATTGTGCAGGAATAGAAGAGAAGCGAGGAGCGATAACGCTCGACAAGATGCGGCGGAAGAACCATATAACTAATTCGCAGGGAGGGCGCGAGCGTCTTTGCGAATGTATTCATATAAATCACCTTCTCTTTTTTGTCCATGCTTTGCAGGGCGGGGATGGGTCTGCCGGAAAAACGGAATTCACTGTCATAATCATCTTCTATGATGTAGCGCTCTTCCCGCTCGTTTGCCCATTGCAGAAGCTTTTGCCGCCTCCATGCGGGCATGACAATGCCGAGCGGAAAATGATGGGAGGGCGTGACGTGGGCAATGTTTGCGCCGGAAAGCCGGAGGTGTTCAGCATTCAGGCCGTGGGCGTCAAGTGAAACGGAAACCGTTTTAAGGCCGCAGGATTGCAAAATAAGGCGGGTTTTGGGGTAGCCGGGATTTTCTACCGCGTAAATACAGGAACGGTCCAAAAGCTGTGTGACGAGTCCCAGCAGGTATTCTGATCCTGCGCCCAGCACAATTTGGCGCGGGTCTGTGTTGATTCCGCGGAAATCACGAAGATATTGTACAATTGCCGTCCTCAAAGCAAGGTCACCCTGGGGCGCGGTGGATTGCAGCAGGGAATCTCCGCTTTCGCTTAAGCATTCGCGCATTAGCTTTGCCCAAATCGAGAAAGGGAAGTGCTGGGTATCCACGCCGCTTGTTTTCAGGTCAAAAGGGCAGGCTTCCTGCGCCGGTTCTTCTGTGGGCAGGGCGGGGGTGGATCCGGCGTTGTGCGGGATCTGTTCGTATTCGTGAACAAAGTAACCGCGACGGGGGAGGGAATCGATATATCCTTCGGCAGTCAGCTGGGCGTAGGCGTTTTCAATTGTGCACTGGCTCAGTCGGAGATGTGCGGAAAATTTTCGCTTGGAGGGAAGGCGGTATCCTGCGGGAAGCGCGCCGCATTCGATTTCCTTGCGGATAAAATGATAGATTTGTTCATAGACCGGCATTTTGCCGTTGCTGTCAAACGGGGGTGTTAACATGGTATCTCCTCTAAACTGGCATGGTTAAAAATAATAAAACTGGCGATTGATTACAGATCAGTTTTGGTTATAATCATAGCTGTAAATCAAAATAAAGTCAATCGAAAAGGAGTAGACACAATGACAGAAAACAGAGATATGCTGAATAGAAGTTTGGCGCAAATGCTCAAGGGCGGGGTGATCATGGATGTGACAACGCCGGAGCAGGCAAAAATTGCAGAGGACGCGGGCGCGTGTGCCGTGATGGCGCTGGAGCGCATTCCCGCGGATATTCGTGCGGCGGGAGGCGTATCGCGCATGAGCGATCCTAAGATGATCAGGGGAATCCAGCAAGCGGTGAGCATCCCTGTGATGGCAAAGGTGCGCCTGGGGCATTTTGCGGAAGCGCAGATTTTGCAGGCAATTGAGATCGATTACATCGACGAGAGTGAAGTGCTGTCTCCGGCGGATGATATTTATCATATCGATAAAAAACAATTCAAGGTTCCCTTTGTGTGCGGGGCAAAGGATTTGGGAGAAGCGCTCCGGCGGATTGCGGAGGGCGCGTCCATGATTCGCACCAAAGGCGAGCCCGGCACGGGAGACGTGGTGCAGGCGGTACGGCATATGCGGATGATGAGCAGCGAAATGAGACGCATTGCATCGCTTTCGCACAGTGAGCGAAACGAGGCGGCAAGGCAATTGGGCGTATCCTGTGATCTGCTGGAATTCGTCCATGAGAACGGAAGGCTGCCGGTGGTGAACTTTGCGGCGGGCGGGATTGCAACGCCTGCGGACGCAGCCCTGATGATGCAGCTTGGGGCGGAGGGCGTTTTTGTGGGCTCGGGCATTTTTAAATCGGGCAATCCAGCCAGGCGCGCCGCGGCCATTGTGCAGGCGGTTACGAATTACAAGGATGCAAAGCTGCTCGCAGAGCTTTCGGCGGATCTGGGAGAAGCCATGGTAGGAACCAATGAGCAGGAAATTGCCCTGCTGATGGCGGAACGGGGAAATTAGGGATGAGAATAGGAGTTTTGGCGCTTCAGGGAGCCTTTGAAGAGCATATTGATCTGCTGCGCAAATTGGGAGCAGACTGCATTGAACTCCGCAATAAAGAAGATGTGACGCGCGGGAGGATGGATGGACTGGTGCTTCCGGGCGGCGAAAGCACAGTGATGAATAAGCTGCTGCACGGGCTTGGGCTTTATGAGCCGATCCGCGAGCGGATAGAAAACAGGCTGCCTGTCTTTGGAACGTGCGCGGGGCTTTTGCTGCTTGCAAAAAAAGTGACGGGCGGTAAGCCGTGCTTTGCATGTATGGAACTGGAGGCGCACAGAAACGCATACGGGCGGCAGCTGGGGAGCTTTGAGACAACCGCGATGATGAGCGAGATTGGCGCGTTTCCCATGGTGTTTATCCGCGCGCCATACATCGGGCGGACGGGGCCGGGGGTGGAGGTGCTGGCGGAAGTGAACAAAAAGATCGTAGCCGCAAGACAGGACAATATGCTTGTTACAGCCTTTCATCCGGAGCTTACAGGTGATGTGCGCGTCCATCAATATTTTATGAAAATGATTTCAATGCAAGGAAAACCATTACACAAATAAGAAGTACAAAAGACAACAGTACGAAGAAACTGTTGTTTTTTTGTGCTTAAAAAAGTAGATTTTAGGACAAATAAAACAACAATGTAAAAATATTTGCGCTGATTTCATGAAACTGAAAAAAATAAAGGACGCAAACAGAATAATCATAACAAAAAATCCTATCACACATTTGCGGAGGGATTTGTATAATAAGATCAACGGTCAGAAAAGACCGAAAGACAAATTTTTCTAACGGCAGCTTCAGGCTTGGGACTCAAAGCGAATTACACAGATTGATAAAAAGGCAAAAAAACCTTCTTAATGAAAAGGTTTCTTAAACTTACGAATTTAAAGCAATTTACATATTTGGAATTTCAGGGCGGAAAAACCTGAAACAAGAAAAAAGGAGGAAAGAAATGAAAAACAAAATTTTGGTATTGTTGGTTGTTGTACTGATGGTTGCGTTCACAGTGATGGGCTGTGCACAACCGGCGGCGTCAAGCCCGGCACCGGCTGCGGATTCTTCCGCGCCTGCATCTGCGGAGGCTTCGGCGGGAACGGAGGCAAGCGCTGCGGCAGACGGCGCTGCTGCTGCGGATTCCATTTATGGAAAACCGAGCACACTGTATAAGGAAGGCGGCGGAAACAAAATCGGTATTACGGTAATTGACAACGTAATCCCGCACTGTCAGGCATTTGTAAACGGCGCAAAAGAAGTCATCGAAGCAAACGGCGATATTCCGGTGGTTCTTGATCCGGGATTTGACGCAGTTGTGCAGGCAAGCAACATTGACGACTTTGTGGCACAGGGATGTGTGGGAATCGTATGTGAGACGATCGATGGACAGGCACTGATTTCTGTGACACAAAATGCTGTGAATCAGGGCGTTATGGTTGTTTCGGCAGACTTCCCGTTTGCGGAAGGCTATGAAAACCTGATCACTTCTCAGGTTATGACGCCCAATCAGGACGCAGGCGCGGCGCTTGCCGAAAAGATGGCGGAAGACCTTGGGAAAAAAGGAAAAGTTGTCATCCTCGCTAACCCGGGCACAGGCCCGCAGGCAAGAGCGGACGGATTCCGCTCCGTGATTGAAAAATATGACGGACTCGAGCTTGTTTACGATGGCAACGGCGGCGGCGAAGTGGAAAAAGCAAATTCTGTGATGCAGGACGTTCTGCAGGCAAATCCGGATGTGGCGGCTGTGATCTGCTCCAATGACGAGCAGGCAATCGGCGCGCACACAGCGGCTGAAACTGCGGGAATCGCGGATCAGGTGAAGTGCTATGGATTCGACGGAGCGCCGGAAGCTCTGGATTTTGTAAAACAGGGCAAGGAAACCGCATCTTTGGGACAGCAGCCTTACGCAATGGCAAAGCAGTCCGCGCTCGATCTTTATAAGGCGCTCAAAGGCGAGGACGTAGGCGACGCGATCAAGTACACGACCTATAAGATCATCACAGCGGAAAACGCGGATGAATCCATCCAGTACTACTATGATGGAGACCCCAACATCAAATATGTTGAGTAGAATTTAGATGGTAAGAGGGTGCGGGCGGGATTCCCGCCCGCATTCATGAAATTGTTACGACCGAATAACAAGGGAGAATGGGGAATATGAACAGCGAAACGATATTGGAAATGAAAGGCATCACAAAGATTTTCCCGGGTGTTAAGGCGCTGGATCAGGTCGATTTTACATTAAAGCGCGGCGAGGTTCATGCGTTACTGGGAGAAAACGGCTCAGGAAAGTCTACTCTGATTAAGGTTTTGGGAGGAATCCACAGAGCCGAAGAAGGGGAAATTTTCATTGAAGGAAAAAAGACGGCAATTGAAAACGTACACGATGCGGACGCAGTCGGAGTCAGCATTGTTCATCAGGAGCTTTCATTTGCTCCGGATATGACAGTTGGGGATAATATTTTTATGGGAAAGGAGCCGAAAGGAAAGCTCGGCTTCGTTCATTCAAAAAAGATCTATGAGGACTCGAAAAGAATATTGCGTGAATTTGGCTCGGATATCGATCCGGACAGTAAGATGAATGAACTGAGCATTTCGCGTCAGCAGGTTGTGGAAATTGCAAAGGCGCTTTCCAACAATGCTAAGATCGTGGTGATGGATGAGCCGTCCGCGTCGCTGTCTTTGAAGGAAGTCGAAAATCTTTATAAGACGGTGGACAGGCTCAAAGAAATGGGAATATCGGTGATCTATGTATCCCACAGAATGGAAGAACTGTTCCGCTTGTGCGATCAGGTTACAGTGCTGCGGGACGGAGAATATGTAGGGACAAGGGAGATCAAAGAAATTACGGAGGACGATCTGGTGTCTATGATGGTTGGACGTACCATCCATGAGCATTACACCTCACATGTGCCTACGGATGAAATTATTTTAAAAGTGGAAAACATCTCCTGCGGAGACATGGTGAAAAACGTTGATTTGGAGCTTCATAAGGGAGAAGTGGTCGGCATTTCGGGAATTGTGGGAGCGGGAAGAAGCGAATTTGCCCGTGTGCTTGCAGGAATTGATACGGATTACAAAGGGCAGATTACGCTGAATGGAAAAAAGGTGAAGCTGCATAATCCGGTGGAGGCAATGAAGCATGGAATTGTTCTTGTACCGGAGGACAGAAAAAAACAAGGGCTTGTTTTGCTGCAGACGGTAAAATTCAATTTGAGCCTTTGCGTGCTGAAGGAATTTATTGGCGTGGTTGGGATAAACAGCAAAAAGCAGAACGGCATTTGCGACAACCTGATTGACGAGCTGAACATCAAAGTGACATCGAGCGATATGACCACACAAAAGCTTTCCGGTGGAAACCAGCAAAAGGTGGTCATCGGAAAAGCGCTTGCGACGAATCCCAAAATACTTCTTTTAGATGAACCAACCCGTGGAATTGACGTGGGAGCAAAGGCGGAAATATATGATATGATCGACAGACTGGCAAAGCAGGGAATGGCGATTATTATTATCTCTTCCGAGCTTCCGGAAATTATGCGCGTGAGCGACACGGTTTATGTGATGCGGCGCGGAGAAACGGTCGCCAAAATTCCGAAGGAACAAATCGATGAAGAAGTAATCATAAGGCATGCCACGATGGGGGGAAATTCATAATGAAACAAGACATGACAAAGCAATCCTTTTTGGATAAAAAATGGGCGAAGCCCATCAAAGAAAATTTTGGTATTCTGGTCAGCCTGATCGTAATCTGCATCGTGCTGAGCATTGCAACCAGCCACTTCTTTACCGCAAACAATATTACAAACGTGTTATTGCAGATTTCGACAAATGCGGTTATCGCATTTGGTATGACGTATGTTATTTTGCTCGGCGGAATCGACCTTTCGGTTGGCTCTGTGGTAGCTCTTTCGGGCATTGGCCTCGTGTCGCTGATGTCAAACTCCGGCCTTGACCTCATACCCGCGATGCTGATCGCGATTGGAATTGGTCTGCTGGTAGGCATAGTCAACGGATTTTTCGTGACAAAGTGCAACATGCCCGCGTTTATCGTAACGCTATCTACCATGATGATCGTGCGCGGTCTGGCGCTTGTAATCACCAGCGGAAAACCGATCTATGTTACGGACGAACGGTTAAACTACCTTGGCAACGGAAGAATCGGAAACGTGTTTCCGCTGCAGGTTGTCTACATGCTGATCATCTTTGTAATCTTGTTCATCGTACTCAACTATACGCGCTATGGCAAGCATTTGTATGCAACGGGCGGAAACAAGGAAGCTGCAAGATTTTCCGGCATCAACGTGGATAAGGTTTCGTGGATTGCCTATATGATTCAGGGTACGCTGGCAGGTATTGCGGGCGTGATGACGGCGGCAAAGCTGTATTCCGGGCTGCCGACCATGGGCAATGGGGCGGAAATGGACGCAATCGCGGCGGTTGTGCTGGGCGGCACCATGATGACAGGCGGCGCGGGAACGCTGGGCGGCACATTGATCGGCGCGCTGATCATCGGCGTAATCAACAACGGGCTGAACCTTTTGGGCGTAAACTCCTACTGGCAGGATGTGGTCAAGGGTATCATTATCATATTTGCCGTATACCTTGACATCGCGCGGCGTTTAAGGGAGCAGAAGAAGATCAAAAAGGCATAACCGTGAATGCGCAACAAACGAAATAAGCGGCATTGCCGCATGCGTTTGAACTAGTTCCAAACTGGCTGGATAAAAACTGTTTTTGGCACCGTTTTACGGGGGTCTGGTTTCTGATTGCCAAAAACACAGGAAATGATTCAAAATACCGCCACAAAACGGCGGCAAAATAATGAAAAAATTTTAGGAGGCAAACAATGAAAATCGAAACAATGACACTGTCCGAACACATTAAGGACGACTATCTGATTGCGACTTACTACCTCAATTCGGACAAAGAACCGGATTTATACAGCTGGGTCAAGCTGATTGCGGCAGACCAGAGCGCGGGTACATGGACGCATGTGGAGGGCGAGACGCCGGAAGTGATCGAAAAGTATGGCGCAAAAATCATCGGAATTTATCCGATGGCGCAGGAACACGCGTGTGTGACAAGAATTGCGTTCCCGATTGCAAACTTTCAGATTTATATGCCCATGATTTTAAGTACGGTTGCGGGAAACGTTTTAGGACAGTCCGGCGTTCGCCTCGTTGATATCGAGCTTCCTGACCCTGTGCTGGAGCAGCTGCCCGGTCCGCTCGTCGGAATTGACGGAATCCGCGACATTCTCGGCGTTTATAACAGGCCGCTTGTAGGAGCGATTTTGAAGCCGTGCATCGGCGTTGGGCCGGAGCTTTCGGCGAGCGGCGCCGCAAAGGCTGCCGCAGGCGGAGCGGACGTGATCAAGGACGACGAGCTTTTGGCCGATCCGGAATATTCGCGCATGACGGAACGCGTGGCGACTGTCATGAAATATTTGAAGGACATCGGCAAGGATAAGAGCTGCCTGTATGCGGTCAACATCACAGGGGAAAACCTCATTGACCGTGCGCATATGGCGATTGACAACGGCGCAAATTCCATCATGGTAAACTATCAGGCGCTTGGATGGGGAGATGTAGAAGATCTCGTGCGGCACTTAAAGCGCGAAGGAATCAAAATACCGATCTTTGGACATTGCGCGGGGATGGGCGCCTACTATACCTCCAAGACAAACGGGATCTCTACCTCGCTTGCGTGCGGCAAGCTGCCCAGACTCGTCGGCATGGATATGTCGCTTGTTTATCCGGACAGCGGGCGGTTTGGAATTTCCACAAACGAACTGGTGGAAACGCACAACGCGCTTACCGCGGATATGGGCGTAATCAAAAAATCGTTTGATACGGTTGCGGGCGGCGTGCATCCCGGAACCATCCCTTACCTGATGGATCTGCTTGGAGAGGACACAGTTTTGATGGCGGGCGGCGGAATCTACGGACATCCGATGGGCGCGACGGCAGGCGCAAAGGCGATTTTGCAGGCGATGGATGCTTATCAGGCGGGTGTGGATATCAAAGAAGCGGCAAAAGAACACGAAGAGCTCAATGCGGCGCTGAAATTCTGGTGCAAATAGGAGAAGAACAATGGCAAAAACGGAACTGACGAAAGAAAAGCTGCTGGAATTGCTGCGTGTGATGGTGCGCATCCGTGAGTTTGAAAATGAAGCGATTGAGCTTGCAAAGCAAAATTTAACGCGCGCGGCGGTGCATACATACAACGGTGAAGAGGCGATTGCGGCAGGCGTGTGCGCACATCTTTCCAATCAGGATTACATTACGTCAACCCACAGAGGACACGGACATTGCGTCGCCAAAGGCGCGGATCTGAAAAAGATGTTTGCGGAGCTGATGGCGCGTGAATCCGGCTATTGCAAGGGCAAGGGCGGATCGATGCACATTGCCGATCTTGCGACCGGAATGCTGGGCGCAAACGGCATCGTGGGCGGAGGAATACCGCTTGCGATGGGCGCTGCGCTGGGGATTGACCTGTTAAAGGGAGACAATATTGCGGTTTGCTTTTTTGGAGACGGCGCATCAAACGAAGGCTCGTTTCACGAATCCCTGAATATGGCATCCGTATGGAAGCTTCCGGTGGTGTTTATTTGCGAGAACAATAAATATGGAATCTCTACGCATATCTCTAAGTCCATGAATGTGGAGCATGTTTCTGACAGGGCGAAGGGATACGGAATCAAGGGAGTGACAATCGACGGAAATGACGTGGTGGGCGTATACAACACGTTTGCGGAAATCGCGGACTATGTGCGCCGCGGAAATGGACCGGTGCTGCTGGAAATGGACACCTATCGCTTGAGTGGGCATTATTACGGCGACAACGAGAATTACCGCACCAAGGATGAGGTAGCGCAGTGGCGTCAAAAAGACCCGATTGCGCGCGCAAAGCAAGTCCTGAAAACCGAATACGGCGTGACGGACGAGCAGATCGACGCAATTGTAAAGGAAGAGCATGAACAGGTGATCAATGCTTCTGAGGAGGCGAAAAAAGAGCCGGAACCAAGTGCGGTAGACCTTAAGAAAGACATGTATGACCCTGACTTTGAACAGATCGAGTGGGTCGCATGGAAAAAATCTTCCTGACAGGAACAGAGAAAAGAAAGTTGAGGCGTTTTTTATGAGAAAAATCTCTATGAGACAAGCAGTAAATGAAGCGCTGCACACCGCGTTTAACAGTGACGACCGGGTCTTTACGATTGGCGAGGATATTGCAGTATACGGGGGACAGCTTCGTTGTTCCTACGATCTTTTGGACAATTTCGGCCCGGAGCGCGTGCGCGACACGCCGATTTCGGAAACGGCGATTGTGGGCGCGGGCATCGGCGCGGCGCTCATCGGACTGCGGCCGATTGTGGAGCTTTCCTACATCGATTTTATCGGCACCTGCTTTGACCAGATTTTGAATCAGGCGGCAAAGATACGGTATATGTACGGCGGCGCGGTGAATATTCCGCTTGTGATCAGGACGCAGTGCGGCGCGGGTCTTGGAAACGGCGCGCAGCATTCGCAGTCGCTCGAAGCGATTTTGGGGCACATACCCGGAATCCGGGTGGTGATGCCCAGCAATGCGTATGACGCAAAAGGGCTTTTGCTCCGCGCAATCCGTGACAACAATCCTGTTGTATTCATCGAGCACAAGGCGCTTTACAAGGTGAAATGCGAAGTGCCCGAAGAACCGTATGAGTGCGACTACACCTGCGATATCAAGCGGGAAGGCAAGGATATTACGATTGTGGCCTATTCCGCAATGGTGGATCAGGCCGTGAAAGCGGCGGAAAAGCTGGCGGAAGAGGGCATTGACGCGGAAATCGTGGATGTGCGCTCCATCGAGCCGTTTGACGGAGAGACGGTTGCAAAATCGGCGGCAAAAACGGGACGCGTGGTGGTTGTACACGAGGCCTGTAAAAAAGGTGGATTTGGAGCGGAAATCGCGGCACAGATACAGGAAAAGGCGTGGGATCAATTAAAGGCTCCGGTTTTGCGTGTGGGAGCGCCCAACGTACCCGTTCCGTTTGCGCCGGTTTTGGAAAAAGCGTTTGTGCCGAATGCGGACGATATTTTGGCGGCAGTCAAAGAGTGCATGAGTAAATAAAAAACAAGGAGACATAACATGAAACTTTTAGTGACGACATACATGGTGGACGAGTATAAAGATGTATTTGAAAAAATGTTTGACGAAGTCCGCTACAAGGGAATGATGGAGCTTGGACGGCTGCTGACCGAGGACGAGCTGGCAAAGGAACTTGCCGGAATGGATGCGGTGGTGATTGAATTTGATCCGCTTTCCCGCAGGGTTTTGGAGCAGGCGAAGGACCTCAAAATGATCCTCTCTGTACGCGGCGGGGCGCATGCGAACATCGATATTGAGGCGGCAACCGAAATGGGAATTCCGATCACAAATGTGCCCGGACGCAACGGAGATACGGTTGCGGACTTTACCATCGGCATGATGATTGCGGTTTCGCGGGGACTTGCGCAGGGAAACCATCTGATCAAAAATGAAACGATTACGGATGAAAAACAGCATTTTGAAAACGGTTTCTGTAAAAATGACATCAACTGGGTCGGTTCCACGCCGGAAAAATTTGCGTATTTGCAATACAAAGGCCCCACGCTTGCAGGAAAAACGCTGGGCCTTGTGGGGTGCGGCGCAATCGGCATGGAGGTTGCAAAACGCGCGGTTGCGTTTGACATGGATGTGATCGCCTTTGACCCATACCTGAAGCCGGAAAATGTGAAGTATGGGATCAAACTGATGGAGCTTGAGGACGTGATGAAGCAGGCGGATTTCGTATCTATCCACGTGCCGGTTACGCCTTCCACAAGAGGGCTTGTTTCGTCTGACATGCTGGCGCTGATGAAGCCGAACGCTTATTTGATCAACAATGCCCGCGCTGCGGTGCTCGATTATGACAAACTGATCGACATGCTGCAGAAGAATGAAATTGCGGGCGCGGCGCTGGATGTGTATCCAATCGAGCCGCTGCCGGAAAATCATCCGCTCGTTTCGATGGATCATGTGGTGCTGACTCCGCACATCGCGGGATGCAGCCTCGATCCCTATGTAAGATCGTATCAAAAGCTGGTGGTGGACGCACAGCGTTTTCTGGCGGGGGAGAGACCGGAAAAGGTTTATAATCCGGACGTATACAAAGACTAACAGCTTCTTGCTACAACAATAAGACAGGGGAACAGGTGGGAATCGTATGGATGCGCTCTTTTTAGGAATTGACGCCGGTACAACAAAAATAAAAGCAGTGTTGTTTGACCAGAAGGGCAACGAGCTGAAGTTTGCCCGCCGGCAGACGACGCCGGAATATAACAACAATGGAAACGTACTGCAGGATATGAATGAAGTATGGCGTATGGTGGTCGAAACAATACGCGAAGTAACGGCGGACAGCAAGCGGTTTGGCGAAATCAAAGCGATTGGAATCACGGCTCAGGGAGACGGCCTGTGGATGCTGGATGAAACAGGAAAGCCTTTTCATCCGGCGGTTTTATGGCTGGATGGCAGGGCAACATCTTATATTGACCGGTGGAACAGGGAAGGAATACTGAATGCTTCCGGACGCGTTGTCTTTGCGGGATCGACGCTGCCATATTCCGTATGGCATTACGATCATGAGCCCAAGACCATGCAGCGGGCAAAGCATGTGTTGTTTTGCAAAGACTGGATCAAATATTGCCTGACAGGGCGCATCGTAACCGATCCGACGGATCTTTCGGACGCTTCTCTGATTTGCGCAAAGGAGGGAAAATACAACAGGGGACTGCTCAAAAAATTCAACGCGGAACAGCTTTTGGATTTACTTCCTCAGATTGCGGGAAGCACGGATATAATCGGTTATATAACGGATGCGGCGGCGCAGGCTACGGGACTCGACGCGCGCATACCGGTTGTGAATGGTGCGATTGACGTGGTGTGTACGGCAATGGGCAGCGGCGTATACGAAAACGACTCCGCAGTTTCGATTGTCGGAACGACGGTCTACAGTGAAATGGTGGTAAAATCGCTGGAGACGATGAAGGAAACAGGAGAAAATCCGCCGTCCATTATTTGCCATGCCACGGACGACAGGTGGCTGCTGACTTACGGAACCATGATGGGTGCTCCGAATGTGGACTGGTTTATGCGGGAAATGTTTCACGGAAAGCTCTCCTTTGAAGAGGCGGAGCAGCGAATTGGAACGGTGCAGGCCGGTTCGGACGGAATTGTTTTTCTGCCCTATCTGGCAGAGGGCGGCGAACGGGCGCCGTTTGTGAAGTCCACCGCATCCGCGCAATTTTATGGCATGAAAGCGCATCACAGTATCAATCATATGTTAAGGGCGGTTTATGAGGGGGTCGCCCTTTCCATGAAAGATTGCTATGAGCATCTTCCGGAAAAGCCGACGAGTATCAG
Source organism: uncultured Christensenella sp. (assembly GCA_964592155.1). GTDB lineage: Bacteria > Bacillota > Clostridia > Christensenellales > Christensenellaceae > Christensenella. The sequence goes on from CAZQDA010000004.1 coordinate 42,114, forward strand.
GATTTCCGGAGGGGGAAGCGCGAGCGACCTGTGGTGCCAGATTTTTGCCAATTGCGCGAAACGTCCGGTGGAAACGCTGTGCGGCAACGAGCTGGGCGCGCGCGGCGCGGCGATTGCCGCCGGCGTAGGCGTGGGATTTTTTTCGGATGTGGGCGAGGGAATCAACGAAATGGTTCGCGTAAAGCATGTGTTTGAACCGGCGGCCGATGAATGCGAAAAATATGACCGCATGTATGAAGTCTATACCGCGCTATATAAAAAATTATGGAACATCTGGGATATGGAGTATTAGAGTACGGAAAACAAAGGAGATAAAAACATGAAAAAAGAAATTATTATGCCAAAAATCGGACTGGATATGGAAGAAGGCACGATCAATAAGTGGCTCAAGCAGGTGGGAGACCACATGGACGCAGGCGAATCCATTCTTGAAATCGAGACGGACAAGGCCGTTACGGAGGTGGAAGCCGCTGTATCCGGAACGCTGGTGGAAATCGTGGCGCAGGAAGGCGACACGGTGGAGATTACCAAGACCATCGCATGGGTGCAGACGGATGAGTGAAGAGGAAAGGAAGCTCACACCGCTTCAAAAAGCGATGAGCAGGCAAATGCTGGCAAGCTGGACAGAGGTTCCGCAGTTTCAGCTCGTTTCTGAAATTGACTGTGGCGCAGTCATTGCGTTTCGCAAGGAGATTTCGTATAAGCCTTCCTTTACGACGATTATGGTAAAGGCGCTTGCGGACACCTTGAAGCGGCATCCAAACCTCAACGCGTCGTGGGCGGGCGACCATATCACGATGTTTGACGAGGTGAATATGGGGGTTGCGGTAGATACGCCGCGCGGGCTTTTGGTGCCGGTAATTCAAAATGCGGCGAATAAATCACTCGAAGAAGTACACCGTGAGATGGAAGAAATCAAGGAAGCATCAAAGGAAGGAAAGTTTAAAATGGACAGGCTTTCCGGAGGCACCTTTACAATCAGCAATCTGGGGATGTTCAATATACGCAGCTTTCAGGCAATCGTAAACGCCCCGCAGGCGGCAATTCTTGCAGTTTCCAAGATTGCGGATGTGCCTGTTGTGAGGGAGGGGAAGATTGAGCCGGGAAAGAGTATGAGCGTGTCGCTTAGCATTGATCACCGCGTGACGGACGGAGCATCCGGCGCGCGTATGCTGCAGGAGTTCGTGGGTCTTATGGAGTCCCCGCAATTCCTGAAATAAGGTATTCCCTAACTGTTGCGGCGGTGAAATTCCAGTAAAACAATCGACATTTTCCTGAATCCGAAAACACTACCAATCACAGCCGCACAAGATAAAGGCAGGCGCTTAGCGTCTGCCTTTGTCTTTGTGTTGCGTGAAGTTTCATGATTTTTGCCATCAGAAGCGGGCTGCGGTTATACAGGTTCTTGACGCTTGTTATTTATTCAAAATCGCATGGCAAAAATTGATTGCGTTGCGCGTCATGAGAGCGATATTGGACCTTGTAAGCGTCAGCGCGTCGGCGAGCGGCATCGGCGCAACGACCGTATCCCATACGGCGGATAAGCCAAGGGAAGAAAAATTTGAAAATCCCGGCTCCAAAGAGCCTACGATGGCGATGGCCGGCACGCCGCCACGTTCAGCAGCCCTGCCCACGCCGCATGCGACTTTTCCGCGCAATGTCTGCGAATCAAGGCGCCCCTCACCGGTGATCACAAGGTCAGCATCTTTGATGATATTCGAAAAATTGGTCGACTCAAGCACGGTATCGATTCCCATCTGCAGTTTTGCATCCAAAAACGCGACCAGCCCTCCGCCCATTCCGCCGGCAGCGCCGCTTCCGGGCAGGGAGGCAATGTCAATTCCCAAATCCTTCTTCACCATTTCTGACAGATGCCGCAACCCTTCATCCAGAAATAGAACCATATCATGATCCGCGCCTTTTTGCGGACCGAAAATCCATGCGGCGCCGTCTTCCCCATAAAGTGGATTCGAAATATCGCACATGGCGACAATTTCGGTGCTTAGGACTGCCGGATCGATGCCGCTCGCGTCAATGCGGAAAATGTTATGCAGGGTGCCTCCGGTTGGGAAGAACTCCTTTCCGTTCTTGTCATAAAATTTAACGCCCAGCGCGCAGGCCATGCCGCAGCCCGCATCGTTTGTGGCGCTTCCGCCCAAACCGATGATAATTTTAGGAAACCCTTTTCTTAAGGCATCCAAAATCAATTCTCCTACGCCGTAAGTGGTCGCTTTCAACGGGTCTTGATTGCCCTCCACGAGGGGAAGACCCGCGCAGGAAGCCATTTCGACGACTGCAAAATCACCGCACGCGCCATAATAACACCGCATTGGCTCACCAAAGGGGCCGGAAACAGTGGCATGGATTTTTTCACCTTGCATTGCTTCCAGAAAACAATCCACGCTTCCTTCTCCGCCGTCGGCGACTGGGATGCAGATGACTTCGCATTCCGGTAACAGTTCCAAAATGGTATTTTTGATGACAGCGCAGATTTCGCTGCTGGAAAGAGAGCCCTTATAGGAATCAGGAACAAGAACAATGCGTTTCACGATTTGATACCTCCATTGTTTTTATGTCTCAATATTACCCTGTTGCAAAAATATTGCAAGTACAACCTGTGAATTCAAAAGACCAAAGAAGCGATTTCAACATTCTGATATAAATAAAATTCACCACGGTGGGAGCTTTGGTTAAAACGTCCGGTATCCTGTTGACACCCTTATAACCATGTGATAATTTTAAATCACACCAAGCGATTGCATACAAAATGCAATACACAAAACGCAAAATACAATTAGACCTAAAACAACCGATCCAATTAATCAAAATAAATATCAAAAATAAATTCATCGGATGAAGAATACTATATGAAAATTACAAGAACATCTGTTGCAGACAGGGTAGCCGAACAACTGAGAATGCGTATCATACGAGGAGAATTGCTTCCGGGGGAAAAGATTGTTGAAGAAGAATTTTGCAATGAAATGGAAATCAGCCGCACACCGCTGCGCGAAGCGTTCAGGGTGCTTCAGGTGGAAGGATTCCTTTCCTACAAGCCGAGATGTGGCGTTACGGTATCCAGTTATTCTATACAGGATGTGGAGGAGCTTTGGGATTTGCGTTCCGTATTGGAGTCTACGGCAGCGCACAGGGCAGCGGCGAGCCGACAGCCTGATATAATCGAGGAACTGCATAACACAAATGGTGATGTGAAATTTATACAAGAATATGACAGCGTGCGTTTTTCCAAGAACGATACCAATTTCCATATCGCAATTGCAAAAGGTTGCGGTAACAAATGGATGGAGAATGAGATCATCGGGCTGTGGCAAAAGGCAGCGATGCCCAGAAGACTGCTGCTTTATGATATAGAGTCCGCAAAAAAATCCCGCGCGGAGCATGAATTGATTATTCAAAAAATTAAAGCGGGAGACGAAGCGGGCGCGTGGAAAGCGATGGATGGACACATCAAAAGCAGTTTGGAACGAATTAAAGAAAAATTTGATAAAAGCCATTTACGATAAGGAGAAGCGACATGAACGCAACCAGAAGATCATTGCTTTACGTGCCGGGCAGCGACCCGAAAAAATGTGAAAAAGCGTTAACTATGGACAGCGACAGCGTTATTTTTGATCTGGAGGATGCAGTTGCGCCAGATCAAAAAGAATTTGCGCGCCAGACAGTGTGCCAGCTTTTGAAAAGGCCAAGAAATGCAGGAAAAGAGCTGGTTGTGAGAATCAATCAGGCGTCGAGCCTTGCAGGCATGGAGGATTTGAAGGCAATTCTTCCCTGCGAGCCGGACACGGTGATTTTTCCCAAAGCGTCGCAAAGAGAGGCTGTGATTGTGGACACATTTGCCGCCATTTTTGTAGAAGACATGAAAACAGGATTTATTCCGCTGATCGAAACCATGCAAGGACTGGTCACATTGCGCGAAATTTTAAAAAGTTCTGAGCGGATTACCGGCGTTCAGTTTGGGGCGGAGGATCTGACAAAAGAAATGGGAATCAAGCGGACGGCAGAGGGAAAGGAACTCTCGTATGCCCGCAGTGAACTGACATTTGTGGCAAGAGCGTTTGGTGTGGATGCGATCGATACGCCTTACGTTGATTACAAAGATATGGAAGGGTTTGAAAAAGACCTCGCATATATCAGATCAATCGGTATGACCGCGAAGACGGCAATCCATCCGTCGCAAATCGAGAAGATCAATCAGGCGTTTTCGTTTTCCGAGCGGGATATTGCGGAGGCAAAGGAAATTGTCGCAGAATTTGAAAAAGCGGTTAAAAACGGTCTGGGCGTGATCAGCGTCAATGGAAAAATGGTGGATGCGCCGGTCGCCAAACGGGCGGCGGACGTACTGAAAAGTGTGGGAATCATTTAAAACTGTAATGAAACAATCGTGTGAATCATAACAGAGGAGAGGGAAAGATGGTAAAAACAGAGGTAAACGAAGAGAGAACGGCAGAGGAAATACTTGTTTCCGGCTTGATGGACAAAGCGCGCGCGGCGCAAAAACAGATTGAGTTTTGCACGCAGGAGCAGGTGAGGGAGCTTGCGTCGGCCATCGGCTGGTATGCGATTCAAAACGCGCAGCGTTGGGCGGAATTCAATTTCGAAGAAACGAAAATGGGCGATGTGAAAAGCAAAATTGCCCGTACACAAGCACGCGCACGCGGGCTCATGCGGGATTTGAATGAAGCAAAAACAGTGGGGATTATCGATGAAATACCGGAAAAATATTTGGTGAAGATTGCAAAGCCGGTTGGCGTGATCGGCGCGATGGTACCGGTGACCGTTCCCGCGGGCGTGGTTTTTATTAAGACCATGAATGCGTTGATGGGCCGTAATGCAATTATCTGTTCGCCGCATCCCAAGGCGAAGAAGACGACAAACATGGTGGTGAGCGAACTTCGCGCGCTGGTTAAGCGTTTTGGATATCCGGAAGACCTCATCCAGTGTATAGAGCAGCCAACGATGGCTCTATCCAAAGAACTGATGAAGCAGTGCGACCTGATCGTTGCAACCGGCGGCGCGGGCATGGTGAAAAGCGCATACTCGTCCGGCACTCCGGCTTATGGCGTAGGAGCGGGAAATGTTGTGACCGTCGTGGATGAAACGGCAGACCTTGCCGATGCGGCACAAAAAACAGTGGAAAGCCAATTAAATGACCTTGCAATCGGATGTTCGACAGAAAATTCTCTGGTGATCCAAAAGGGCGTTTATCCAAAGATGGTGGAGGAGCTCAAAAAACAGGGAGCTTATCTGTGCGGACCGGAAGAAAAAGAGAAGCTGCAAAATACGCTCTGGGTGGACGGACACCTGAACGGAGACATCATTTGTACGACAGCGGAAAATATTGCAAAGCATGCGGGATTTGCGGTGCCGGAAGGGACAACCTGCATTCTGGTAGAGGAAACCGGCTATGGAAAGGAATTTCCATTCTCAGGCGAAAAGCTGTCCGTGGTGGTGACGCTATACCGGTATGATACATTTGAAGACGCAATCGAGCTTGTAAACGGAATTCAGGCATATTCCGGCGCAGGACATTCCTGCGGAATTCATAGTTTTGACGACGACAGAATTTTGGAATACGCCCTTAAGACACATACCACACGCGTGGGCGTCAGGGTTGCGCAGGGCAAGGCGAATGCAGGCAACTGGAACAATGGAATGCCGTTTACGATTTCGCTGGGGTGCGGTACATGGGGCGGTAATATCGCCAGTGAAAATATTACATGGAAGCACTACATCAACACGACGTGGGTCATCCGCGAAATTCCGGATTTTAAAGTTCCCACAGATCAAGAACTTTTTGGAAAGGTCATGGATGACAAACGGGTTTTGGGATAAGAGAGGTGGCAGATGAAAATTGTAGTGTTGGACGGGTACACGGAAAATCCGGGCGACCTGTCATGGGAAGGCCTGGAGGCGCTCGGGGAGCTTAAGGTTTATGAAAGGACTCCGGTGCGGCAGGTTGCGGAACGGATTGGGGACGCGCAGGCTGTCTACACCAACAAGACGCCCATTTCGCGGGAAACAATCGAAAAATGTCCTGAACTGAAATTTATCGGCGTGCTTGCAACAGGATACAATGTGATTGACGTGGAGGCCGCGAAAGAGCGTGGAATCGTTGTGAGCAACATTCCCACCTATGGAACCGCGGCGGTGGCGCAAATGGCCATTGCGCTGCTGCTGGAGGTTTGCCACCATGTGGGAGCGCATAGCGAAAGCGTGCATGCGGGAGACTGGGAAGCCTGCAAAGACTGGTGTTACTGGAATTACGATTTGATCGAGCTTGATCAGAAGACAATGGGAATCATCGGATACGGACGGATTGGCAAGGCGACAGGCAAGATTGCCAAAGCGCTGGGAATGAAGGTGATTGCATATGACGCGTTTGTGCAGGAGGAAGAAAGCCGCGAGCTTGATACGGTGCTGAGTGAATCCGATGTGATTGTGCTACATTGCCCTCTGTTTCCGGAAACAGAGGAGATCATCAGAGCGCAAACGATCAGCCGGATGAAAGATGGCGTAATCATCATCAATAATTCAAGAGGGCAGCTGATCAACGAGCGCGACCTTGCGCAGGCGCTTGAAAACGGAAAGGTCGGCGCGGCGGGGTTGGACGTTGTTTCCACCGAACCCATACGCGGAGATAATCCGCTGCTGGGTGCAAAAAACTGCTTTATCACCCCCCACATTTCGTGGGCGCCAAAGGAAAGCAGGCAACGACTGATGGATATTGCGGTAGCAAACCTCGAGGCTTTTTTGAAAGGCGTGCCGGTCAACTGCGTGTGACGGCAAAAGAGAACGAAAAGGGGAGCGCGGATGAAACGGTTTGACAGATTTTACCAGAGCATCAAAGACGTTGCGATTGGAAGGCTGGTATATAATTATTATCTGCGGGATATGCCGGCGGGCTGGAAGATGGAAAAGCCGCACTCCCATACTGCCATCGAGATTATCTGCTGCGTGGACGGGAGCTTCCACTTGTGGGCAAAAAAGGAAACCAATACGGTTACCGTCAAAAAATCCGAATGCCTGGTGATTCAGCAGGATGTGCCGCACATGATCTATCTGGGAGAGGAAAACTCGCTGTGCGTGTGCATCCAGATCAACAAAAATGCGATCAATCCGGTGCTGTACAGCGAACCTTTTATCGAAGAAAAATTTGACATCTTAAAAGAAAAGAGCTACGGAGGAAAGGGGTTTTTAAAGGTGCTGGATGACAGCACAATCTCTGATTACATCGTCCGTATCATCAGGGAGATCAATGAAAAAGAAACCGACTGGGAAGAGACCGTAAAATTTGAGACGGTTGGGTTATTCATCAAGATTTATAAGAATATCAAAAAGCAATACGAGAGGATTACCAACAAGAGCAATGAGCATATCTATGGAGCGATGGCTTACATCTATGAGAACCTTTTGAACCCCATCACTCCAAAAGAGATTGCAGAGCACATTCACATCAGCCCCAACCACCTGATGCATTTATTTAAGCTTTGCACAGGCAGGCCGGTGATGGACACCGTGATGGGGATTCGCGCGGAGCGCGGAAAAAATCTTTTGGAAAGCACAACGCTCAGCATATCGGAAGTGGCGTTCCAGTGCGGGTATCCGACGTTACAACATTTCAGTATGCATTTTAAAAAAATGTTTGGGACCTCGCCTTCTGAATATAGAAAGCAGGTTGCGGAAATAGACCTGCTGCAAAGCAGGTAACAGGAAACAGATTTTCAATTACGAATCACAGGATGAAAAAGAATAAGAAAACCCAATGATGTTAGATTCTAACACCATAATCATTAAATTTACCAAAGGAGGGCATTTTTATGACATTGGAAGGCAAGATAGCAATTGTAACAGGGGCGGCACGGCCGGAAAGTATTGGTCAGGGGATTGCGCTTAGGCTGGGCGCCGAAGGTGCGCATGTGATTTGCTGCGACCTGCGTGAAGCGGACGAGACGGTTGCCGCGATTAAAGAAGCGGGTGGCAAAGCGGAAGGATATCAGGGGGATATCACCAAATGGGAGACCTGCAAAGGGGTTGTGGATTTTGCGGTTGAAAAATTTGGAAGAATCGATATTCTTGTGAATTGCGCGGGCATATCATCGAGGTTGCCGATTGAAGAGGAACCGCTTGAAAACTGGGATCTCATTATGGACATTAACCTGAGGGCGGTATGGATGATGTGCAGGGCGGCTGTTCCTGCCATGCGGAAAAACGGGTTCGGAAGAATCGTGAACATTGCCTCTGAGGCGGGGGTGCTCGGCTGGACGCGCCACGCGGTTTACGGAGCCTCCAAGGGCGGCGTTGTCAGCCTGACGAGATGTCTTGCAATGGAAACATGCCACGATGGAATCACTGTGAATACCGTAAACCCGATGACGATTCCCACAAGATTGTTTCTCGATCAGGGCAATCCGCTGGTTGGAAAAAATCTGGAAGATTCCCTGGACGCGATTCCCATGGGTACGCTTTCCACGCCTGCGGACATTGCGGGTGCTGTCAACTTCTTTGTAGGGCCTGACGCAGGCTATGTAACAGGACAGTATTTGAACATTGACGGCGGATATTCCGCTGGAAAAGCATACGACAAAAAAGTGAAAAAATAAAAAAATGCGGCGCTGCACAATGGCACTGCTGCATCTGGAAAACAAATTATAGGCATAAAGGAGATTCTACAATGAAATACGACAGACCATACAGGCGTTCGCGCTATGGAACAATGGCAAAGGATTACGAGTTGGGAGTTGATTTTGCAAAGCTGCGCGTTGACCGCGTGAAAAAGGCGCAGGCACAGCTTAAGGAAAAAGGACTGGGTGCGCTGTTGTGCTTTGACGGCGACAATTGCCGATACATTTCTTCTGCGTACCTGCCCTATGGAATGCGCGAATATTTAAATGAATATTGCCTGCTTCCGGTAGAGGGAAAGCCCTTCCTGTTTGACCTTGCAACTCCGGCAAAGCGTCTTACGTGTCCGTGGCTGGAAGATCGTATTGCCCCGCCGATCACGCTTTTGCGCGGCGCGCTCGAACCCTTTACCGGGCTGCACAAGGTGTTTGCCAAGCAGATCAAAGAAAAGCTGATCGAGATGGGCGTTGAGAAAAAGCCCTTGGGCGTTGACTTTGCGGAGATCACGATGATTCGCGCGCTTGAAGAGGAAGGCATTGAGGTCGTGGACGGCCAACAGGCGATTGTGGATGCCCGCGCGATTAAAACCAATGAAGAAGTGGAACTGATCATGCAGTGCTGCGCGATCGCGGAATCGGCACACGACAAAGTGGTGAGGGCGATTCGCCCGGGCATCAAGGAAAATGAAATTGTATCGATTGCGTCCAAGGAAGTGCTGGATATGGGAATGGAGACGATTCTCTTGATCCAGACTGTGACGGGTCCGCGCGGAATCCCGCATTCGCACTGTTCAACCGACAGAATCGTTCAGACGGGAGACATGGTTTACTGCGATCCCACGGTTGCGTTTTTGGGATACCGCACCTGCTACTATAGGACCTATGTTTGCGGGGAACCGACGCAGGCGCAGGTTAAGGCATATGAGCAGGCGTCAAAGTGGCTGAGAGATGCAATGAATATTGTAAAGCCGGGCGTGACGACAGCGGATATCGCAAACGCCTTCCCCAAGGCGGAGGAGTTCGGATATCGCAATGAAGATGAAGCATTTTTGCAGCAATACGGTCACGGAGTAGGGATTGCGCAATGGGAAAAACCAATTATTTCCAGGCGGTTTTCCATTGACCATCCGCAGGAGATTAAAGAAAACATGGTTTTTGCGCTTGAAACATGGTGCAAGGCCGAGGATAACTCAGGATCCGCAAGAATTGAAGAATTGATCCATGTTACGAAAGATTCCTGTGAAATCCTTACCTGCTATCCGTCAGATCATTTGATTTCCTGCGGAACGCCGGGATGCGAGGTATTCTGAACATAACTTATGCGCACGATTGTTCCAATCTATCTATAGCTGCGGGGCGGAAAAACCGCTCCGCGGCAAATCCTAACAAAGTTTTTTAAACATTTTTTCTGTTGTGAAAATCAAATAGGGCGTGGAGGATTCTCTTTTAGGGGTCTGTGGCTTTCTTTTTGACGCAATAGGAGAAGCGCGAAGAAAAACGTGAAATATCGTAAAAAACATGAACTCAAACTTTAATGTAGATCATACATTAAATTAATCAAATATTAGGAGGAAAAGAAAGTGAAGAAAGTATTGGTATGTATGATGGCCATTCTGTTGGTGCTCGCGCTCGTCGCATGCTCCGCAACGCCCGCACCGGCGGCTGAAAGCCCGGCGGAAGGCACACAAGCAGAGGCTGAGACCCAGTCAAGCGCGCCTGCGGAGGAATCGAAAGAAGCTTCGGCAGCGGGCGAAGGCATTGAAATTGCCTATCTGATCAACTCAGCGAATGACACCTACGAAAACTATGTGTTCAACAGTGCGAAAGAGTATTGCGACGCAAACGGCATCAAGCTGACAATGTATGATGGCCTGAATGATGCAGGAAACCAGCTTACCCAGCTTGAAACGGTTTGCTCAAACGGTGCGGACGCCGTTATCGTAGTGCCGATCGATACATCCGGAGACGGTCAGGAATATCGCGCAATCACTGACAACTATAAGGTGCCGATCGTATCTGTTGCACGTGAACTGAAATCGGCATGGGTAAAGGTTTCCGTAGACTCAGCGAAGGTCGGAAAAATGCAGGCGCAGCACGTGGTTGACACATTGGGAGAAAAGCTGAATGTGGCACTGCTCGTGGGCACACTGGGAACAGAAGACCAGCAGCAGAGAACCAAGGCAAACCATGAGGTTCTTGATCCGCTTGCCGACGTAAATATCGTATTTGAAGAAACGGGTGAATGGCAGAGAGACAAGGGAATGACCGTATGCGAAAACTGGCTGCAGTCCGGCAAAGAATTTGACGTAGTCATCGCAAATAATGATGAGATGGCGGTTGGAGCCGCGCTTGCCATCGAGGCAGCGGGTAAGACAGACCAAATCAAAGTTTTCGGTATTGACGGAAATGAAGGAGGCCTGGAGGCAATCAAAAATGGCACAATGTCTGCAACGGTGTTCCAGCCGACAGAACAGGGTAAGATTGCTGTGGAAGCCTGCGTAGATGCTATTAACGGAAAATACACAGGCGAGGGCGAACCGGAATGGTTGCAGGTTGAGCCTACCGTTATTACAAAAGAAAATCTTGGCGAATTCTGGGAAATTATCTTCGGGGAGCCCCTGAAATAGAGGGGGATAACATCCGCACATTGTGGAATGCGCTTTGCTCCGCCCCAGTGGAGCAAAGCGCGCCGCAAAGTGCATGGTACAGAGTTTGTTTGATAGGCGACAGGCGGATATTACGAGAAAACAGGTGAACAGTATGCATGATAACATGGAAGAATATTTACTGGAAATGGAGCATATCACAAAACAATTCCCGGGCGTGCTGGCATTGGACGATGTATCGCTCCATGTGAAAAAAGGCGAAGTGCATTCGCTTTTGGGGGAAAACGGCGCGGGAAAATCAACACTCATGAAAATCTTAATGAATATCTACCCTCCGGACAAAGGGGAGATCACGTTTAAGGGATTCAAGCGCACACGCAGCGAAGCTACGATTGAAAAATCGCTGGAAAGCGGAATCGCAATGATCCATCAGGAGCTTGCCTCATTTCCGGATATGACGATTGCTGAAAATATTTTCTTGAATCGCGAACCCAAAAAGGGAATTTTTGTGGATGAAAAGAGGCTGAATCAGGAAACGATAGAGTTGTTTAAGTATATTGGGATGGATGTTGACCCCAAGAAAAAGATCAGGTCTTGCACCACTTCCTACATTCAGATGGTTGAAATCGCGCGGGCGGTTTCACTGAAAGCGGATCTGATCATTATGGACGAACCGACGTCTGCAATTACGGATAAAGAAACGGAACTGCTCTTCACTGTAATAAACAAATTAAGGGAAGACGGAAAGTCGATTATTTACATTACGCACAAAATGGATGAAATATTCCGCATTGCGGATGTGGCAACCATTCTGCGCGACGGACAGCTCGTTGAATCACGGGTTAAGCTATCCGATACGACGGAAGATAAGCTCATTTCCTATATGGTCGGAAGGGAAATGACGCAAATGTATCCTGAATACGAGGCGGATCCGGGAGAAGTGATGCTTGCGGTCAAAAATCTTTCCAGAGGAAAGGAATTTAAGAATATTTCTTTCGAGGTTCGGGCAGGAGAGATTTTAGGGATAGCCGGCATGATGGGCGCGGGAAGGTCTGAACTTTTATCAGCGGTTTTTGGCATCACAAAGCCGGATTCTGGCGAGATTTATGTCAAAGGGAAAAAAATGAGGCTAAACGATCCCAACCAGTCTATTGATCACGGAATGGCAATGCTGACAGAAGACCGCAAAAGAACAGGCTTGTTCCTGAATATGTCTGTTGCGGATAATATGTCGATTCCCAGCCTTAAGGAGTTTAGAAAAGGATTGTTTTTATCAAAAAACAGCATTGGCAGGGCAAGCACCGAGCAGGTAAAAAATATGAACGTAAAGACGCCTAGCAATGATACGCCTGTCGCGTCGCTTTCAGGGGGAAACCAGCAAAAGGTTTTACTGGGCAGATGGCTTCACCGGAATCCGGAAATCCTGATTATTGACGAACCGACGCGAGGGATCGATGTGGGCGCGAAGTATGAAATCCATAAGATTATATGTGATCTTGCGAAAAGCGGAAAAGCGATTATTATGATTTCCTCAGAGATGCCCGAGATTCTCGGCGTGAGCACACGGGTTCTCGTGCTTTCCAACGGAAGGCTTTCCGCAGAGCTTACAAAAGGATCGGATTTCACGCAGGAAACAATCATGCACTATGCAGCACAGAAAATAACAGACGAGATTATCGCAGATGATAAGGAGGCTATGGGACAATGAATGATATTGCAGCCCAAAGGACAATGAAGGAAAGAATGAGGGGCGTTACCTCAAAGCTGGGAACCCTGTTCATATTGCTTGGAATTATTATACTTCTTAGTATTTTAGCTCCAAATTTCCTGTCGGTGAATAACTTTATGAACATCATCAGGCAGGTTGCCACAACGGGTATTATCGCCTACGGCATGGTTCTGGTCATGATCACGGGAGGCATCGATCTCTCAGCGGGATCTATGCTCGCATTTGCATGTATGGTGATCGCCGTCGTTGCAAAAACAGGGGACACGATGACAGCGATTCTGGTCGGGATTGCGGTTGCGACGGCCTGTGGATTCATCAACGGCTTCGTGATTGCTGCCACAGGCATACCGCCGTTTATCATGACGCTTGGCATGCAGCTTATCCTGCGCGGCGCGGCGAACCTTGTCACAGGCGGATTTACGGTAACCGGATTCAATGAAACGTTCAAGGAAATCGGTCAGGGCACGATCGGCGGCGTGATACCGATTCCGGTTGTGATTTATGTGACGCTTGGCATTATCATGTTTTTGGTGCTGAGCAAAACCGTATTCGGAAGAAAAGTATTTGCAATCGGCGGCAATGAGGAAGCATCCCGGCTGTGCGGCGTTAATTCAAAGCGCATCAAACTGATTGTCTATACGCTGTCTGCATTCTTAACAGGTATTTCGGCAGTTCTCATCACCTCACGCACGGCAGCCGGAAACCCGTCGGTGGGGCTAAACTATGAGTTTGACGCGATTATAGCCGCGGTTGTCGGCGGCACAAGCCTTTCGGGCGGGGTCGGGTCGATCCCCGGGTGTATTATAGGTGCGCTGATTGTGGGATGTATTGAGGCAGGGCTTACGATGCTTGGGGTTTCCGCCTATTATAAGAACATCCTAAAGGGTGTGCTCATTATTGCGGCGGTTATCATCGATGTGAGCAAAAACAGGCTTGCCGCAAAAAAGGCCTGAGGAAAAACGCACGCTGATTGGAAAGGAATGGGATAACATGCTGAATATTGGACTGATTGGGTGCGGAAGAATTGGAAACCTGCATGGAATGAATATCGCGGGTATGGCTCAGGATGCAAGGTTGGCGGCTGTATGTGATGTAAATGAAGACATGGCCGCCAGAGTCGCACAGCAATTGCAGGTAAAAAAATACTTTAGTGACTATCACAAAGTGCTCGAAAATCCTGAGGTGGATGCGGTTTTGGTTTGCACGAACGGCGATACCCATTCCGAAATTTCAATGGAAGCGGCAAAGGCGGGAAAGCATATTTTTTGCGAGAAGCCGGTGGATGTGTCGATTTCCAGAATTTTGAAAACACGAGAGGTCGTCAGGGAATGCGGCGTGAAAATGATGGTTGCTTTCAACAGAAGGTTTGACCCTAATTTTCGCAGGATAAAAAATATGGCCGCAAACGGAACGCTGGGTGATTTGAAAATGATCCGCATCACGTCACGTGACCCACAGATGCCAACCGGGGAGTATGCGCAGAAATGCGGCGGGCTCTTCATTGACACAACTGTGCATGATTTTGACATGGCAGCGTTTCTCGCAGGAAGCAGGATTAAGGAAGTGTACGCAAACGCTGTGCCGTTTGATTTTGGACAAGATGCGCAAATCAGGGATTATGAGCCTGCAATCACAAGCCTGAAGTTTGAAAGCGGCGTGATTGGCGTGATTGACAACAGTAGGGACTGCGCCTATGGATATGACCAGCGCATTGAAGTATTTGGAACAAAGGGCGCAGCCCAGGCAGGAAATGAGCATGAGACAAACGTCATACTCAGCGACGAACAAGGGCTGCACAAAGAAAAGCCTTACTACTTTTTTTTGGAGCGGTATGGGCGGGCGTACAAAGAAGAAATGAAGCAGTTTATCCGTGCGATTCTTGAGGATTCCGAGCTGCCGACCTGCATTGACGACGGGTTATATTCTTTGGCGGCGGCAGTCGCGGCGAACCGGTCGGCAGCGGAAAACAGGCCGGTCGCGATCAAGGAAGTATTGGCTGAGCAGGCATAATAGCAGGAAGCAGAGGTATGCGCTTTGAAAAAAATTAAGACAGGTGTGGTCGGCATCGGCAGACTGGGAAGCATTCATGCGGAGGACATTGCGTTTTCCATTCCAAATGCCCAGCTCTACTCCATTTGCAGGCGCAGTTCCAAAGAAGAGCAACGGTTTTCACAGGCAAAGGTGTATACGGACTACGACGCTTTTTTGAACGATTCGCAGCTAGAGGCGGTTTGCATTGTTTCGAGCTCGGATATGCACTGTGAGCAGGCAGTCAAAGCGCTGGAGCATGGAAAACATGTTTTTGTCGAAAAGCCGCTGGGCATGACTGTCGCGGAGTGTGAAAGGGTAAAAGAAGCGCTGGGGCGGCACAAGGAGCTTGTATTTATGGTCGGTTTCCAGAGAAGGTTTGACCCGTCCTATGCCGATGCGAAAAAGAAAATTGAAGAGGGCGTTATCGGGAGGCCTTACCTTATCAAATGCGCAAGCTGCGACAAGAAAGAATTTGCTCAAAATTGGCTCAAATATTCCGCCACAAGCGGAGGACCGTATTTTGATTGTTGTGTGCACGATATTGATCTGGCGCGCTGGATTTTCGGATGCGAAATGGAGTCGGTATACGCGGTGGGGGATTGTTACCTGTATCCTGAAGCAAAGGAGCACAACGATGCGGACAGCGCCTATGCGCTGATGAAGTTTCAAAACGGAGAGACGTGCTATTTGCACACCGGACGCATTACTCCGCACGGATATCATACCGAAACGGAAATATGGGGAACAAAAGGAATTTTGAGGGTTTCCAATATCCCGTGCAGCAACAGGGTGGAGCAGTTCGAACAGTCCGGTTACCGCATTGCGTGCGAGCCAACGTTTGTGGAACGGTTCAGAGAAGCGTTTCTGTTGGAAAAGAAGTGTTTTTTTGAATACATCGAACAAAAACGCCAGCCCGATCTTACGATAGACGACGCAATAGAAGCGACAAACGCTGCCTTTCTTGCGACACAGTCGTTTTTGAGCGGGCAGGTAAAGATTCAAAGACCATGAAAAAAGCGAGGAAAAAAGAATGAGCAAAGTTGTAACGTATAACCATATTGGACTTGTAACCGAAAACTTTGAAAAGATCATCGATTTTTATTGCGGCGTACTAGGTTTTAAAGTTGCGGCAAGGTTTCGGGCGGAGGATGAAGACAGCAGGACGACGCTTGCCCTTCCGGGGATGAGCCAGGACATCGTTATGCTGGAGAATGAAGACGGAACGGTCGCAATGGAAATTTTGTATTACATTACGCCCACGGCGCCGCATCCGGAGAGGCCATGCGATTTTGCGGTCAATGACATCGGGGCAAAGCATTTTAGCGTTTGCGTGGATGATTTGGACGAGGTTTGCAGGAATGTTTCGGCATATGGCGGACAAAGCTTGACCCATGGGCCGGTATTGCATGAAGATGGATTTACTTTTGTGTTTGTAAGGGATCCGGATGGAAATGTTTGTGAAGTCAGGCAGAACAACTAGAAAACAGGAATTGAAATTACAGGAGGAAAAGAATCATGGAAAAATTAAGAATTGCTTCAATCGGCGTAGGACGTATGGGAATCTGCCATGCGGAGACTGTCGCATTGCGTGTGCCGGACGCAGAGCTTGTGACCGTGTGCGATTTGAATGAGGAGCTTGCAAAATCCACGGCACAAAGGCTGGGCGCAAGAAAATATACAACGGATTATCGCGACATTATGAGTGACGACGAAATTGACGCAGTGTTTATTACGAACACATCCGCTGCGCATTGCGAATGCTTGAAAGCGGCATGTGCCGCCAAAAAACATATTTTCATAGAAAAACCGACAGGGCTGACCTTTGACGAGCTGGATGAGATTGATGAGGCAGTGGCTTCCAATGCCGGAAAAGTGATACAGGTTGCTTTTTTGAGGAGATTTGACAAATCGATGATGGACGCAAAAGCGCGCGTTGACAGGGGCGAAATCGGCGATGTGATCAAAGTGAAGAGTGTGACCAGAGATCCGGGAAAACACAGGGAATTTTTTGACCGTTTTCTTCCGGGATCAGGCGGTATCTTCTTTGATTTGAACGTGCATGATTTTGACCTTGCAAGATGGTTTGCAAATTCCGAAGTGGAAAAAGTATTTGCGATTGGCGGAGTCTATTCGTTTGAAGAATTTAAAGACTTCAATGATCTGGACGCTGACCTCGTTACGCTCCAGTTTGAAAACGGCGTGATGGCGGAAATAGAAGGAAACCGTCTGGCAACGTGCGGATATGACGTATGGCTCGAGGTTGTGGGCACAAAGGGTTCAATCACCGTCAATACGGGAATCAATTCCTTTGTTACGGTGAAGGATGAGTACGGCATGAGAAATGAGTGCTGCCCGTGGTATTGGGAGCGGTTTGGCGACGCATATGAAAGCGAAGTGTTTGCTTTTGTTGACGCAGTATTAACCGGAAAGGAAACTCCCTGCGGCACAACCGACGCAAGGCGCGTGGTGGAGATTGCGGATCTTGCCAAACAATCATTTGACGAAGGACAATCTGTGAAGAACCATTATCTGAAATAAAGACTGGAGCCTTGACATGGACAAAAGATTAGAAGCGTTGTTTCAGCCGATCAAGGTTGGAACATGCGAGATCAAAAACAGAATCGTGCAATGCCCGATGGATCCGGGGCCGATCATCGACGAAAACCGGAAGTTTGATGACAGGGCAAAAAATATTTTGGAAGAGCGCGCACGCGGCGGTGTGGGATTGCTCATTACGGGCAGCATTTATGTGCTTACGCCGGAATGGGAATCCTTTGCGGATTACAGGGATGTTTTTCTGAAACCTGCGAAGGAGTTATGCAATAACGTCCACAAGTATGGCGCGAAAATTTTCGGACAGCTTACCATCGGTGTGGGGCGGTGCCAGTTTTTAACGCCTGAAACAGTGGCAGAGGTTGACCATGACCGCCTGATTGCGCCATCCAACGGAATACCAAACGCGTGGATGCCGGAAATCAAGCATCACAGCGTTTCCAAAGGATGGATACAAAGGCTTGTGCGCTGCTTTGGAGACTGCGCAAAGCTTTTGAAAGATGCCGGTTTTGACGGGATCGAGGTACACGCACTGCACGAGGGCTATTTGCTCGACCAGTTTGCGATTGAACGGTTTAACAACAGGACGGATGAGTATGGCGGGTCGCTTGAAAACAGGCTGCGCCTTGCAAAGGAGCTTTTGCGGGCGGTGAAGGATGCTTGCGGAGAGGACTTTCCAACCATCATGCGCATGAGCATGGAAAGCAAGATGAAAGGGCTAAACGACGGAGCGCTGCCCGGCGAACGATATGAGGAATATGGGCGCTGCCGCGATGAGTCGAGGGAGATTGCCGTTTTGCTGGCGCAGATGGGCTATGATGCGATTGATGCGGACAACGGATCAAACGATGCGTGGTATTGGTCGCATCCGCCGGTCTACATGCCGCATCTGTGTAATCTGGAAGATGTTGCCTATGTAAAGCAGGCGGTGAACATTCCAATGTTCTGCGCCGGAAAGATGGATGATCCCTACCGGATAGCGCAAGCGATCGAGCAGGGAAAAATAGACTGCGCAAGCATTGGAAGAACGCTGCTCGCAGAGCCGGACTGGCCGAATAAAGTCAGGGAAGGAAAGCTCGATGAGATTCGTCCATGTATTTCCTGTCACAGCGGATGCTTCCGCATTGTGTTTGGACAAAGCATGACCTGCGCGCTCAATCCCAGACTGGGAATGGCGGACGAATGCGATTTTGGAAAGAGCGGCAAACCCGTCAAGGTCGCGGTGATTGGCGGAGGGATCGGCGGAATGGAGGCTGCGAGAATTTGCAGCTTAAGGGGGCATGCGGTAGACCTTTTTGAGCGGGATTCGCGGCTGGGCGGCGTTTTCAACGCGGCGTCGGCGCCCGAATGCAAGGCGTTTGACCGCAAACTCCTTCAGTGGTATGAGCACGAAATGCAGCGCTGTGGCGTGAAAATTCATTTAAATACCTGCATATCTGCGACGGATTTGAAAGACAGCGGCTATGACCGTGTGATTATGGCGACGGGAAGCAGGGAGAAAACGCTGCCCATACCAATTGACGCAGCGGCGGACGTGCGCACCGCGATTGAAGCGCTCAATCACCTTGACACGGTGGGAGAGCGGGCGGTTGTGGTTGGCGGCGGGCTGACCGGATGCGAAATCGCATATGAACTGGCGCTTAGGGGAAAGGCTGTCAGCGTGGTGGAAATGCTGCCGGATATTTTGCAAACTCCGTTCCTGAATCCTGCAAATTCCATGATGCTGAGAAACCTTTTAAAGCATCACGCGGTAACGCTGTACAAAAATTCTAAAATCGTTTCCGCAGGCAAAAACAACGTGTGCATTGAGGAGGACGGCGCGGTGAAGGAGCTTCCTGCCGACACGGTGATTATCGCGGCGGGATATAGGCCTGATTGTGCGCTTTATGAAGAACTGAGTGCGCAGGGGATCAAGGCTGACAACATAGGGGATTCCAGAGAAGTCGGAAATTTGCTTTCGGTGATTGAGGATGCGTATCACTGTGCAATGTCTTTTTGACAACAATATGGAGTAGAAAG
>CAZQDA010000005.1:0-60560 GCA_964592155.1 uncultured Christensenella sp.
ACAACCGCGATGAGCGTCACGCCCACATCCGCAAATACCGCCAGCCACATGTTTGCAATTCCTGTTACGCCAAGCGCCATAACGCCTGCCTTCACAGCCAGCGCAAAAATAATATTCTGCCAGACGATACGCTTTGTTTTCCTGGAAATCTTTACCGCTTCCGGTACTTTGGCGGGTTCGTCCGTCATCAAAACGATATCAGCCGCTTCAATTGCCGCGTCGCTGCCCGCACCGCCCATCGCAATGCCCACATCCGCCCGCGCCAGAACCGGCGCATCATTGATGCCGTCGCCCGCAAAGGCTGTGCTGCCATTCTTCTTCTGAATCGCCTCCAGCGTTTCCACTTTATCCTGCGGGAGCAGCTCACAATACGCTTCGTCAATCCCGATTTGCGCGGCCACCGCCTGCCCGATGCTCTGTGAATCTCCGGTCAGCATTGCCGTACCGATGCCCATTTCATGCAGCCTTTGCGCCGCTTCTTTCGCGTCCGGCTTTACCTCGTCCGCAATCAGGATGCTTCCCCAAAAGACTCCGTCCGCCGCAACATACAGCACCGTCCCGGGCTCTTTCACAGGCTGGAAGGAGATTCCTTCGCTTTCCATCATCTTAGCATTCCCTGCGGAAACCTTCTTTCCGTCTTCAAGGGTCGCCTGCACGCCGTGCCCCGGAATTTCGTAATATCCTGTTCTCGCCTGCGGCTGTTTCCCATAAGCCAAAAGAACGGACTTTGCAATCGGATGCGAAGAATCCGCCTCCGCGTCCGCCGCCGCCGCAAGAACTTCTTCTCTCGTTTTTCCTGCGGACGGATAAACTTCCTTTACGGCAAAGCGGCCTTTTGTCAGCGTTCCTGTTTTGTCAAACACGACCTCTTTTACCTGCGTAAGCGCTTCCAAATAGTTTGCTCCTTTGATCAGGATTCCCTTTTTAGACGCTCCGCCGATTCCGCTGAAATAGCTGAGCGGTACGGAAACCACCAGCGCGCACGGGCAGGAAATAACAAGGAACAGCAGCGCGCGATAGACCCACGTTGCCCAGTCGCCGGTGACAAGGGAGGGCACAACCGCCACAACCAGCGCCGCCGCACACACGACGGGAGTATAGTACCGCGCAAACTTGGTGATGAATTTTTCCGCGTGCGCCTTCTTGCTGCCCGCATTTTCCACCAAATCCAGTATTTTTGCCGCGGTGGATTCCCCAAATACTTTTTCCACACGCACCTCAAGCGTCCCGCCGCCGTTTACGCTGCCCGCAAGCACCTGCTCTCCCTGCGCCACATCGCGCGGGAGGCTCTCCCCTGTAAGAGCGCTTGTGTTGAGCGCCGAATTTCCCTGCGTAATTGTTCCGTCCAGCGGCACTTTTTCAAAGGGCTTTACCACAATCAGGTCGCCCACCGCCACATCCGCCGGATTCACACGCTTCACTTGTCCATTTGCCTTTAGATTTGCATAATCAGGACGAATATCCATGAGCTTCGAAATCGATTTCCGGCTTCTGCTCACCGCCACGTCAGATAGTGTTTCTCCAATCATATAGAACAGCATAACCGCCGTTCCTTCCGCAAAATCCCCCAGAATAAATGCGCCAACCGTAGCGATGGTCATCAAAAAATTCTCGTCAAACACCTTTCCTTTGATGATGTTTTTCCCCGCCGTCATCAATACGTTGAAGCCCAGCACCAAATAGGCCGCAAGAAAAATTGCAAATTCTACCCAGATGTTTAAGGGAAGCGTACTTTTCAGAATATATCCCAATGCAAAAATGAGAATGCCTGCAATAAGCCGCGTCGCATAAGTTTTGGTTTCCTCCAGCGCGTGGGCATGTTCATGCCCGCAAGAACACCCGTCCTGCTCTTTGTGCCCCTGCCCACCGATCTCGCACGCGCACTCTCCTGAGCTATGCACATGCACCGGCTCGTTTTCATGGTTGTGTTCATGGTGGTTGTCCTGTTTGCGTGTCATGTCTGTTTCCTCCATTCATATGAATATATGTTCATTCGTTCATATGTATTATAACATAACCCACGCGTTTGTAAACCCTTTTGTTTCCATTTTTAATCATTTTTTTGATGATAGAGTAAAATCTCTGCGAAAACCAATCTGCCGCAGTTTTTGAGAAATGCGGTTTTGTAAAATAAGCCGCCTAACTACCGCGTCATGATCGCGAATAACAGCGCAATGCATGCAAACCCCAGCAGCCCTGAGCCCGCCGCAACCATTGGCTTGTCAATGATTTTAATACCGGCGCCAAATAAAGTGATACCCAACGCCAAACATACGATTCCTACCGGAAGATAGGAAGAGAAAAAATCTATGTTCTGCACTCCCCATATTGAAAAATAATATCCCAGCTGAAAAAAATTACCCAATGCAAAAAAACTAAATACTGCCCCAAGGATTGTCCAACCTATTGTGCGCATTTTTGGAAATTGTGGATTTTTCTTCACGACTCTGCTGATTATCACATTCATTACAGCAACGATGGCAAACATAAATAATACGACTACAACCGCAGCCCCCATATTCCCGCTCCCCCTCTTTAATGATGGATATGCTCCAAAACCTGATCGATAATGTGCAGCACATGCTCATCGTCCAGGCTGTAATATACATTTTTTCCATCTTTCCTGCTCTTAACCAGCCGTGCCCCCCTCATGTTCCTCAACTGATGGGATACGGCAGACTGCTCCATACCCACCTCTTCACAAATACAGGCGACGCACATCTCTGTGTTGTGCAGCGCTAAAATGATACGCAGGCGCGTTTCATCGCTGAGCATCTTGAAAATGAGCCCCATCTTTTCGAGTTCTTCCGCTGACATTTCTTTTCTTGCCATCGCTTTATCCCTGATTTTCTTCCGCTTCGCGCTGAAGCTGTTCCAAAATAATATATGCCTTGAGAACGCACGCCACTGTTTTAGCGTCTTTCAGCTCTCCGCGCAGCGCCATTTCCACGGCTCTTCCAAGCGGAATTTTTTCCACGTTGATAAACTCGTCCTCATTAAGGCATTGCTCTTCCTGCTTGATGTTGACCGCAAGATATAAATGCAGCACTTCATCCGTATATCCGACGCTGGGATAAATCTCCCCCAGCGGCATCATATCCGCCGCAACGATCCCCGTTTCTTCTTTTAATTCCCGCAGCGCGCCGTCGTAGGGGTCTTCTCCCTCTTTATCGAGTTTTCCTGCCGGAAGCTCCAAAAGCTCTGTCATATAAGGATAACGGAACTGGCGTACAAAAAATAAATTCAGGTCTTCATCCACCGCGCATACGCACACGCCGCCCGGATGTCTTACCACCTCACGCGTCGCCGTCTTTCCGTTAGGCAAACGTACCGTATCCTTTTGTACCGCAATAATCGCGCCGTCATAAATCTTCTCCGAAGAAATCTTTGTTTCCTTTAATTCCATCCTATGCTCCTAACAAATCTTGTTTTTCTTATCTTACCACGCGCGCGCGCTAAAATCCATAGCTGCCCACATTTCAAATTGCACACAAGCCTCATATTTGGTATAATGCAGAAAGGATGAAACTGCTTTTGCAGATGTATATTTTTGCTCTGCGGCATTTGATTCCGGAAGCGTTGGAGGCATTTTATGCGACACTTAAAAATCCCGGCATGTTTGCTGGTTCTTTTATTCGTGATTTCACTTCTCCCTGTTGCCGCTTTTGCGGCGCCGGAAGAGACAAACGAGACGGTGATTCACCTTTTTCACACAAACGACGTGCACGGCCATGCGGCAGGCAACGAAGATTCCGTTGGATACGCACGGTTTAAAACCTACATAAAGGAAGACACCGCCGATGGCAAACTGATTTTAGACGCGGGCGACGCGTTTTCCGGCAGTGCTTTTGCCAACCTCAGCGACGGGCAGAGCATCGCGCAAACGATGAACGCCGTTTCCTATAATGCGCTTGTTCCGGGCAGCCATGACTTTGAATATGGCTCAACCCAGCTTTCGCAGCTTGTATCCGATTCCGGCGCAAACGGTCTTGCCTTCAATATTTTTAAAGACGGACAGCCCATGTTCGCTCCTTATCATATCTTTCAAAAGAGCGGCCTTAAAATAGCGGTCATTGGCGTTGCTTCTCCGGATACTCCTTCTTTGGTTGATCCTGAAAAACTTGAAGGCGCTAATTTTTTAGGAAAAGAAGAAACGCTTGTAGAAATGCAAAGCATCGTCGCCGATCTTCAGGCGCAGAATGTAAACGCAATTATCGCCCTTACGCATCTTGGAACGGGTGTCTCCTCGCTTACCAGCATGGATATCGCAACGCAGGTAAGTGGCCTTGATTTGATTATTGACGGAAATTCACACGACGCATACAAAAACGGTTTTGTAGAGTATCCCGGCTTTATCCCCGGCACAACTCCGCTCATCGCGCAGACCGGAAAGGATTTCGAAACCTTTGGCGTTGCTTCCCTGTCCTTTGATGAAAAAGGCTCGCTGCTTTCGGTTTCCGATACTCTGGTCGATTTTGAACAGGCCTCTACCTACGCGCCTGACAAAGGGATTAATTCGATCATTTCTGGATATATAAAAGAGCAGCAGCCTGTTTTGGAGCAGGAAGTCGCTTCCACGCCTGTCTTCTTAAACGGTGAGGAAGCCTTTGTCCGCACCGGCAGCTGTAATTTCGGCACACTCGCCGCAACTGTAATGAAGGAAAGCACGAGCGCTGATATCGCAATTCTAAACAGCGGAAGTATCCGCAGTTCGCTGCCGGACGGGCCTGTTTCCTTTGGCGCGCTTTATAACGCGCTGCCTTTTGACCAATATATCGTAACCACAACCATCACGGGCGCAGAGCTTAAGGCGCTTTTAAACCGGCAAATGGTTTACGAAAAAAGCTCTTTCCCACAGATTGCAGGCTTCACAGTGTCCGCCCAAAAAACGTTGACTGCGGAGGGCAACGACGGAGCAATCGTGACCACGCTTTCGCGCGACGGCAAAGTGATCAGCGACAGCGAAACCCTGACCGTTGCAATTCTTGATTATATGTATCACGGTGGAGACGATTATTCATTTGACGCCCCTGTCTCCAAAGAATATTCGACGCTGTTTCAAGCGGTGGTTGATTATTTAAGCACAGCGCCGCCCGAAGCAATCGAGTCTTTTTCCGCACAGAACAACATGATCATTTGGGAAGAAACGATCGACGCTGACAATATGATTAAAAAACTAAAACTCGAGGTTCCCGCCGATATCGACGTTTACCTCAATCAGGCGTCAATCGTTCCTGAGTCCGTACTCTATAATTTGATCGGGCAAAACCGCACGGTGTCTTTCCATGTGCAAAACGAACGGCCTTATGCCTTTGTGTTTTATGGAAATGATATTCCGTCCCCCATGAACGCAAATCTTACCGCCACTGTTTCTCAGGAAGTACCGGAAGGTAAGCGTCCGGCTTCTTCAGCGGATAAAAATGCTATTTTCGTCAATTTATCCAAAAATCAGGCATTGCCGCCCGGTACTGAAATGAGCCTTTATGTGGGCGACGTTTATACGCCCGGCTCTTTCGTTTATCTTTATTACTACGACATCAACCGTGATATTCTTCCTTTGAATACAGACGGCATCGAGGTTGATTCAAATGGAATGATTTCGTTTTCCATCGTGGGCGACACCACCTACCTGATCAACTCAAGGCTGCTCAACGCCTCCACGCTGTTTGAGGCCCCCACGCCGAGCAAACCGTTTGTTCCCGGCATCATTGTCGTTTTGTTTTTGTTTGGAGGATGGGTCATCTTTTTCCTGATTACCAAAAAAGGGCGGCAAACAACTGAAAAATAGTTTCCAAAGCAATCATAATATGCTAGGATGAAAGTAAGATATTATTCTATTAAGGAGACTATGGAAATGATTAGCAAAAAAATGCAAGACATGCTGAACGAACAGATGAAAAACGAATTTTTCTCCGCCTATTTTTACCTTTCAATGGCTGCATGGTTTACTTCAAAAAACCTAAACGGCTTTGCCAACTGGTTCACCGTTCAGGCTCAGGAAGAGCGCGACCATGCCACGATGATCATGGATTACATCCTTCGTGTGGGTGGTAACGTCGAATTTCGCGCCATTGAAGCGCCTAGTGCTGATTTCAAATCGCCTATGGATATTTTTGAAAAAACGCTGGAGCACGAACAAAAGGTAACGGGGATGATCAACGATCTGATGGGTACCGCGATGGATGAGCGCGACTTTAAAACCCAGCAATTTTTGCAGTGGTATGTAAACGAGCAGGTGGAAGAGGAAGAAAACGCAAATGGCCTGATCGAAAAGCTCAAAATCTCGAACAACAGTGAAGGCGGAATCCTCTATATGGATAACGAAGCCGCTGCGCGCGTCTATGTGCCGGCGACTCAGTCTGCCAACTAAACATTCGCAACCAAAAACAGCGCATTTTTCGCAAATGCGCTGTTTTTTATTGCAACGTATACAGCCTCCGGCCATGCCCTATGCCGCTTTATACTTCAAATTTATAGCCCACGCCCCATACGGTCTTGATCTGCCACGGCTCGTTTTCGTTAAACTTCTCGCGCAGACGTTTGATGTGTACATCCACCGTACGCGAATCTCCAAAATATTCAAAGCCCCACACCTGCTCCAAAAGCTGATCGCGGGTGAAAACCTTGTTCGGTCTGGATGCAAGAAAATAAAGCAGCTCGATTTCTTTGGGCGGCATCTGCACCTCTTTGCCCTCATAAATCACTTGATAATTCTGCATATCAATTTTCAGGTTATGATATTCGAGAATATCGGATTTCTCTTCCTGTGTGCTGCGGCGGATCACGGCTTTCACACGCGCCACAAGCTCTTTGGGGTCAAACGGCTTGACAATATAATCATCCGCGCCAAGCTCGAGCGCAAGAACCTTATCAAAGGTTTCGCCCTTCGCGGTCAACATGATGACAGGCACATTGGATTTCGCCCTGATCTGCTTCATCGTCTCGATACCGTCCTGCACGGGCATCATGATGTCAAGCAGCACCAGATCATATTGCTTTCCAAAAAACAGGTCCGCCCCTATCTTTCCATCGGCGGCTTCTGTGATCTCATATCCTTCCTTACGAAGGTATAACTTTACAACTTCCCTGATATTCTTATCGTCGTCAACTATTAAAATATTCTGTTTCATCGGCTCATATTCTCCTTTACGGGATCTCAATTACTTTGATTCCATGTTTTGTAAGGAGCGCGCACGTAACTCCGCAGCCCTCCCTTAGCGTTCCGCTGAAGCTGCCGTCATAAATCCGGCCCACTCCGCAGCTGGGGCTTTTTGATTTCAGCCATACTTCGTCGTACCCGCTACTTTTTACATATTCTAAAAACTTCTGCGCTCCGCGCAAAAACTCCTCTGTAATATTCATACCCTCTTTATTATACACCGAAGCTGTTTTTTCTAACACATTCCACCCGTCTCCGCCTTTTATTTCCGCAGGCGGGCGCGGAATTGCAAGCCCTGCCATTGCCTCCGGACAAGCATACGCCGCCTTGCCCTCACGCACCAGACGCAATATGGTTTCATCAGGCTTTGCGCTCCCGTCATAACGGCAGGGTTTGCCCGCCAGACAAGCGCTTACCAGTATCTTTTTCATGCCGTATTCCTTTTCTATTTCAGCGTAACAATCGTAACGCCGATTCCACCCTCGCCATATTGCCCCAGCCGGTGTTTTGCCACATGCGGATGCGTCCGCAGGTAATCCTGTACGCCATTGCGCAACGTTCCGGTTCCCCGTCCGTGAATAATGGTGACTTCATTGTAGCCCGCCAAAAAAGCATCGTCAAGATACTTATCGAGCAGGATGAGCGCATTGTCAACCGCCTGTCCGTGCAGGTCAATCTGCATGGGCACAGAGCGGCCTGTATTGAGGCTGATATGCACGGGCGCCTTTCCGTTTTGTTTTGCAGCCTTTTCCTGCGACGGCGCAAGCTCGGAATAATGCAATTCAATTTTCATGATGCCCGCCTGTAGCCGCACCATTCCTTTTGCGTTGGGCGGCTCCAATACCGTTGCAGGCGCGTCCATGGAAAGAATGGTCACTGTGTCGCCCGCGGCAATCTCTTCGGGCTGCATTGTCTTTGCTTTTTTCTGTACTTTTTTGTGCTTTTCAATCGATTGCTTTTTCTCTGAAATGCGATCGCGCACTTTCTTCACGGTCTTGGTGCGATCCGCTTCATTCTGCCGTTTCAGTTTTTTGGTTTCCTCAATCACGTCTTCGGCAGTCTCTTTGGCTTCATTCAAAATTTCGATCGCCTTATTGTTTGCCTTTTCCAGAACCTGCTTTCTTTTCTCAGCCGCCTTTTTCGCGTCCGCCTCCGCACGCTGACGTTGCAGCTTCGCTTCTTTTAAAGCCTCACGCGCTTCGCTCAACATCCTGTCCGCGCGCGACTGCGCTTTTTCAGCATTTTCGATAAGCTTGCTGTATTGCATGTGCTCTCTATCCATATATCCGTGCGCGCGGTCTATCACATGTTTGGGCAGCCCCAGCTTTTGAGAAATCATGATCGCGTTCGAGCGTCCCGCAACCCCCATCAGTAAATGGTAGGTGGGCGTGAGCGTCGCCGCGTCAAACTCCATACTTGCGTTTTCAAAACCTTCCCGCTCACCCGCAAACGCTTTCAAATCGCCAATATGTGTCGTCGCCACAATGGTGCAGCCTTTCTGGTCAAGCTCCGCTAAAACCGCCTGCGCAATCGCGCTGCCCTCCTGCGGGTCAGTGCCTGCCCCAAGCTCGTCGAGCAGCACGAGCGAATCTCCGTGCGCATGGCGAAGCGCATAAATAATATTTTTCATATGCGCGGAAAAAGTGGAAAGAGACTGCTCAATGCTCTGCTCGTCTCCGATGTCCGCAAATACGCCGTCAAACACCGGCAAGCGCGCAGGGGATTTCGCCGGAAGAAAAAGCCCCGACTGGGCCATCACAGCGAAAAGCCCAATAAGCTTGAGCGTGACGGTCTTCCCTCCTGTGTTCGGTCCTGTGACCACCAGCGCGCGAATCCCGTCTTTCATGCACAGCGTCACCGGAACCACCTTTTGAGGATCGATCAGCGGATGCCGCCCTTCCCTGATATCCACGGTTTTTTCTTCGCTGAACGTGACGGGTACGGCATTCATCTCCAAACCCAGCGCCGCTTTTGCAAACAACACATCAAGTTCTGTCAGAATTTCCACATCCGCGCTGAGTTCCTGCGCAAAGGAACCCAGTACGGCGGTCAACTCCGCAAGGATGCGCGATACTTCCTTTGCTTCCTCTCCCTCCAGCTCACGAATGCGGTTATTCGATTCCACCACACTGGCCGGCTCAATAAACAGCGTTGCGCCGGATGCGCTTTTTTCGTGGACAATGCCCGCCACGCTCCCTTTATATTCCGCCTTGACAGGCACTACATAGCGCCCGCCGCGCTGGGTGATGATTGCGTCCTGCAAATATTTGGAATCCCCCTGCGAGCGGATCATGGACTGCAATTTTTCTTTGATGCTCTCATTCTCGCGGCGAATCGCCCGGCGAATGCGCATCAGCTCGCCGGACGCGCTGTCCGATACTTCCTCTTCCGATAAGATGCAATCATCCACGCGCCGCAGCGCAGCCTCGTCATAAAAGAGTCCCTTTGCCATTGTGGAAATGATTTGTGCGCTGTCGTCCTTTGCCAGCGGCGCTGCCATTTTCGCCGCACGAAACACACTCGCAACACGCAATATTTCGCCGCACGAAAGGCTCGCGCCTGTTTTCATGCGTTTTTGCTCCGCCTCAATCCGGCTAAAAGAGCAAAGCGGATAATTGGGGCGCTTAATCAAAAGCGTTTCCGCTTCCATAGTTTTTTTCATCGAAAAACGCGCGGATTCCGCCGTGCTTTCCGGCACGAGCGCCCGCGCCATATCTGCGCCCGCAGGAGAAACCGTCTTTCCCGCAAGCCGCTCCAGTATCAAATTAAATTCTAATGATTTCGGTATATTCATAATGTCTTATTATATCACATTCTGCGCATCTTCCATACAAAAAAACTCCGGCGCTGCCGGAGTTTTTTAAGCATACTTCAATCCCCTTTAGTCCCGTTCGTCCTGCTTGTTTTGTGTGCGCCCATCCTGCTTTAATATCACATTGCGGTAGGGATAGGGAATCTCGACCCCGTTTTCTCTAAATTTTTTGAGCACTTCAAACCGGAGGTCCGACATCACCGGAAAGCTTGCTGCCGTATCCACAGTCCATACAAACGCGCGCAGCTTTACGGAAAATTCAGTCAAATCCTGTACGCGCACAGTGACACGCGGCGCGCCATTGTGCTTTTCCGCCTCTGTGCGCACATCGAGACAATCCGCATGCGCTGCCACAATGTCCGCCATCAACCCCATCGCCAGCAAAACATCGCTCCCGTAAGAAATGCCCACATCAAGAAACGTACACACATTGGCGCGTTCGGACTGGTGGAAAGCGCGCAGCATTTCTTTGTCAAGGATTCCGTTCGGAATCACAATGGTTTTATTGGATGCGTCCGTAATGGTGGTGTGCCGCAGGCCGATATCCTTTACCGTCCCCGCAATCGGCGGGCTTACGTTTAAAATTTCAATGTATTCCCCCACCTCAAAGGGCTTTGCCGCACTGATGGAAATGCCGCTGAACACATTTCCCAGCGTTTGCTGCGCCGCGAGTCCAAGCACTGCCGCCGCAATGCCCGAGCTTGCTAGCAGCGCCGTTCCCATGCTTTTGAGCGGCGTTATGGTCGTCAGCACGGCAAACACCGCAACGGCAATAATCGCAATATACAGCAGCCTGTAAAAAATGCGCGCGTTGCCCGTCAGCTTTCTCGAAACAAAATGCTGAAGCACCTTGATCACCACAAAGGCAATCGCGACGACAATCGCCGCATAGATCAGCGTGCCGATCAGCCCCAAAGAAAAGGTTTCCTTGACCCACCCTCCGAGCGTATCCAATACATCCTGCGTCGTCTGGCCGACGTCCACATCCGCCAGTCTTCCAATCCCGTTTTCCAATACCACCATGCTGCTCTCTCCTGCTAACAATCTCTTCTTTTACACGCGCGCGGTTTTTTGATGGAAGCTGTAATCAGCTCCACAAACCGTTCCCTGTCAATGCCAATTCCAAAGCGCACTGTTTGCGCTTTTTGCCATGTATGATATAAATCCGCGACGCTCTCTCCTGCGGTGACGCCCTGCGTGCTGATTTGCATTGCCGTCCGTTCAAACTCCACAAGCGCAGGATCTATGATCGCGCCCACGCACAGCGCGTCGTGAATCGGGCATGCAAAAAAGCCCAGCTCTTCCTGATAAGTGCCCGCATAAAATTCCAAAAGATCGCCAACGAGCTTGGAAAGAGGATCGTCCTCCTTCTGAAGCGCGTCGATTTCCTCCCTGAAAAACAGCGCCTTCATCGTCACATCAAGCGGGATCAGCGTAATCTCGCATCCGCTTTCCACCACAATTTTCGCGGCCTCCGGATCAACATAAAAATTAAACTCGGCAGCGGAATTGATGTTGCCGGGCGCGCGCACCGCACCGCCCATAATCACAAGCCGTTCTATCCCTCTTTTGCATTGCGGATTTTGCTCAAACGCCCGCGCAATGTTCGTAAGCGGCCCCAGGCACACCAGCGTAACCGGCTCTTGCGTGCCGCTCAGCGTGCTTACCAGATAATCCACCGCATGCTCCTTTTGCGGCGCGCTTGCAAGCACGTCAAGCCGTTTTCCGCCCAGGCCGTTTTCCCCATGAATTTTCTCTCCGGACTGGCTCAGCAGCGGCCTTAAAAGCGGTCGGTCACTGCCTGCGTAAACAGGGATATCCTTAGCGTCCGCAAACGCTAGCACGTCAAGCGCGTTCCTTAGTGTGTTTTCCAGTCCGCTGTTTCCCGCCACCACCGTCACGCCTAGAATATCGAGCTGCGAAAACCGCGTCGCCAAAATCAGCGCCACCGCGTCGTCGTGGCCCGGGTCACAGTCAATGATGATTTTTTTCATGTTTCTCTCCTGCTTCTCCTGCTTCCGGTCACAGCTTAAACGCGACCTCAATTTCCTTAACTTCCTCCGGGCTGATGGTGTGCAGCTCTCCCAACTGCCGCGCCGCGAGCACCGATTTGGCAGAATATTCCAAAACCTCCAAACGGTCAAATACATTCAAAAGACCGGAACCGGCGATCACCGCGCAATCGTTTTCGATGATCACCACAGGATTTTTCATCGAAATCGCGCCTACAACCTGCTTATGATCGATCAGATTCGCACCATACGGCAAGCGTTGCACCTGCTTTAGCATGATGTAGCTTTCCGGTATGAGCCGCGCGTCAAATTCCGTATTGGTCACGGCAAACGCCATGATGTTTGGCGGATGCGCAATCGCAATGGCATTGATATCCGGGTGCTTTTCATAGATCGCCTGATGCATCCTCACCGCGCGCGACGGATTTTTCCCATGCTCCCTGCGCCCGTTGCGAATATTCACAAGGTCTTCCGGCTCCAGATACATCCTGTCCTTGTTATACGGCGTGATAATAAACGATCCGTCCGACAGCCTGCGCGAAAAAGTTCCCTGCGTGGACGTAAAAAGCTGCTGATTGTATGCGCGTTTGATGTAATTACACATCGCGCTGCGATAATATCGTTCCTCCGAGCGGTATTCGCCCGCATAATATTCTTCCAACTGCGGGAAGGATCTCGTGTAATACAGGTTAAGCTCCGCCGGCGTCAAAATACGAGGCTTTCCGAGCGGCGCCGCGTTGATCTCGATGCGCGCACAATAGTC
The DNA here is from genome assembly GCA_964592155.1 of uncultured Christensenella sp. Classification (GTDB taxonomy): domain Bacteria; phylum Bacillota; class Clostridia; order Christensenellales; family Christensenellaceae; genus Christensenella. The sequence continues at coordinate 12,747 of CAZQDA010000005.1, forward strand.
GAGCGTTTCAAACTTCATGAACGCATCGAACAGGTTTGGCGCGCCCAGCACCACCCCGTGGCTTTCCATCATCACAATATCCGTGCCTTCCTCAAATTCCTGAGCGATCTTGTCGCCCAGTTTTTTGGAGCCCGGCAGAGCGTAATCCGCTATTTTTACATTATTGCATACATAATTGACGCTTGCAATCATTTCCGTATCCGGCCTTCTGTTCAACGCCGAATAAGCCACCAGCGCCGGCGGATGCGCGTGCAGCACGGATTTTATATCCGGCCTTTTCTCATAAATCATCCGATGGAACGGAAGCTCCACCGAAGGCTCATGCGGGCCGATCGCAGTGCCGTCCGGCTTTACCTGCATAATATCGGCGCGCGTAAGCGTTCCTTTGTCAATCGCCTTTGGCGTAATCCAAATATCCCCGTCCGAATCCATAATGGAAAGATTCCCGCCAGACGTAGTCGTCATTCCAAACGCATAAATGCGCTCCATCATCATGCAAATCTGGTCTGCGGGATGCAATAAATGAAAATTCATACCATATCTCCTCTCGTCAGCCGTTCATCGCCCACCGGTAAATCCCTAAAATGCTTTCCTGCGTCATATCTTTGGGATTTCCGCCCGTACACACATCGCAAAACGCAGACTTAGAAAGGCTCTCGAGGTCTTCCTCCTTCACGCCGATTTCCGCGAGCGTCTGCGGTATCTCCACAGATCGCGACAGGCTGCGCACCGCCTCTATCGCCGCCGCGCGATATTCGTCCGCGCTCATGGAATCCACATTCACAACGCCCATTGCGCGCGCAATTTCCCTATACCGCTCTCCGGTCGCGTCCGCGTTGTGCTCCATGACATAAGGCAAAAGCACAGCGTTTGCCACGCCATGCGGCGTATCGTAAAACGCCCCCAGCGGATGCGCCATGCCATGCACCACGCCCAGACCGACATTGGAAAATCCCATTCCGGCAATATACTGGGCGTTTGCCATTTCCTCCTTTGCCCTCATGTCGCCATCCACCGCGTTTTTCAAGTTGTGCGCAATCATCTTAATTGCCTGCAAATGGAACATATCCGTCATTTCCCACGCGCCCTTTGTGGTGTAGCCTTCAATTGCGTGGGTGAGCGCATCCATCCCCGTCGCCGCCGCAAGTGAGCGCGGCATGGATGCCATCATTTCAGGATCAACAATCGCAACCACAGGAATATCGTGTACATCCACGCACACAAACTTTCTCTTTTTCTCTTCATCCGTAATCACATAATTGATCGTCACCTCCGCGGCGGTTCCTGCCGTGGTTGGAATCGCAATGATGGGCACCGCCTTGTTTCTCGTGTTCGCAACGCCTTCCAGACTCACCACATCGGCAAATTCGGGATTGTTGATGATCATGCCCACAGCCTTTGCCGTGTCAATCGGCGAACCGCCTCCAACTGCAATCAGATAATCCGCCCCGCTGATTTTAAAAGCGTTGACCCCCTTTTGCACGATTTCCACCGTGGGATTTGCTTTCACCTGCGAAAATACGTTATACGCCATACCGTTCTGATCCAAAACCTCCGTCACCTTTTCCACCACGCCAAACCGGATCAAGTCCGCATCCGTGACAACCAGCGCCTTTCGAAAGGCGCGCATGCGAACTTCCTGCGCAAGGCATGCAAGCGCGCCCTGCCCAAAATAAGATGTTTCATTTAAAACCATTCTTTGCGACATGTGATCATCCTCCTCTATCGTTTTATACAATAACATTTGATTAACCGCCGAATCCTTCTTTTGGTCATCCGCCAAATTCCCGCTATCTAACTAATACCCCTTTTTTTTGCCTGCTTTCAGTTTGCGGTAAAAAAATACCGCTGAAACACAGCGGTATTTTCGCATTATTTTCTGTATGCAAGCCCAATTTCCTTAAAGTGAGCAACGCGCTCCTCCATCTCGGGATACTGCGCCTTGGTCTTTTCTGAATAAATACTCTCCTGCGGATCGAGCGTAGCGGCGTTTTCATGCCCCACCAGCGCCCATGTGTTGTCCGACAGGTGCCTGAACTCATCATCGCGTTGCCTTAAGCAAATGAAGCTTTGCCGCGGCTGGTTGATGTCTTCGCCTGAAATTTCGAAAAATCCATATTCCTTGCACATCTTCATCACGCGCTCAAGCTGCTCCATTGTATTTCTGGACGGCATGTAAGCAAATCCCTCAAAGCCGAGCTTTTGCACCACTGGCACCAGTTCATCCAAAATATCATCTTCAAATTTTTGCGCTTTTTTGTCCCCCGTCGGCGATTCCGCAACATCCCCAAGATAACAGTAGGTCGGGATTACCCCCAGGCCGCGCGCATAATCCACTACCTTTTTCACAGGGAAGCTGTCCGCGCCCGCCTCAATAAAGAAACGCGGCACGAGGTTTGATTTCAGCACGTTGAGCACATCGTAATCATAGGCGTAAAAGTCTGTATCCAGCAGCATTTTTTTGACAGTTGCGCTCATCTCGATTTTCATATCCTGTTCAATAAAGTCGATGAGCGCCTTACCTTTGCCGTATTTTTGGATCAGCTTTTTGACGAGAGCAAACAGAATGTGCCGCTCCGTGATGCTTCCGCCATCGTGCGCCATAGAAAGCGGCTTCACGTCTTTTTCAAAATCGATGGCAAGATCAGCGCCATAAGGCTTCACAATCTCGTTGAGCTTTGCTACCTGCAGCGCGTTTCTCTCGTTTCTCTTTTCCCTGATTTCCGCAAGCAGAATATTGAGCTCGTCAATCTTATTGTGCGGCAGCCCGTGCAGGGCAATATACGCCACAGTAGGCTCATCCGGATTATTAAGCGTCTTTCCCTTAAAAGGCGTATCCGCAAAGCTCACGCGCACTTCACATCCGATTGTGGTCGTGATGCCGATAATCTCGCCCGCCTCGATAAACTCGCGCGCGCCGCCAATGGAATCATGATCGATAATTCCCACGGTGCACAGCCCGCTCATATAACCATAAAAAACCGCCGCGCTCGGCGAGTAAGGCGAGAAGGAATACGTTGTGTGTACATGGTTGTTCGTATCCTCCGTGCGCACCGGCTCTTCCAGTTCGCCCGCGTCCAGCATGGCGCGCAGACCGCGCAGCGCTTCCAGTCTGACTTCCTTATCTGCCGCATTCAAATCGGCTAATAATTTTTGTTTATCCATCCCTGTCCTCCGTTTCCGGCCGGCTGCTGTCGGCCTTGCCTCTATGTCATCTTTTTTTATATTTCTGTTATAATTCTGCGTTTGTTGTTGAAAAAAAGCTTCAAGTTCAATACAATGAAAGCGCAGGATTCATTTCTCTCTAATTTTGTTTTTACTATATCATGTTTGCATCGAATTTTAAAGGTGAATCATCCGCGCAAAATAATTTTCGAAACGAGGTCAACCAAAGTGAATTTAGCTGAACTTGTCGCATTATCCAACGATTATGGAAAGAACGAAGAATATGTGCTCGCCGGCGGTGGAAACACGTCCCTAAAAGATGAAACGCAGCTTTTCGTCAAGGGCTCCGGCACAACTCTCGCAACCATCACAGATCAGGGCTTTGTGGGCATGGATCGCCAAAAGCTCGATCAGACCATGTATGCGGACTATCCGCATGAGGACAAAGAACGCGAGGCCGCCGCTCTTGAAGACATGATGGCCGCCCGTTTTCCGGGATTTGAAACCCAAAGACCCAGCGTTGAGGCGACGCTGCACAATCTCTTCCCTTACCGCCTCGTGCTGCATGTGCATCCGGCGCTTGTCAACGGACTTACCTGCGGCAACGAAGGCGAAGCGATCGTCAGAGAGCTTTTCGGGGAGCAAAGCGTGTGGATTCCCCTTTCGCGTCCGGGCTACGTGCTCGCCGTGCTGTGTAAAGAAAAACTTGACGAACACCGCGCGAAAACTGGCAAGGATGCGCAAGTCCTATTCCTGCAAAACCACGGTATTTTTGTGGCGGCAGATACACGCGGGGAAATCGACGCGCTGATGGACACCATTATGGCCGCGCTTCAAAAGCGCCTTGTGCGCACGCCTGATTTTTCCGCGGCGCCATACGACGCCGCCCAGGTGGAAACGCTCAAAAAGGAACTTGCTGCGCTTTATTCCGCTCACGGAAAGGCCGGTTTTATCACAAATCGCGAAATTCTTTCTTTTCTTTCGTCCAAACGGGCTTTTGCGCCTCTTTCCGCGGCATTCACGCCCGACCACATTGTTTATTGCAAGGCCGAGTTCCTCTACACCGAATCCCCTGAGCTTTTGGATGTAAAATTTCAGGAGTTTTCACAAAGGACGGGTTACATGCCTAAAATCGTATGTATTAAGGACATCGGCACGTTTGTGCTTTCGGATACCCAGAAGGAAATCGACACGGCAACCCTGTTGTTTCTGGATGCGGTAAAAGTTGCCGTTTATGCCGAAAGCTTTGGCGGTCCCCTTCACATGACCCCTGAGCTCATTGATTTCATCACCAACTGGGAGGTAGAAGCCTATCGCCAGAAAGTGAACAACAATCAATAGAAAACCGCTCTGCATAGGCACAAAACAATCTGTATTACATGAAATAATACAGATTGTTTTTTATGTTTTTACCCACAATTTGCATGGTTTTTCGCACTCATTTCATAAAAGAGACATCAGGCATTGATGCACGATTCCCTATCTCTCTATGATCTTGCAAAAGGCTTCAAAGTGTGTCCGCCATAGCTCGGTATCCTGCGGAAGATAAGTTTTCAGCTCGGTTGAATTTTCCACAACCTTGCGCGCCGCTTTGATATCCGCAATCTCCCCTGCGGCAATCAGTTGCACCGCAACATTTCCCATCACGGTCGCCTCATCCGGTCCTGCAATTACGGTTTTACCTGTAATATTTGCGGTCATTTGGCACAAGAGCGCGCTTTTGGTGCCGCCGCCCAGAATATGAACCGTATCATAACTCTTTTGCGTGCACTCCTCAAGCCGCAAAATGCAGTAATAATACTTCATCGCAAGGCTTTCGTCGATGCAGCGGATGATTTCGCCTGTCGTCTGGGGCACAGGCTGCCCTGTCTGCTCGCAATACGCGCGCACACGCCGCGGCAAATTGCCCGGCTTTACAAAAACGTCGTCGTCCACATCCACAAACGAACGGAACGGCTGCGCCTTTGCGGCCTCCTGCTCGAGCTGCCCAAAGCCATATTCTTCGCCCTCGCGCATCCACTGCCTGCGTGATTCCTGTATGAGCCATGTACCCATAATATTGCGAAGGAAACGGTAGGTATCATTCACGCCGCCCTCGTTTGTAAAGTTATATTCGCTTGCCTTCTCGTTTAGGCAGGGCTCCGATAGCTCTGTTCCCAGCAAACTCCACGTCCCGCAGCTAATGTAGATAAAATCCTCTTCCTGTGTGGGGATGGCAGCAATGGCCGATGCGGTATCATGCGACGCGGTACACATCACCTTTGCCTTGGGCGCGCCCAATTCATGACAAATTTCGTCACTCAGCAGCCCGCATTCCGAGCCCGGAGGCGCAACTTCACATAGCTTTTCTTTCGGAATCCCCGCCAGCGCAAGTATTTCATCGCTCCAGTCGCGTTTTCTCGCATCCAGCATTTCAGAAGTAGACGCGATGGTATACTCCGCTTTCATTTCGCCCGTCAAAAAATAATTATACAGGTCGGGCGTAAACAATATTTTTTTTGTCGCATCCAGAAGCTCCGGCTTATGCTCCCTGAGCGATGCAAGCTGGTAAAGCGTATTGATCGCCATATGCTGGATTCCCGCAATATCATACAGCTGCTTTTGCGATATTTTTTTGAAAAAGTCCTGATAAGGCTGGTCTGTACGGCTGTCGCGGTAATGCACCGGATTTTGGATGAGCTGCCCGTCGTGGCCAATCAGTCCAAAGTCCACTCCCCATGTGTCGATTCCAATCATATCAAACCCACCGGCATTGACTGCCTTTGTGATCCCCTGCTTGATGTTGTAAAACAGCCGCAGTGCGTCCCAATAAAGTGTGCCGTGTACAGATACAGGATCGTTTGTGAAGCGGTGTATTTCTTCCATCGTAATTTTGCCGTCCACATATTGCGCGATCATCGCGCGACCGCTTGACGCCCCAAAATCGAATGCTAAAATTTTGCTCATGGTCATTCCCCCTTTTATTATATATTGCATTATACTGAATTTTTTTTATAGAATCAATTAAGAAACCACCACACTTTTATCACAAATCGTATCGATTTTTAAAAATAAGCAAATCTTTTACGTAATCCTGTGTTAACCCCCTTGCGCCTTGGTTATGATATAGTATATCTTAACAACACCGTATAAAAGTGACGTTATGCAGCCATGGACAGTGAGAGCGGTGCGAAAACAACAGCCTAACTAGCGCCCGCCAGTTGCTTTGTTATTGGGCGCAGTCCGCCTGAATTATGCCTGATTTACTGTCTGTATCCGCTTTTCATCAGCCTCTTGTTTTTTAGGAAAACTCACGTTATGCTAAGGATAAGAAACAGAATCCAAAACGAGGGCAGGTACAAATGATGGCAATCCCCAAATATAAAATACTCGCCGAAACGCTCAGAAGCGATATCATATGCGGTGTTTACCAAAATGGAGACGCGCTTTCCAGCGAAAATGAGCTCGCGGAAAAATATGGCCTAAGCCGGCACACCGTGCGTCAGGCGATCGGCCTTTTGGAGACGGAGTCCCTCATAAAACGGGTACGCGGAAGCGGAACCTATGTGACCCGCGAAAACCAGAACCCCAGAACGATGACCGTGGGAGTGGTAACCACCTATATCTCAGATTACATTTTTCCCTCCATCCTCAACGGTATCGAAAAAACGCTCTCCCAAAAGGGATATTCCATGACGCTTTCCGCCACGAGAAACCGCACGGAAAATGAGAAGCGCATTCTGCATGAATATTTGGAAAAACCGGTGGATGGGCTCATCGTGGAAGGAACAAAGTCCGCGCTCCCCAATCCCAACATTGCCCTTTATGAAAAGCTCTATGCTTCGGGTGTGCCCATCGTTTTTATCAATGGCTGCTACCGCGAATTGGAGCATCCGTCTGCCGTGCTGATGGACGACCGCGCGGGCGGAAAGCAGGCGGTTTGCTATCTGCTCTCAAAGGGTTACAGGAAGATCGGCGGCATTTTCAAAAGCGACGACATTCAGGGAGCGGAGCGTTATGCGGGTTACGGCCTTGCCCTTACAGATGCGGGTGTGCCCATCGAGGACGAAACGGTTGTGTGGTTTACCACTGAGTCGCGGCGGACACAGTTTGAAGGAGCCGCAATAACCGCTCTTTTAAAACGCCTTTCCGGTTGCGACGCTGTTTTATGCTATAATGACGAAATTGCCTCGAGGCTGGTTGAGGCTTTTACACGTCTGAAGGTCGCCGTTCCGGATGAAGTTGCAATCCTGAGCTTCGACGACAGCCGCATCGCGCAGCTGGTCGTGCCTGCCCTGACCTCTATGCGGCATGCAAAAAAAGAGATGGGCATTGCCGCCGCAAAAAAGCTGCTCACGATGATGGCAGGAAAGAAGGAAGGGATTCTATATCTGCCCTGGGAAATGGAAATCCGCAAAAGCACCTGACTGAGCGGGAAAAAGTACCGTGTTTCACATTTTTTTGCGTACAAACCGATTGCTTTTCCAAACTGGCTATGTTAAAATGAATCCAAAAGATGTACGTACAACTTCGTTGTACAACAGACTATCCCATAATTCCATAGACGAGGTGATTTTTTATGAGTAAGTATTCCATTGGCATTGATTACGGCTCCCTGTCCGGACGCGCTGTTCTGGTCAATGTGGAGACAGGCGAAGAGCTTGCTTCCGCAATCTATGAATATCCGCACGCGGTGATGGACGAAACCCTGCCCGACGGAACGCCGCTGGGGCACGACTATGCCCTGCAGCATCCGCAGGACTATCTTGACGTACTCACGCAAACTGTTCCGCAAATTATCAAAGGAATTGATCCTGACGACATCATTGGCATCGGCACAGACTTTACGGCATGCACCATGGTACCCGTTTATAAAGACGGTACGCCCCTGTGTTTTGCAGACAAGTATAAAAGCGCTCCTCATGCGTATGCAAAACTCTGGAAGCATCACGCGGCGCAGGATAAGGCAAACCGGCTCAACGAAATCGCGGAAGAGCGCGGAGAAAAATGGCTTGCCAACTACGGTGGAAAAATTTCCTCTGAATGGGCGATTCCTAAAATCTGGCAGATTCTGGACGAAGCGCCGGAAATCTATGCAGAAATTGATCGCTGGATCGAGGCGGCAGACTGGATCGTTTGGCAGCTGACAGGAAAAGAGACGCGCAACTCCTGCACGGCAGGCTATAAGGAAATCTATAATAAGCGCACAGGCTATCCGTCCAAAGAATTTTTCAAGGCGCTTGACCCGCGCATGGAAAACATTGTGGAAGAAAAACTGGGGACAGAGATTACTCCTCTCGGCGCGAAAGCCGGCGGCCTTACGGATGCTATGGCGCAAAAGCTGGGACTTAAGGCAGGCATTGCCGTTGCGGTGGGCAACGTGGACGCGCACGTGTGCGTACCCGCGGTGGGCATCGACGGCTGCGGACAAATGCTCGCGATTATGGGAACGTCTACCTGCCACATTATGATGAGCGACGTGGAAGTTCAGGTTCCCGGCATTTGCGGCGTGGTGGAAGACGGCGTGATGCCCGGCTTCTTCGGCTACGAGGCGGGTCAGTCCTGCGTGGGCGACCACTTTGCATGGTTTGTGGAAAATTGCTGCCCCGCGCAGTATGTGGAAGAGGCAAAGGCACAGGGCAAAAACATCCATGTGCTCCTCACCGAGAAAGCAAACCAGTTAAAACCGGGCGAAAGCGGTCTTCTGGCGCTTGACTGGTGGAACGGAAACCGCAGCGTGCTGGTGGACGTTGACCTCACCGGTATGATCCTCGGCATGAACCTGCAAACAAAGGCGGAGGACATTTACCGCGCCCTCATCGAGGCGACTGCCTACGGCACGCGTATGATCGTGGAAAACTATCGTGAAAGCGGCGTTGCCGTGGAAGAGTTTTATGCTTCCGGCGGCATCAGCCAGAAGAACGCGATGCTCATGCAGATTTATTCGGATGTGCTGAATATGCCCATCAAGCTTGCAGGCTCCGAGCAGGGCCCGGCTCTTGGCAGTGCAATCTTCGGCGCTGTGGCGGCGGGCAAGGCTGCCGGCGGATATGACGACGTATTTGAAGCAGCGCGGAAAATGGGCAAGGTCAAAGACCTCGTTTACAAGCCAATTGCGGAAAACGTTGCGGTCTATGATAAGCTGTTCACGGAATACCGCCGTCTGCACGATTATTTCGGCAGGGGCGAAAATGACGTCATGAAGCGTTTGAAAGAACTCAAGATCAACACCACAAAATAAGGAGTTACAAAGCATGTTAGATATCAATACCAAACAATATGAATTTTGGTTTATCGCCGGAACCCAGCCCCTCTACGGGCCGGAAGTGATCGACGCGGTAAACGAGCACGCGAAAATCATGGCACAGGGAATGGACGCGAGCAAAGAAATCCCCTGCAAGGTGGTTTATAAACCCGCCGTGCACGATTCCCAGTCCATCGAAAAAACGATTATGGCTGCCAATGCCGATGAAAAGTGCGCGGGAATCATCACATGGATGCATACCTTCTCCCCCAGCAGGAGATGGATCAACGGCCTTAAGAAGCTGGAAAAGCCGATGCTCCATTTGAATACGCAGTTTAACCGCGATATTCCGTGGAACGACATCGACATGGATTTCATGAATTTAAATCAGTCCGCGCACGGCGACCGCGAGTTCGGCTTCATCGGCGCGCGTCTGCGCCTGCCGCGCAAGGTGATCTCCGGATACTGGGAAGACGAAAAAACGCTCGGGCGCATTGGCCACTGGATGCGCAGCGCGATTGGCGTATTTGAATCCAAAAAACTGAAGGTTTGCTGTTTTGGCAGCAACATGCGTGAAGTCGCCGTTACGTGCGGTGACCGCGTGGAAGCGGAAATCAAGCTGGGCTGGTCGATCAACACCTACGGCGTGGGCGATCTCATCGCGCGCGCAAACGCGGTGACAGAAGAACAGATCGACAAAAAGATGGAAGAATACAAAGAGCGTTACACCATTGAAACAGACAAAATAGACGCGATCCGTTATCAGGCACGCGAAGAAATCGCGATTCGCGAATTTCTGGATGAAATCGGCTGCGGCGCATATTCAGACACATTTGAAGATTTGCAGGAACTGCGCCAGCTGCCCGGCCTCGCAACCCAGAACCTGATGCGCGACGGCTACGGCTTCGCGGGCGAGGGCGACTGGAAAACGGCGGCTCTGGCAAGAATCATGAAGCTGATGGCAGCGGGCGTTACCGGCGGCACGGCGTTCATGGAGGATTATACCTACCACATGGAGCCGGGCAAAGAGGCTGTTTTAGGCGCGCATATGCTGGAGGTTGACCCTGACATCGCGTGTGATAAACCGAAAATCGAAGTGCATCCCCTTGGAATCGGCGACCGCGAAGACCCCGCAAGGCTTTCGTTCAGCGCAAATTCCGGTGCTGCAATCGTGGTGACGCTCATCGATATGGGCGACCGTTTCCGCATGATCATCAATGATGTACAGGCAACCCAGCCATACCATGACATGCCCAACCTGCCTGTGGCGCAGGTAATGTGGAAGCCGCTTCCCGATCTTTCCACCTCCGCAGAGGCATGGATTCTCGCGGGCGGCGCGCATCACACGGTGCTTTCCTACCAGCTTGACGCGGAGCACATGAAAGATTTCTGCAACATACTGGGCATCGAATGCATCCATATCAGCAAGGATACGACAATCGACGCGCTCCAAAAGGAACTCATCTGGAACGACGTCGTATGGAAATTGAAATAAGACCTTGTGAAAGGAGATCGGGCAAATGTTGAAAAAATTAAAAGAAGCTGTGTATGAAGCCAATATGCTGCTTCCCGAAAGAGGGCTGGTCATCTATACATGGGGCAATGTTTCCGGAATTGACCGCAAAAAGGGCTTGATTGTCATCAAGCCCTCCGGTGTGGATTATGAAGCGCTTACCCCCGCCGATATGGTGGTTGTGGACCTTGACGGCAACGTGGTGGAGGGAGAATATAATCCTTCCTCCGACCTGCTCACCCATCTGGAAATCTATAAAAGCTTTCCGAATGTGGGTGGCGTAGTACACACGCACTCGCGCTGGGCAACCATCTGGGCACAGGCATCCCGCGCGATTCCGCCCTACGGAACCACACACGCGGATTATATGTACGGCGAAATCCCCTGCACCAGAAATTTGACGCAGGAGGAAACGCAGAGCGCCTATGAGCTCAACACCGGCAAGGTGATTGTGGAGACTTTCCAGCAAAAGGAGATCAATCCTGATTATGTACCGGCTGTTCTCGTGCGTTGCCACGGCCCTTTCACATGGGGTAAGGACGCAATGGACGCCGTGCACAATGCGGTGGTGCTTGAAGAGGTTGCCATGATGGCATGGCACGCGGAGGTGATCCACAATTCCCCCGGAATGGAAGCCGTTCCCTCTTATATCAGCGACAAACATTTTATGCGTAAGCATGGGCCGAACGCCTATTACGGCCAGAAAAAATAATGTTTGTGCCTGTCAAATCATACATAACATAAAACCATAACCAAAAAGGGCTGTCTTCGTTTTTTTTTGAACTGAGGCGGCCCTTTTGGAAGCAACAAAAAAGCTTTGCCTCTTGCCAGGCAAAGCTTTTTTGTTTTGTATTGCGAATCCTCAGCCGTTGGGCAGGATGATCGCTTTCATAATCCCTTTGTCACGGATGTCCGCAAACGCCTCCATTACCTGCGTAAGCGGATATTCGCTTACATACTTTTTCACGGAAATTCTGCCGTCCGCAATGAGTGCAAGCGCTTTGCGGTTTTGCTGTGCTGTGGACGCATGCACGCCGAACACGCCGACCTCCTTGTAATGCAGCAGATTGCTGTCTACAAATCCGGTTCCTTCGCCCGGCAACCCGCCAAACAGGCTGATCCGCCCGCGCTTGGCGATAATTGCCTGCGCGTCCTTTTGCGCAGACCCGACAGAGCAGGCCACGATGGCAACGTCTACGCCGCGCCCTCCGGTAAGCTCCATCACTTTGTCCACCAATCCCTCGCCCGACTCAATCATTTCAATTCTGGGCACCAGTTCTTTCGCCGCCCTGCGGCGCTCCTCATTCGGCTCGATCATGATTACTTTTTCCGCGCCGGACGCAAAGGCAAGCTCCGCGTGCATGCAGCCGATAAACCCAGAACCGAACACCGCCGCGTAATCTCCCGGCTCGATATCCAGCATTTCCTGCGCATTGATTGCGCACGCCATGGGCTCCGCAAGCGATGCCTCGGTGTAGCTCATGTTTTCCGGCAGTTTGTTCACATGCCCCTGCCTGAAAAACTCCGGCGGGATTGCCATATATTCCGCAAAGCCACCGTCGAACTGGTAGCCAAGCGTCCTTAGTGTGTCACACATATTGGTGTGGCCCTTTTTGCACATATAGCATTCTCCGCATCCAAGCGCAGGCACAACCGCAACCCTGTCGCCGACTGCAAAGCCGTCAAGGCCCTGTCCCGTTTCCACAATTTTGCCGCACACCTCATGCCCGATGGTAATTCCCTCGCGTATTTTTTGGCTTCCGTGCAAAAATGTCCTGAAATCGGTGCCGCAAATGGAGATCGCCTTCACCTCAATGACCGCGCCTCCGTCCTCCGGCTCCGGAACCGGCTTTTGCGCCAGTTCGAATTTTCCTTCTTTGTTAAATACCAATGCCAGCATAATTTCTCTCCATTTTATGGCTTAAGCACGACCTTCATCGAGCCGTCTCCTTTGTCGTTGGTGTCAAACGCCAGTTTCCATTCCTCGAGCTTAAACACATTCGTTACAACGCCTTCGGAATAGAGCTTTCCGTCATGCAGCCACTCGATTACCGGCTCAAACGCATACGGGCTTAAATGCGAGCCCAACAGGTCAAGCTCCTTACGGTCGCCGATCACAGACCAGTCTGTCGTTGTATCCGCGCCGAACACGCTGAATTCCACAAACGTTCCCAGCTTCCTGATGGCGGCAAGCCCTTGCGTTACGCTCGACGGATGCCCTGTCGCTTCAATATATACATCACAGCCATATCCATCTGTCAACTCGAGTATTTTTTTCTGGAAATCTTCCTTGCCCGGATTGATCACAATATCCGCGCCCGCCTGTTTGGCAACCTCCAGCCGATTATCTTTCATATCAAGCACAATCAGCTTTTTGGGATTCTTCATGCGCAGATAACTTGTCATGCCGATTCCCAGAGGTCCCGCGCCGGAAACCACCACCACGTCCTCCTGCGAGACATTTGCGCGATCCACCGCATGCTTGGCACAGCCGTAAGGCTCTGTGAGCACCGCGACATAAGGATCCATATCGTCCGGTATCTTATAGGCAAGCGCATTTTTGGTCAGCTTCATATATTCTGCCATGCCCCCGTTCACATGCTGCTGGAAGCCGTTCATATCATGCTGCTGACACATCCAGTAATGCCCTGTTTTGCAAAACCTGCATTCGCCGCACGGCACAATCTGCTCCACCGCGACGCGGTCTCCCATCTTTAATTTGCCTGTATATCCGGGCGCAATATCTATCACCTTGCCGATGACTTCATGCCCGGGGATAAACGGCGCTTTCACCCAGGAAGGCGACGTTTCATCTCCCCAGAACATTTTCGCTCCGTGGTGTGCTTTGCAGTCGCCCGCACATACGCCGCAGACTTCCACCTTGAGCATCACCTCTCCCTCCTCAAGTACAGGTACCGGATAATCCGTTTCCAGCCTGTAATTGTCTTTGTCGTGCGCAACCAGCGCTTTCATTGTCTTTGGAATACTTGCCATGTCCTGATCCTCCTGTTTGTTTTAAATGAGCTGGTCGAGCGCAAGCCCGTCTTCCGGTATAAACCGCCGCCAGTATTCAACGCTTTTTTTCATTTTTTCCAGCACCTCATGCCCTGTTTCCGTATTTGCGCCAAAAATTTCAAAGCTGAGGTACACATCCTCCGTCCGTGGCGGAAGCCCGTCCTCCTCCGGCGCTTCATAACTCTTGGCAATCGCGCGCAGTACCTTTTCACCGTCAATGATTCCCGTTTTGTTCGTTTCCTCTGTGAAGGCTGCATGGTGCGAGGTTCTGCCGTCGTTCTGCTGCAAATGCACAATGGGCGAATAGCAGCAAATGCTGCTCAGCCACTCGTAAGGGTCGGTATCCTCTTTTATGGAGAACAGGTGAGGATATTCCTCCATGCTTTGCACGATTTCCGCTGCCGCCTGATCCGGCTCTGTCTGCTGCTGCAAATGCCTGCAATAAAGCGCGCGCGTCTGTTCGGAACCGACATACAATGTCTTTTTCTCCCTCAACGCCTGCCGGATCGCTTCGCCGTCCGGCTTTACAAACTTTGCCTGTCCGACCATATGCCCCACGTCAATCGTCGTATAAAAAGGAGCTTTTCCAATCGCATAGACATCCCTCAAAAGCGCTTTGGTTCCTTCGATTGTCCACGGAGGCGACGCAGGGTTATACATCTGCTCCATTGCCATCGTGACGTTCTTTTCCTGCCCCATTTGCGCTACCTTTGCAAGCTCACGCGCAATCTGACTTATCTTGTTCTTGTATTGCTTCGGATTCTGCAAATCTTCTTCACTGAGGGCCGCCATATAAAAACCGATGCCTGCGGAAAGCTGTGCCGCCGTTTCAATCATCGGGGCAAACCATCCCTCGCGCAGTTTTTTTAACACACGCTCATCCTCAAACGCCAGCCCCATCGTGCGATAGGTCTGATATCCAGTATAAAAATTACATACCTTCATGTCAAGCTCACGTTCGCATTGCTTGACCTCGCGAAGCCAGTCAAGACGGTATTCCTGCGGGCAATAGAGCGGGTCGATTTCATTGTCACAGCTTGCCTGCATATATCGCACGCCCATCTGCTTTCCGAGCGCCATCCACTCGCGCGGCTTCACCCAGCGCTTGATTGCAAAGCAGTTATCCGCCACCAAATAGATTCTGGGGTATTTCATTGCCTACCTCTGTTTTCTTTCAATTTTTCATAAGCCGGATACTGTTTTTCCCACAGCTCCGCCGCATCTGGTTGATAGGTCTGCACCTGATAAGAATTCCGGCACAGTTCCCTGCCCTGCTTCATATCTTTTATTTTGCCGTCCGCCTTCATTTGCGACAGCAGATTGCCCACAGACGTGGTTTCCGTCGGACCTGCCACCACCGGTACTCCCACCGCGTCGCACGTCCACTGGCACAGCAGCTTATTTTGTATGCCGCCCCCCACCAGATGAAGCGTATCAAAAGAAATGCCTGTTACCGCACACACATTGCGGAAGCTGTGTTTAAACTCCATAGCAAGGCTTCTAAGCGCCACGCAAGCAATCTCACCCATTGTTTGCGGCTCCTTTTGGCCTGTCTGCCTGCAATATTGGGCAATTGCATCCGGCATATGGGGCTGCACGCCCGCAAAGCGCGGGTCTTCAATATCAATGAAGGACGGAAAATCTCCTGCCTCCTGCATGGCCTGCGTGATCTCTTCCCACGAAATTTTCCTGTTTTGCTCCTGAATCCATTTTTCGCGGCATTGCTGGATTACCCACATGCCCACAATGTTTTTCAGCAGCATATTTGTGCCTTCCACGCCGCCTTCGTTGCCGTATTCCAGCGGCACAATGGCAGGGTTCATCACTGGTTCATCCGTTTCGATTCCCGCAAGCCCCCATGTGCCCATGCTGATGAACGCCCATTTTTCGTCGCCCGTCACCGGCACGCCCGCAACGGCTGCCGCGGTGTCGTGGGTGGGCGGGATGATCACCGGCATCGGCTCGATGCCAAGCTCCTCGCACACTGTGTCGCTGAGCATCCCAAGGTAAGTCCCCGATTCGCGCAGAGGCTTAACCAGATCAAAGCGCAACCCCAGCCGTTCGAATATCTCCGGTTCCCACTGCCGCGTCTGCTGGTTTGCCAGAAGCGTCATGGTCGCATTGCAAAACTCGTTTGCCGCAACGCCCGTCAAAAAATACTGAAGCAAATCCGGAATCATCATCATCCGGTCTCCGTGCACATACTCAAACGCGCCGCGCTCCTTCATGGAATAAAGCTCATAAATTCCCATGATTTTGGAGCATGGCCCCCCGCACAGGGAGAACAGCTCCTCTTCACTCAGTTTGGCATGCAGGCGGGGCGCAACCTCGCGCCTGCACGCATCCCTGTAGTGAACGGGATTTCCCATCAGCCTGCCCTGGTCGTCGACTATCCCAAAATCGCATCCCCATGTGTCAATCGCCATCGATTTACATACGCCATATTTGTGATACGCCTTTTGTAATCCGATTTTGACTTCTCCCAGCAGGTACAGGATATCCCAGAAATATTCGCCGTTTGCAAATACCGGCCTGTTATCAAACCTGTGAATTTCCTCAAATGCAATCGTGCTTCCGTCATAATGCCCGACGATTGCCCTTCCGTTGCTCGCGCCAAGGTCAAAGACCAAATATTTTTCCTGCATGGCGTCCTCCTCAGCGAATCTTGCTCTCTCCGGAATATTTCTGCAACAGGATCGCGCCGATAATGATCACGCCTTTGATTACCTGCTGCGGATAAGCCGGTACGGTCATCAGGTTCATGATGTTTCCGATAATTCCCAGAACGAATACGCCCACAAGAGTCTTAAATACGCTGCCTCTGCCGCCCATCAGGCTTGCGCCGCCGATTACGGCCGCCGCAATCGCGTCCATTTCCATTCCCTCACTGATGGTAGGCGATCCAACGCCCGTTCTGCCGCAAACCAGCAAGCCCGCCAGCGCCGAGCAGATGCCTGAAACCATGTAAACTGACATAATGTAGCGGTTTACCCTGATACCGGACAATCTAACCGCCTCACGGTTGGAACCGATGGAAACGACCAGTCGCCCGTATTTTAAGTAGCGGAATACGAAGAACCCGATCAGGTAAATGCCCAGCATCAGCCAGAACTGAGCCGGAATTCCAATGATATACGACCTGCTGAACAGGAGGAATTCAGGGCTGTTGATCTGGATGGAAGAACCGTGCGATACGATATAGCCAAATCCTTTTGCCATCGACATCACAGCCAGCGTTACGACGAACGGCGCAAGCTTTTGATATGCCACCAGCACGCCTGAAATCGTTCCGAATATGAGACCGAACGCAAGCGATACCAGAATCGCGATCGGCAGGGTCTGACCGATGCTCAGCAGATAGGCAAACATAACGTTTGCAAACATGGACACCATGCCGATGGAAAGGTCGATTCCGCCGGTCAGGATAACCATCAGCATGCCAAGCGCCGCAATGCCGAGCGGAGCGTTTTGCCGCAGCAGGTTGGTCAGGTTGTTTGCCGCGAAAAAGTTCGACGTCATCGTACAGCATAATATGATCAAAATCGCAAATACGAAGAACGTGTTGTTTTTATTTACAAATGCCAATATTTTACGGCCTGTGCTCATCTGGCCATTCAGTGGTGTTTCACCCATTTTCTTTTCCTCCTAATTAACCTTCCGCTTTTAGTCTGTCATTCCAACAGAAAGATTGAGTAATTTTTCCTGTGTCACTTCTCCGCGCCGGACAATGCCAACCGCTTCACCCTTATTCATGATCAGAATGCGGTCGCTCATACCGATGACCTCCTCCAGCTCGGACGATATGATGACAAAAGAAATCCCTTCTTTGGTCAGGTCGTTGATGATTGCGTAGATTTCGGCTTTTGCGCTCACGTCCACTCCGCGTGTGGGCTCATCTAAAATAATGATCTTATTGTCCGCAAAAAGCCATTTGGCAAGACTCACCTTTTGCTGATTTCCGCCGGACAAATCCTCCACATTGCTTTCGCTTCCCGCTTCGCCGCTCGTTTTCGTGTTGAGCATTTCAATCAGGCGGTTTACTTCCGCTTTTTCTTTTTTCTCGCGGATAAATCCGCCTTTTCCCGTCACCTTTTGCAGCGCGGCCATGGTGGTGTTCACCCGTACCGATTCATCCAGTATGACCCCGTGCTCTTTGCGGCTTTCCGGCAGATATCCGATTCCCGCACGCACCGCAGCCTGCGGATTCGTAATGTGATATTTCACGCCCTCCACAATCACCTGCCCGCTGCACCCTTTGTCCGCACCGAAAATCGCCCGAGCAACCTCGGTTTTGCCCG
The DNA here is from genome assembly GCA_964592155.1 of uncultured Christensenella sp. Lineage (GTDB taxonomy): Bacteria > Bacillota > Clostridia > Christensenellales > Christensenellaceae > Christensenella. The sequence continues at coordinate 30,961 of CAZQDA010000005.1, forward strand.
CGCCGACAAGTCCGGCGATTCCGAGGATCTCCCCCTTATGCACTTCAAAGGAAATATCCTTGGCGCGGTTTCCGTTTGTAATATTCTTTACTTCCAAAACCACTTCTTCCCCTGGGGTAATCGCCCTTTCGGGGAACAGGGACTGCATACTTCTTCCAATCATGGATGTGATCACGTGGTCTACGTCGGTCTGTGCCGTTTCCAGCGTTTCGATCACCTTTCCATCCCGCAAAACCGTAATGCGGTCCGAAAGCTCAAAGATTTCATCCAGCCTGTGTGAAATATAAATAATCCTGGTTCCCTGTGCTTTTAGGCCCTGCAGCATCTCAAACAGCCGCTTGGTTTCGTAAGGCGACAGCACTGCCGTCGGCTCATCAAGCACCAGCACGGAAACCTCTTCGCGCAGTGTCTTTGCTATTTCCACAATCTGCTGATAGGCCACGGAAAGATCCCTTACTTCTGCTTTGGGATCGATATCAAATCCGATTTCATTGATTATTTTTTTCGATTCGTCATATAATTGCTTATAATTGATAATGCCTTTTCCAAAGTTAAGGCTGTTCATAAAGATATTTTCCATCACCGTCACATCCGGCGACAGAGCGAATTCCTGATAAATAATTCCCACTCCCGCTTTGCGCGTTTCCACAACGTTTGTGGAAACAAAATGCTTTCCATTGACGTAAATATCGCCTTTGTCTCTCTGATAGGCTCCCGATAATATTTTCATCAGAGTGGATTTTCCCGCTCCGTTTTGCCCCACAAGGGCGTGTATCTCTCCTTTGCGCACATGCAGCGAAACATCATTGAGTGCATGCACGCCGCCAAAGGATTTGTATATGTTGTTCATTTCAATACTGTTTTCCATAAATCATCACCATCTTTTTTCGTAGTACCCCCTTAGGGGTGCGTATGGCGCTGGGGGCACCATACGCGACATAGGTAGGTAAATCTATTTTAGAATGTTGAGTTCGGATCATAGTATTCGTCAACGTTGTCAATCGTCACGCATGCAGCGGGTGTATAGGATTTTGCCGGGAATGATTTTCTGCCGTCAAAGTATTCCTGCAGCGCGCCCATCGCCATCTCGCCGATCATAACCGGGCTGTTCATCCCTGTCGCGCCATATTCGCCCTGCTTGATCATTTCCAGCGCTTCCTTCTGACCGTCCGCGCTTGCGGCAATCAGTTTTCCTTCGAGTGCATTGCGCTCTTTTAATACCTTCATCGCAGACATCGTCATTACATCTGCTTCAGACATCAACAGATTAAAGTCCTGATTTAAGGAAAGGATATCTTCCATGACTACAACCGCCTGGTCTTCCGTCCACTCCGTATAGCCTTGTCCGATAATCTCAAAGTTCACTTTTCCTTCGGATTCAAGCTGTTCTTCCACGATACCGTCGATCATGCCCAGTCTGCGGTCTTTGGAGTTAATCGTGCCCATCGCGCCGCTGATGAGAGCCGCACGAATCGGCTGACCCTTTAGCTGCTTGGCAATCCATCTTCCCACTTCAAATCCGTTCTGGTAGTTGTTCGCCTGCACGCAGGTCAGCACGTTTGCCGCATCTTCCAGAGCGTTGTCAATCGCGATGATCGGCGTTCCGCCGGCCGTCAGCGTATTGATTGTATTGGTCAGAATTTCTGTGTCGTAAGAATTGACGAGGATCGCGTCGCAGCCCTGCGTTACGAGGTCTTCCATGTCGCTGATCTGCTTATTGGGATCGCCCTGCGCATCCAGAACGATCAATTCCCATCCCATCTCGTCGCATTTTGCCTGCACGGTATCACGAATGGATACATAGAACGGAATGACGATTTCATTCATGGACATTCCAATTTTGTAGCTCTTTCCGCTTTTCGGATTCACTTTTTCGCCTTCCGCACCGGCTGCCGCACCAGCACCCGCACCGGCGGCTGACGTCGGATCCGTCGTGCAGCCCGCAAACACTGTGAGCAGCATACAAACCACCAGAACTACGGAAAATACTTTTACTACTTTTTTCATTTTCTTCCTCCTCTTAGATAAGTTATCATTGCGCACGGCGTTGCCGTGCAATTTCAATTCTTAAGTTTCCAGCCGGTCCAGCATCATCATTTCGTCATTGTGCACCCCGCCGATTTCTCCGCAGATGTTGCTGCCCGACATCACGAGAATCCTGTCCGCATAACGGAACATATTGTGCATTTCATTTGCGAGTACGAGTACCGCCGCGCCTTCTTTCAAAAAAGGCTTTATATTTTCCATCAGCAGCTCCTTAAGCTGTCCGCCCATTCCCATATCCAGATCGTTGATGACCATAATTTTTGGCCACGCGGCAAGGTATCTTGCCAATACAACCTTTTTTTGCTGTAGTTCATCAAGAGTGTCGCAAATCTTACTATCGCTTGCGCTGATGCCGAGTTTTTCTTTCCATTCCCTGCAAATATATTTTTCTATGTTATAGTTAATCAGCGTTTCGCCCTTTTTGCCCAGCCTGTTCAGCATGATGTTGTGCGCCACGCTTTCCTCGCGCATCAGGATGCTGCTAAGGTCGTTGCCCGGCAGATATCCTATTTTCAGCTTCACCGCATCCGCCACCGAATTGAGCTTCACTTCGGTTCCCGAAAGGAATATTTTCCCCTCCTGATAGCCCGGGGTTCCGCTTAAAATCTGCGCTACATCCTTAAGCGTCGCATTCAGGCGGCCTGTCATCCAGAGCACCTCACCCTCAAACAGGGTGAAACCGAAATTTTCATAAGTGCCTATCCTGAAATTTTCCAGACGCAAGGCTTCTTTGCGTCCCGTGGGTTTGAACGGCTTGGTGGTTTTCCTTTCATTACGATTCAGAAGCTGCGCAAGCTGATAGGCGGTTTTTCCTTTGACCGTAGTGGTCATCGCGATCACCCCGTCCTTCATGATGCTCAGCCGGTCCGCAACCCTTGCCACCGCGTCCGCCCTGTCCGTAACCATAAGGATCGTGATCCCCTGCCCTTTGAGCTCTTCAATCATGGAAATGATTTTTTCCGCTTCAAGGATGTGCAGTCCCATTGTGATATTTTCCAAAATCAGCAACCGCGGATTGGAAGAAATCGCTTTTGCAATGAGTACCAGTCTTTTTTGGTAGGCCGACAGCTTGTCCGGCATTTCTTTGGGAACAATTCCATCGATCCCCAGCCTGCGGAACACCACCAGCGTTTTGATGCGCAGGTTTTTGGGAGAGATCCATGGATGCGGACAGCCGTTTTTATTGAATAAAAATATATTTTCGGCAACCGATATTCCGTTGATCAATTCATCCTGGTATCCGACCTTGCGCGCGTTTTCTTTCAAAAACTCCGCCGCGGCTTCCCTGCTTTTTTCATTCTCCTTGTAATACACGCTTCCGCCGCCAGGCAGGCGCGCACCGCAAAGAACCTCGGAAAGAAGGCAAATCCCGGAAGGATCGTCCCCCATCAGGGCGTGAATCTCGCTCTCGTAAAGATCGATGCTCACGTCACGAAGTCCGCCGCCGATCTCTGAAGAACTGCTTACATTTTTTAATCTGATAAAATCTTGTTTTCTCATAAATCCGACTCTTGCTGGCAAATTTTTTATTTTGTGTGAAATCCGGTGCTCCTCACCGGGAGCTTTTTTGTCTGTTGACCGTTTGTAACCATTTCCAGCTGCCTGCCGGGATCATGGTTTTTATTATAGGGCAAAAGAATTGCTCTTCAACGGGTCGTTATTCAGATACGGTGTCAAATATTCATCAGTTGAAGAAAAGGCGTGACTCCTGTATGATAGATAGCGTAAACTAGAGATAAAGCAATTCAAAATTTAAAAATGGTTAGGGGGCAGAGTCATGCTAAAGGTATTGATTGCTGACGATGAAATATGGGTGGCTTCCCTGATTCACAATTCAATCCATTGGGCTGCTCTTGATATGGAAGTGATCTGCGAAACACAGGACGGCCTGAGCACGCTCCAAAGCATACTGGAATTAAAACCCGATATTGTCATCAGCGATGTACGGATGCCTGGAATGAACGGCATAGACGTAGTGCGCGAGGCACGCCGCGCAGGCATAAAATCACATTTTATCATTATCAGCGGATATAAAGATTTCGAATATGTGCAGGGCGCGCTGAAAAACGATGTGACCGATTATATCTTAAAACCCTTTGACGAGGATGTGCTTTTGGAATCCCTGCAGGCGCTGCGCGAGAAAATACTCAAAGTTCGCAAACAGAGCGACGCTTATGGAAAGATGCAGGATCAACTCAAGAAAAGCATTTCCGAGTTGAGGCAAAAACTTCTCGCAGGCTTGCTACTGTCAAGGTCAAACACTTCTATCTCCATAGACGAACTGAACGCAAATTATAAATGCAATTTCATAGAAGGCTGTTTTCAGGTGGTTTTTTTAAAGCAGCTTACCCCGCAGGGCGTGGAGCTTCCCAAGCCTGTGGTCAAAAATATTTTTCTGCAAATGCGTTCTTCCCTGACCGGCTGTCTGCACAGCCTCACGCCCGTTTCTCTTGAGAACGGCTTTGCCGTAATCCTTAACTTTTCACCGGAGCAAGCCACCTGCCTGCAAAAAGAGCTGGCCTGCTTTGGGCCCGCAATTTTGCAGCAGATTGGGCTTCGTTACGCGGGCAATGTTTCCCTTGGAGTGGGCGGCGAAAAGGCGCGGTTTGACCAAATCTGCGAATCCATGAGGGAGGCGCTCGGCTGCGCAAACTGCCATCTGCATTTTGGTCCGGGGCATATTTTTTATGCATCCCATATGGAGGAACAGTCCTTCTCTTGTCCGCCTCCGGAATCTGTTTTCACACAGGAAAAACGACTGCAGTTAAATCAGATTCTGGAATCTGGTTCAAGTGATAAGCTTTCCGGATTTCTGCATGAATTTTTTGATGCGGAGGCGCTTTGCCATATTCATCCTGACGTTGTTTTTGAATCCGCTTTGCTGCTTCTTGAATCTTTTCACCGTTATATCTCGCGTTTAAACGACGCTTTTGCAACGGACGCCCAAAAGCCTTCCGTGCCCGATATCTATTTGTGTGGCAGCATTCAGGAGCTTGCCACGACGCTCTTTGAGTACATGGCTTCCCTTCTTGGGCAATACGCCTGCTCTGCGGGCAAGATCGCATCCGCACCCGTGCAAAAGGCCAAAGAATATATCTCAGTACACTATAACGAAAAGATTACCCTGCAGGATGTCGCGGATACGGTTTATTTGAATCCGCAATATCTCTGTGAGCTGTTCAAGCAGGAAACAGGAATCAATTTCAGCGATTATATTGCGGATTACCGCATACAGGTGGCCAAAGACCTGCTGCGCGATCCTCAATACAAAATCAAGGACATCAACTATATGGTTGGCTACAAAGACTCCAAAAGCTTTACGAAACTTTTCAAAAAAACAGTCGGCATCAGCCCGATGGAATACAGGAAGATACATCATCAATGAAATCAAAAAAAATTTCGACAGAATCAGGGCAGCAGCCACCCCGTCCCGGCATATTCAAAAAGAATATGCTGCGCTATTTTGTTTTGCTGGTTGCGGGTTTGCTCGTTTGCCTTTGCGTGTATGGAATCTATTTTACATCCCGGCTTTATACGCAATCCCGCGAGGCCGCCGTCGCGTCCGCAAACTCGCGCCTGCTCGCGTTTTCAAATTCGTGTTTCCAGCTGCTCACCGATCTTGGCTTTGCGGGCCGTCTCGCTTCCATTTCTTATGAGGCGGATGGCTTTGTAGACCGGAGCCTGCTTGGAAAAAAAGGTTTGTATGCTTATCTGTATGATGCAGATACAGATGCGCTAAAGCCCATCTTGAAAGAAAAAACTTCCAATCCGTGGGGACCAACCGCTTTGATTGACGATTTAAAAAACAATTTTCTTTCCTTGCAAAGCGGGCCGATAGAGTATCCCTTTTTGAAACTGGGCGATTCCCTTGATTTCGCTTATTCGGTGATGCCCGCGGCAGATGCGCAGGAGCAGTTTATCGTGGTCGTGGAGACCGACCTTGAAGCCCTTTCGGAACTCTTGAATGATCCTCTTTATCAAAACTCCGAACTGTTCATCAAAGGAAAGCTCCAAAACATCGTCTATTCACACGGCATCACTGCGCAAGGGCTTCCCTCCTGGGAGTCTTCGTTCTTAAAAACTGCCTTCCAAAACAACCTGTTCGCGTCCACCACGGCGCTTGTTCCTGCCCAGGACTTTTTTATGTTTTCCTCTTTTCATCAGCATGATTCCATATCCTTTCTGGGTCTGATTCCTCAAGAAAATATCTATTCGGCATTTACCGCGGATTTCATTCTCGCGCTTGTGGTCACGGGCTTTGTCGCAGCCATCTGCATCTTGTTTTTACTGCGTTTTTATCATGACATCTATGTTCCCATCCTAAAAATCGAACAGGTGGTAAACGGATTTTCAGATGGCTCTCCCCAGTTTGAGCTTCAACTGTCTGCCGACAACCAGTTTTATGGCTTCTCGCAGCAGATTAATTTCATCGTGCGCCATGTACACGATATCCTCGATCGCGAATATAACGAGAGCCTGTTGCGCAAGCAGGCCCAGATTGACGCACTGCAAAGCCAGATCAATCCTCACTTTTTATATAATACATTTGATTCCATGCGCGGACAGGCGCTTGCACAAGGGGCGACCGACGTTGCCTCCATGCTCAAATCCCTTTCCAGCCTGTTCCGTTACACCATCAGCAATAATATGTCCATCGTCACGCTGGAAGAGGAAATGACAAATACGGATGATTATCTTCACATTCAGCAATATCGTTTTCACAACAAATTCCGGATTACAAAGGAAATCGCTCCTGACTGTATTCCTGAAATCCTGCATTGCAAAATGCCAAAGCTAACTTTGCAGCCCATCGTGGAAAATTCTCTTGTGCATGGTCTTGAGCCCAAGAGCGGGGTCGGCGCTCTTACCATCCGCGCCTATCTGACGGATAACTGCCTCATCATCGAAGTGGAAGACGACGGCATCGGCATGTCGGTCAAGCGCCTGGCCGAATTGAATCAAAAGCTGCGCAATGACGCGGAGGCTGCCGACAAACGGATTCCGCACGCGCAAAGCGGTCCCCGCCACACAAGCATAGGCCTTGTCAACACCAACGCGCGCATCATGCTGCTTTATGGTCCGCAATATGGTTTGCATATCTACAGCATCGAGAACATGGGAACCACCGTGCGCATTACGCTGCCCATCATAAAATAGTTTCCGCGGCAACATCTTTTTGCTTTCTTTGTTTTGCGCACAAGCTGCCGGGGTATGAATACACCATATAAGACCTGATGTGTATAGAAATCTTGTCACATCCAGTTTTCTTTGAAAGGAGTATTCTTAACATGGCAAATCGTAACGTCATACAAACCGTAACAGGCATCCATACGCAGGACGGCGCAGGCGTTAATCTTGTACGCGTCATCAGTAACCGCAATGTAGAGGATTTTGATCCGTTTCTGATGCTTGATGCTTTCGATTCAGAAAATCCCAACGATTACATCAAAGGATTTCCCTGGCATCCGCACCGCGGAATCGAGACACTGACCTATCTGATTGAAGGTGATATTGAGCACCAGGACAGCATGGGCAATAAGGGCAGCATTTGCAATGGCGGGTGTCAATGGATGACTGCCGGAAGCGGCGTGCTGCATCAGGAGATGCCGCAAGCCTGCAAACGCATGCTTGGATTCCAATTATGGATCAACCTGCCCAAATCCCGCAAAATGGCCGATCCGAAATATTTCGATATCACAGACGAAATGACCACAACGCTCCAAAAGGAGCATGCCGTTATCCGCATCATCGGAGGCGAATTTGAGGGCACGAAAGGCCAGGCTCAGGGAGAATATGTCAAGGCCGATGTGCTTGATATCTCCGTGGAGCCCAATGAAACCCTCACTTTTTCGATTGATATTGAAAAGAATGTTTTTGTTTATCTCTTCTCCGGAAGCGGCACCTTTGGGGATGACGCGCAAACGTTGATTCCCGCCAAAACCGCAGCGCTGTTTTCGCATGACGCCCAGTTCACTGTGCGCGCAGGCAAAGACGGAATACGCTTCGCGCTGTTTGCGGCAAAACCGCTTCACGAACCGGTCGCTTGGGGCGGCCCTGTCGTAATGAACACGCGTGATGAGCTAGACACGGCCTTCCGCGAGCTTGAGGAAGGAACCTTCATCAAGCATAAATAACCGTATCCTTTACAGGCGGGCGTTGCTGTCGCGGTATTTTCCGGGCGCGACGCCCTCCAGTTTTTTAAACACCTTTGTGAAGTAGCTTTGCTCTTCAAAGCCAACAATATACGCCAGCTCCACCAGAGAAATATCCGTGGTGCATAACAATTTTTTGGCGTTTTCGATACGCACATAATTGATGTATGCGCTGATGCTTTTCTGTGTCTCTTCCTTAAAAATCTTGCTCAAATAGGAGACAGAAAATCCTGCCAGATTCGCAAGCTCGTTTAAGGATATTTTTTTCATATAGTTTTCTTCAATATACCCCTTTACCTTGTCCACGATGCTTGCAAGACGCACATGGCTGGTGGGAAATACAGAAAACATGATGCTGTTCAAAACCTTGGCAAGCCACTCGTTTAATTCCCTGATGTTGCTGAATTTCTGTATCTCGCCAATATAGTCTCCGGAAAGGGCAAACACATTTTCTATGCCGATCCCCGCAAAAATTGCCTCGCGCAACAGCCCTACCACAAGTTCGGTTACACGCGCTTTGATGATCGAAAGATTTCCAAACGAATGAAAATAGATGCTTCCTAAAATTTCGTTGAGCAGTTCCTGTGATTTTTCGCGGTTTTTCAGCTTAATTTGATTCAAAAGCCTTTTCTCAAGCTCCATCTGGGTTTCCATGATTTCCTTGAGGTCTTTGTGCTCATAAATCAAATGGTGCATCATAAATTCCGAATCCTTTTGCCCTGTATCAATTCGAAAGCCCGACCGGATGGAAGAAGCGGCGCTCTTTGCCACCACATTAATCATGTCCGCAAGGTAGGTAACCCTGTGGCAGGGCACATAAGTAACCTGTGCAGCCCTTTTGACCAACTCTTTTGTGTCCTTGTCATGGAACATGTTCGGAAGGTCTTCCCCCTTAAACTCGTCCATATCCACCATAAAAAACGGCCCCACAATGATCGCGTACCGCAGCTCGAGCTCCAATGGAATTCCACTCGCAACAAAGCAAAGCCCGAGTGGGCAAAGGTATTCATATTTTCCGCCCCATTTTTCGGATTGGCGGGCGCTGTCCGCGTGCAGCGACGCGCAATTTTTTTCGAGCCCGTATTTCTTTTGCAGATTCATGCACTCTTTGCACAGCTCGCTTTGGGGTGTCCACGCATTTTGCGCATCCTCAATAAAGCAGTCGATCCCCAGTGCGTTTTCAATCAGCTCTCTGCTTTTTTCAATCGAAAGTTCTGTTTTAACCAATGAAATCACCTGCCCTTAGTATATCATAACCGGCGCTGTTTCTGCATGAAAATTCGGATAAAAAAAGGCGGATTCTTCCGCCCTTTTTTCAATGATTCAAGCCTCGCTTACTTTTGCCGCTTCAAATTCGCGCTCGATTTCCTCGGACGGCTTTTTATCCAGCAGGCTCACCACAACGCATGCCAAAAGTCCCAGTGCAAAGCCTGGAACCATTTCATAAAGCCCTGTCGGCGCCGCCCAAAGCTGGTTCCACAGGATTGAAACCACAAACCCCGTCGCCATGCCCGCAAGCGCGCCGTTTCTTGTCGTGCGTTTCCAAAAGAGCGCCATCAGCACCACCGGCCCGAACGCGCTGCCAAAGCCCGCCCACGCAAACGACACAACCGACATAATCGAAGTCTGCGGATCACGCGCCAGAATCGCCGCAATCACGGCAATCACGATGACGCCGATTCTTCCAATCCACATCAGCTTTTTCTCGGACGGTTTCTTTTTGGTCAGCTTTCCATAAATATCAGCCGTAATTGCCGAAGAAGCCACCAGCAGCTGCGAATCTGCCGTACTCATCACTGCGGCAAGGATGGCAGACAGCAAGATTCCGGCAATCACCGGAACAAAGAGGTCGCCCGCCATGACAAGGAAGACGGTCTGCGCGCCGGCAGCGTCCGTGAACATGTCTCCTAAATAAATCCGACCTATAATTCCCACCATAATCGCTCCCGCCAGCGCAAGCACATTCCAGCTTGTCGCGATCCGCCTTGAAGTCTTGATCATGCGCGGCTCTTTGATCGCCATATACCGGATGATGATATGCGGCATGCCGAAATATCCAAGCCCCCACGCAAGATTGGAAATCAAGGACAGAGGGTTTAACGGCTGGCCTGCGGTGTTACTAAACGGGTCCAAAAAGCCCGGCGCAATGTTGTTTGCGGCCGTTGTCACTTCTTCGATCCCACCGAGCCTGCCCATGGCGGCAAGCGGAACCACGAAAATCGCCACCAGCATCAGCATACCCTGAAAAAAGTCCGTCCAGCAGACGGCCTTAAAGCCGCCCATAAAGGTGTAGGCAATAATGACAATCGCACAAATGACCATCGCCACCGTGTAGTCCATTCCGGGGAACACAGCGGTGAAAACTGTGCCGCCCGACACAAAGCCGGATACCACATAAAATGTAAAAAATACAAGAATAACCAATGAGCTGATAAGCCGCAGCACGCCCTTTTCGTCCTTGAAGCGGTTTTCAAAAAACTGCGGAACCGTAATTGCGTCCCCCGCCACATAGGAATACTGGCGCAAACGCTTTGCCACAATCAGCCAGGAACAATAAGAACCGATGGCAAGACCCACACCCAGCCACACTTCGCTCATGCCAGACAGGTACAGCGCGCCCGGAAGTCCCATCAACAGCCAGCCGCTCATATCCGAGGCCTGCGCTGAAAGCGCGCCTACAGCAGGATTCAGGCCCCTGCCACCCAGCATATAGTCCGAAAGATTGGAAGATTTTTTATAAAAATAAAATCCAATCAACAGAACAAAAATAAAATAACCGATAAATGCCGCTACAACTCCCCAATCAAATACCATACAGATACCCCTTTTTTCGATAATAACGTTATCATTATACCGAAAAAGCGGCCTGTGCACAAGGTTATGCAGTTTTTTTGCATAAAAAAGGCGGATATTCAAAAAATATCCGCCCGTCTCGTCCTTGTTTTAAAGCTCTTCCTCTGTTTGCATATATTCCTTAGCTTCAACCAAATAATAATCCAAAAGTTCCTGCTGGTGCGCCATATCGGCAGGGCTTATCTCCCGCACCACCTTCGCGGGCGAGCCCATCAGCACGCTGCCATCCGTAAATTCTTTGCCGGGCGTGACCACGGAGCCTGCCGCAACAAGGCAGTTTTTTCCGATCTTTGCGCCGTTCAAAACCACCGCGCCGATTCCAATCAGGCTATGGTCTCCAATCTCACAGGAATGCAGATTCACGTTATGTCCGATCACCACATTTTCCCCAATGACAAGCGGCAGGCCGACGTCCGCGTGCAGCACGCTGTTATCCTGCACATTGGAATTTTTTCCAATTTTAATTTCATCAAAATCGCCGCGCAGCACCGCACACGGCCAGACGCTCACATTTTCCTCCAACACAACCCTGCCGGTTACCACAGCGCTTCTGTGCACAAAAGCCGTGTCCGCAATTTTGGGCGTATGCCCTTTCACCTTACAAATCATAATAAATCCTCCGCAAATGTTTGAATGGCAATTGCCGTTTCAATCCGTTTCTTTTCCATCTCGCACCCTATTTTATACGGCTTTCTGATGTCTCCCGTCGCATGAAAAGAGTTTGCCGCACAGCCGCCCGAGCAGTAATATTTCGCCCAGCATTCGGCACACCCTTCCTTGGTAAATACATGCGTATCCAAAAAATCCTGCTTGATGTCCTGATCAACGTCGTCCCCATGAACATCCCCCATCGCAAAGCCGTCCATTCCCGCAAACTGATGGCACGGATACAGGATTCCATCCGCCGTGACCGCAAGATATTCGCTGCCCGCGCCGCAGCCACGCAAACGTTTATTGAGACACGGTCCGCTGTCGAGGTCAATCATAAAATGGAAAAAGTGAAATCCTTTCCCCTCCTCGTTCCGCTTGATGTATTCACGCGCCAGCATCTCATATTCATGCTTTAATTGCGGGATGTCCTCCTGCCTGATCGCATAGCTTTCCCCTGTGACCACGGGCTCCACGGAAATTTGGTCAAATCCTGCGTCCGCAATCGCGCACACGTCGTTTGAAAAATCCAGATTTTCCGCCGTATAGGTGCCCCGGACGTAATACTCTTTTCCGTTCCGCCCGTCTACAATTTTGTGCGCATTCTTGAGCACTTTATCATAACTTCCTTCGCCCGCGACATTTTTGCGCATTTTATCGTGTACTTCTTTTCTGCCGTCCATGCTGATAACCACGTTTTTCATCTCACAGTTGATAAAATCGGCCATTTCGTCTGTCACATGATACGCATTTGTGGTCAGCGTGAAGCGAATGTTCTTACCATGCAGCTTTTCCTGCTCCCTGCCATAATTGACTGTTTCCCTGACCACGTCAAAATTCATCAGTGGCTCTCCGCCAAAAAAATCCACCTCAAGGTTCCGCCGTCCGCCGCTGTGCGCAATCAGAAAATCAATGGCCGCCTTTGCGGTCTCAATGCTCATCAGCGCGCGCGTTCCATGGTATTCGCCTGTGTCTGCAAAGCAATAAGAGCAGCGCAAATTGCAGTCCTGCGCCACAAGCAGGCACAGCGCCTTAATGACCGGCGTATTGAACTGTGTATTTTCCTGATCGATTTCGCATTCGGAATAAAGCAGCCCCTGCTCTGTCAGCTCTTCGATTTCCGCAAGAACCTCCTGCGCCTCTTCCCCTAAATCGTTCCTAATCTGTTCGTTTGTTTTTCCTGCGTTTTTGAATGTCAAAACACTCATCGCAGTACGGTCAATCGCATGCACAGAGCCGGATTCTACATCCAGCGCGGCATAATGTCCGCAAAATTCTATTAAATGAACCAATATTGTATGGCGCTCCTTTCATGAGTAAAAACGTCCCCCGCATTTCCTAAAGGACGCCTCTTGCTGAGCAAAAAAATGGCGACATTCTGTTGCAATGCCGCCACCACTTTGATTAAACTCGTTCAGTCTTTCTTCTCGCATTTCTGGTTTGCAAGCGTGCAAGACGTTTTGCAAGCAGACTGGCAGGAAGTCTGGCATTCGCCGCAACCGCCCGTACGTAACGTATCTTTCAGATTGCTCTTTGTCACTGTTTTAATATGCTTCATTTCAGAAACTCCTTTTCGGAAATTTTCAACTTCTGTATTTTACCACAGTTATGTAAAAATTTCAAGTTTCGCTTTGACTCAAATTACTTCGTTTTTTTAGAGCCTTTGGAATCTTCTTTTTTATCGTTATCGTCTGCCTTTTCTTCTGCCTCTTCGCTCTTGCCATCCTTCTTATCGTCTGTTTTGGCAGGAATCTCTTTTCCTTCCTCCATGCCTTCCACAGAAGCAATTGCACCTTTTGCCAGAACCAGCTTTGTTTTGTCAGGGCCGCATTCGATTGTGATCAAATCTTCTTTGATCGAAACGACCTTTCCATAAAATCCACCGATTGTTTTGATCATGTCTCCCACACGCAGATTGCCGAGCATGTTTTTAAACTGCTTTTCTTTTCTCTTGTTTGGAACAATAATGAGCAGAATAAATACCACAATCAACAAAATTGGAAAGATCAACATCGTCATATCTGTGCCGCCTGCAGCACCCGCAGCACCTGACGCTGTCGAACTCATACATCCTAATGGCATACCTCTTTACCGCCTTTCATTTTTTCAAAATGTACTATAGACTATCATAGCGTCTGAGCGCTTAATAGTCAACCATTTTTTCCCTCTACAAGTGGAATTCAGCCATAAACTCGCGCCTGAATTCCTCAAAGCTCCCGTCCTCGATATGCCCTCTGATTTCCTCCATCAGTCTGATGGTAAAGCGGGTATTGTGGATGGACAGCAAAATTGCCCCCAATATCTCATTTGTTTTAACCAAATGGCGGATATAGGCCCGCGTGTGGTTTTTGCACGCGTAACAATCGCAGGTTTCGTCAATCGGGCGAAAATCCTTTGCATATTCCGCGTTACGGATGACAAGCTTTCCATTTCTCACAAGCGCCGTTCCATTGCGCGCAACACGCGTTTGCAGCACACAATCAAACATATCGACCCCGCGCGCCACGCCCTCCACAAGGCAATCCGCCGTACCCACGCCCATCAGGTAGCGCGGTTTTTCGCGCGGCAGCACCTCTGTGACCACATCCAGCATTTCATACATCATTGGCTTGGGTTCGCCCACCGAAAGCCCGCCGATTGCGTTTCCAATAAAATCGAGCCTTGCGATCTCTTCCGCGCTGATTTTTCGCAGCTCGGGATACATACCGCCCTGCACAATGCCAAAAAGCGCCTGTCTGTCATTGGTCTGCGCGTCCTTGCACCGCTGCGCCCAACGATGAGTCCGCTCCATCGAATGTCTGGTATATTCAAAATCCGCCGGATATGGCGTACACTCATCGAGCACCATCATGATGTCAGAGCCAAGCGCTTCCTGAATTTCCACCACCTTTTCAGGCGTAAACATATGCCTTGAACCGTCCAGATGCGACTGAAACGCCGCGCCCTCCTCCGTCAGCTTGCGCAAATCGCCCAGGCTGAACACCTGAAACCCGCCGCTGTCCGTAAGAATCGGTTTTTTCCAGTTCATAAATTGATGCAGCCCGCCTGCCTCGCGGATCAATTCGTGACCCGGGCGCATATATAAATGATAGGTATTTCCAAGAATAATTTGCGCGCCCGCCGTAAGCACCTGATCACCTGTCATGGCTTTGACGGTTGCCTGCGTGCCGACAGGCATAAAAACAGGCGTTTTAATTTCCCCATGCGGGGTCTTCAAAACTCCTGTTCTCGCTTTCGTATTCCGGTCGTTTGTTTCGACCGAAAATTTAAAATTCACTTCGTTTTTCATATCTCTATTGTAAAGGAAACCGCCCCTGCGCGTCAATCACCATCCGCCGCAGTTTTTTTCATCCCTTCGCATGACATCAGAAAAACGTCCCGCTCTCCCAGCCAAGGAATGCTTCTCGCCTTGGCAAGCACCTTTGAATCAAGAATTTCGCTGTACACCACCGCATCCGCTTTTTGTTTGCGTTTTGTCAGCTTTTTGCCGGGACAATCTTCGCACGGTTCATCGAAGCCGAAGAACGCTTTATGACATTTTTCTCCCACATGGAGCGCCGGAACAGCCTCCTTTGTCTTGCTGTTTGCATAGAGTATTCTGTGAGAATCCTTTTCCACCGCGTAAATCCATGCATCCTGATGATCGAGGATAATTTCAAGGCTTTTGAGCGCTTGATCTGTGCGCACCTGCGCGCGTTTTTTGAGCAGGAAAATGCTGACCACAGCCGCTACGAGCGAAAGTGCGTCAATCTGCTCCTGCGTCCAGAACCGGTTTTCGCCGCATTCATCAAAACCGACAAATCCCCTCTTTTTTCCATCGTCCTGTATGGCGCACTGCAGCATGGATTTGATTCCCTGAACCTCCAGAATCTCTTTTTGCTTGGGGCTCAGTTTGCAAATATCCCTGCAATAAAAGATGCCGTTTTCATCGAAGTTTTCGTCAAAGTGATCAAGCTCTTCATAGGGAACATTCTGCAAAAAATCTTTTTGGGCAACGATTCCCTCGTTGCACCATTCAAACGTATTGCTGCAATATTCCCCATCCTCGGTGTCCTCAAAAATATAAACCCGGCTGACGTCAAACTTTCTTCCGACAATCTCCAAAATCAAGGGGATTGCGGTTTCGATGTCCTCCGACTGGTATAGCGTATAAAAAACATATTCGGCAAGCGCCTGGCTCATGGCTCCGCTCACGCGGTCAGAGTCAATTCCGTCCCCCACGGTGCTGCCATAAATCGGCGTTTCTTTTGTTACGAGCACCGGAAGCGCCGGTGTAAAAAACGAAAACGTGTGTTTCCCTTTCATCTTTGCGTCATACAGGGCTATATCCGCATTCTTGTACAGGCTGAAAAAGTCTTTTCCCGCTTCCGGAGCCATCGCAATGCCGATGCTGCACGACAGCTCAATACGTTTTTCATTTTTTCCCAGCACACTTTGAAAAGCCGCCAGAATATCTTTGGCACGCTGCGTAACATTTTCTTTCCCGTACACATTTTTCAAAAAGACGATGAACTCATCTCCGCCAATGCGCCCAACAATATCGCCTGTGCGAAACATATTCTGCAGAATTCCCGCCACATCCGCAAGCATTGCGTCGCCGCTCAAATGCCCATAAATATCATTGATCTGCTTGAAATTATCCACATCGATAATGAGAAGCGCCGCCACATTTTTCTTGCCCACAGTGCAAAGCTGCTTTTCCACAAGCGCTTGAACCGTGCCTTTATTATAAAGCCCTGTGAGCATATCGCGTTCCGCGCGTTTTTTCATCAGATCCGCACGCCGCTTTTCCTGATCGATATCTATGATTACACCAATTGCCTTTAGCGGCGTGCCATCACGGTCTGTTTGCAGCGTTACCCGCACACGACACCATAAATAAACGCCGTCCTGCCTTGCAATTCTAAGCTCGCTCTCAGAATATTCTTTTCCTCCCACCGTCTCAGCAATCAAACTCTTAAGCGTATATACGTCGTCCGGATGGATATGGGCTCCCAGCGGCAGCTCAGTGCTCGCGTGTTCTGTGATAGGCTGATAACCAAAACGCTTCTCCCAGTTTGGGGAATAATACATTTGATCGTTTTTCACATCCCATTCGAATACGATGTCTGTTGCCTGATCCATGACAATCTGATAGCGTTGCAGCATAATCTGCAGTGCTTCCTGCGCCTCTTTTGCCTGCCGCGAAGGGAGGATCCGCGGAAATATGCTTTCCTCATCCTGATTTTCCCCTCCGATCGAAAGATGGAACTGCCGCAATTTGACCACGCCGTCGCGCTCTGTGCATACTGCCGAAACACGGACGGTAAGTGCCATTACTCCTTCGTCATCCGTATTTTCACGAATACACGCTGCGCCCACAACCGAGCAAACCCCTGGCGCTACCTCTTCGGCCGTATATTCGCAATCCAGAATTTCAAAAGTGCTTTGGGACCGCTCTTTCTCTTTTTGCATAAAAGAAGCCGTCTGCTCAAGCCCTTTGAAAATCTCTCCTTCCTCTGTGCCGACCCACTGGATATCTTCCGCCATCTGTGCCAGAGCCGCTTCCATATCACGCTGCTCAAAATAAACCTTTTGCAAATGGACGATCAGATCAAGTGATTTTTCTGTTAGGCTCATGGTGCCTCTCCTTTTGTGCGATTGCAATTATTGTCCTGAATCAAAACGCTTTTTCCATCCAGATTATCGTACCCTTTCGGTATGATATATTTTATCAGACTCTTTCCTAAAAGTAAATTTCATAATGTTACAATTTTGGTGGCAATATTTGCTTCGCATCGTTGATCATGCTCCACAAAAATCATTGTCGCATCACTGGTTTGAATCATCTGCTCTACCTGCATTCTCGAAATCACATCCACAAAATTAAGAGGCTCGTCCCAAATATAAAGATGCGCCCTCTCGCACAGGCTTTTTGCGAGCAACACTTTCTTTTTCTGCCCCTGGCTGAACTGCTCCATACCCTTATCAAATTGCGATCTCAGAAAGCCGAGCTTCCGGAGCAGGGTCAGGAGCAGCGTTCGATCGAGTCCATGCTCTCTTATCAATGTGTCAAGGCTGCCGCTCAAAAAGGAAGCATCCTGCGGAACATAGGATATCGTGATGTTTTTTGCCAGATACAGCATGCCGTTATGCGGAATACTGTCCCCGCATAACAGCTTCAAAATACTTGATTTGCCGCATCCGTTTTTTCCGGAAAGAGAAATCCTGTCTCCCTGGTTTACCACAAAATCGACTTCCCTGCAGATTGTCCGCTCGCCATAAAAAATGGAAACCTCCTTAAGCTCCGCAAGCCTTTCCGTATGATAGGAAAGCGGCTGTAGCTTCAGCTCATCCGACTGCTCTAAATTTTTGAGCAACTTTGCCTTTTCTTCTGCTGCCTTTTGCGCGCGTGTTTCCGCTGTTTTGGCCCTCTTCATCATTTTGGCGGCCTTATGCCCGATCGCTCCCCGATCAGGACGCAAGCCTGCCACACGCGTCCCCTTTTTCGTTTTTTCCACCTGATCCGACCATCCTGCCTTTTGCCGCGCAGTTTCATTGAAACGCCTGATCTCCTTTTTGAGCTGTTCGTTCTGATCCAGCTCAAACGCATCCCTGCGCTCCTTATTTTGCATCCATGTGGAAAAATTCCCGCTTTGTATTTCAATATCGGTCTTATTCACCGACAGGATATGATCGATGCACGAATCGAGGAACGCCCTGTCGTGAGATACCAGAATAAATCCCTTTTTCCCTTTCAGGTAGGCTCCGACTGTCCTGCGCGAAGCCTGATCCAGATGGTTTGTGGGTTCGTCGATCAATAAAAAGTTATTTTGCTTTAAAAACAGCATCGCCAAAAGCACCTTTGTCTGCTCTCCATTGCTCAGTGTTTCGAACGGTCGATAGAGCACATCCAGGCAAACGTCCATCAGGCATAGCTCCTTTTGAAGCTGCCACTGCTCGAAATCCGGATCAATTTCATGTGCAATATCGATTGTATTCCGGCTTTTGTCCGAAACCAGAAATGGGAAGTAATCGAATTCCACAGAGGCGGAAATTGATCCAGTATACTCCAACTGCCCCAGAAGCAGCCGCAGGAATGTCGTTTTTCCGCAACCATTTCTTCCGGTAAAGCCCAGCTTCCAGTCTGTATCCATCTGAAAAGACACCCGCTCAAAAATCATATCGGCACTGCCGTCATAACCAAACGTCAGATTTGAAATTTGTATTAAAGACATAAAGAATCCTCCTTTTTTGCCCATTGCCGGCAAAATGAGATAACAAAAAAGCCTGCAAGAAAGCTATGTTTTCCTGCAGCCTCAATTCGCTATTTCTCCAGAGAGATCCTGTGAGATTCGGAACAGAGGAACAAATTTTCGTAACTTTCTTGCATCGAAATAACACCAAACAGCCCCCGCCGCTTTGTGCCTTCCGTCATTCACATTCGTGTTTTAGCAAGAAATATTACGCATCCACCTGTCTCCTTTATTTGAAAATACAAATTTACTATATCATTGCGTCTGTCTGCCGTCAAGCAAATCCTTCATGACTTCCGGTTCCATGGGATTTTGAGTAAATTCTAACATCATTTGGGCATATTCGGATTGGATTTTGTTATAAATCTCCCACACCGGTTTGCACCGGGTCTCCACCGTTTCCATCACCGCGTCAAAATGCTGCACCATCAGGTTCACAATCTCCCCATCAATCAGCCCCTGCTCCGCCTGTTTCTTTATGATGGCAATAATCTTTTCCTTGGAAAAAGCGTCCTTATAGCTTCTCGTTCCCTGCAATGCGCTTACAATATCCGCAACCGCAACAATCCGCTCCGGAACGGTTAATTCGTCAGCTTTCAGTTCCCATTGATAGCCCGTTCCATCCAATTTCTCATGATGGCGCAGCGCAATCCGCGTGATCACAGGATCAAAGCTGTCACCTAATATTTCCGCCGTAATATCCACATGCGTGCGCATAATACGCATTGCCTGAATGCTCAATTTTCCGGGAAACTCCAGTATCTCTACCGGAATGCCCACCTTACCAAGGTCATGGAGCATACTTCCATAATAAATCTTTCTGAGCATATCCAGACTGATTCTTTTCAATTGCGCAAGCTGACAGGCAATTTGCGTTGTGGTAATGGTATGCGTAACCGTATGATGGCTTCTGAAATCAATCGTGTAAATCAACATATCGAGATACATCCTGACTTCCGGCCGCGAAAAAGCGATTTCCCCTATGATATCGCGAAAAACAATCTCATCATTGATCCTGTCCCAAATGCAATGTTCTTCATTTGCTTTAAAAAAGAGCTCAATTGTTTCAGAAGAAAACCTTATTTCACGCGACTCCTCCAGATAATCGGTCAATGCGGAGAACTGATCGCCATAATTTTTCTTACAGATATCCACCCTGTCCGCCAAATGCAATATCTGCGCGATTTCCTTACAGGGCACATCCATTGTGCGCAGCTGCGAATAATTCAAATGATGGTACAAAATCGCCGACGCATATTCCGCAAGCGGAGACAGGTATTTCATAAACAAATAACCATATACAGAATGACCCCAGATATTTTCGGTTTCAAATTGAAGCATCTGGTCAATCTCTTCCGTTTTATAGGCGCCGATATCATGCAAAAGCGATAAAAAACAAATTTGCTGCTGCTCTTTGCGCGTATACTTGTCTTGAGTTTCCAGCATTTTTGCCACAACAAAAGCCACGCGCTTTCCGTGGTCCACAAGTCGCTCGTCGACATTATTTAGCGTGCGCTGCAACAGGTCGCTGATGTCGTTGTCGTCAATAATTGGCATATAATACTATCTCCCACTAGTAATGATATTCTTCTGTTATGCAATAGTCAAGCTATAATAAGGCATCATTTTTTAAATTCTTCATAAAGCAAGCGATAGTCCTCCGCAAAAATACTGCTCTGCCTCCAGAGGAATGTCATATCGTGCCGGATATCGAAATTTTCAAGCGGTATTTTTTGCAGACTGCCTTCCTTGAGTTCCTTTTCGACAACCGCTTCATATAAGAATGCAATCCCGCAATTTTCTTTTGCGAGCAATTTGATTGTCTCCAGGCTGCTGATTTCAGCGATCGCTTTGAAGTCTGAAAGGAGCAGATTCCTTTCCTCCAAATATTTTTCCAATATTTCCCGCGTTCCGCTGCCTTCCTCGCGCACCAAAATCCGCTCCTTAAGCAAATCCTCTACCACGCGCGGCACGCCTGCAAACCGGTACTGCATCCCGCAAACCGCGGCGAACGGCTCTGATCGGAATACCAGATGCTCATATTCGTTCTTTGCAAAATATCCCTCCACCAAGGCAAAATCGATTTCACCATTGTCAAGCTTTTTCAGTAGCTCTCTGGTGTTTGCAACCAGCATCTTAACGGATATGCCCCTGTGTTTTTTCAGGTACCCGGCAATCACCGGAGGAATCACATACTCGCCTACCGTGAGCGTTACGCCAAATAGCAATTCACTTGCCTGAACCGCTTCGCTTAGTTTCCGTTTCAGGAAAATATCGTCGTGCTTCATTGCGATTGCGCTGCTGCGCACAAGCGCGCCTTCCTGCGTGAGCTCTATCTTCTTTTTATTGCGCGTAAAAAGCTTAACGCCATAGTGTTCTTCGAGGCAGCGAATATGCTGGGAAACCGCCGGCTGCGTAATGTGAAGGTGTTCCGCAGCCTTGGTATAACTCAAATATTGGCACACCGCAAGAAATGTCTCCATCCTGAAATCAAGCATCCGTTTCACCTTCTTTTTCAATTAATCATAACATATATTTATGTTAAAATAAATATATATAATTTTATATTATTTATATTCAGTGCTATAATGAGTCCGATGAAATAAGAAGAAGGAAAAATATATGGAATTTTTGAAAACGAACTGGAAAGGACTGCTGCTTTGTCTCGCGATTGCAGCACCCGCTTATTTTCTCGGTCACCTGCTGCCTGTTGTCGGCGGACCGGTGTTTGCCATTCTCATTGGGATGATTCTCGCGCTGCTGATCAAAAACAAAACGCCCTTTGTTTCCGGAGTCACTTTCACCTCCAAAAAAATATTGCAATGGGCCGTTGTTTTGTTGGGATTTGGCATGAATCTTTCAGAAATTTTACGCACGGGCGCACAATCGCTACCCATCATTCTTTCCACCATATCGGTCTCGCTGATCATTGCGTTTTTGCTATACCGCGCCTTAAAAATGCCCTCGCGTATTTCCACACTGATCGGAGTCGGCTCATCCATTTGCGGCGGAAGCGCAATTGCGGCAACTGCGCCCGTCATTGGCGCGGACGACGAAGAAATCGCGCAGGCGATCTCCGTCATTTTTCTGTTCAATGTCGCTGCGGCGCTGATCTTCCCCGCGCTCGGAAGTGCGCTCGGATTATCCAATGAAGGGTTTGGGCTTTTCGCGGGCACGGCAATCAACGACACGTCTTCCGTAACCGCCGCCGCCGCGTCGTGGGACGGCATTCACGGCAGCAATACCCTCGAGCAGGCGACAATTGTCAAATTGACCCGCACGCTGGCCATCATTCCCATTACCCTGATTCTCGCTTTTGTGCGCACCCGCAAAGAAAAAAAGCTGGAGCAATCCCAGGGGATTCAGGTCAGCATAAAAAAAATATTTCCTTTTTTTGTATTGTTTTTTGTGCTGGCTTCTGTGGTTACGACAGTCTTCCATCTGCCTGCGCAAATTACAAGTCCCTTAAAAGACCTGAGCAAATTCTTCATTATTATGGCAATGGCTGCCATCGGGCTGAACACGCATATCATAAAGCTGATCAAAAGCGGAGCCAAACCGATTTTCATGGGATTGTGCTGCTGGATTGGCATTGCGGCCGTAAGCCTTTTGATACAGCATATTCTGGGCATTTGGTAAGTCAAAAAAGCGACGTTTGGAAAAACGCCGCTTTTTTTCATTACATATTCTTTTTTACAAGAACAATTCCGGCTGCGCACGCCGCCTGAATCCTTCCTCAAGCTCTTGCTTATGGTATAAATATGCTTCATCCGCATAATATTTCGCACGCTGCGGGCATTGCTTGACGCACGCCCCGCACTTAATGCAGATTCCGGTATACTCACGTACATTTTCATAATCGATGGAGCCCATGGGGCACACATCCGCGCACAGCTTGCAGTCATTGCAATTTTGGTTTGTCAGAGGCTTCACCGTTCGGATATCGACCGGATTTCCATTCCTGTCCCTCGGCTTAAAATATCCTCTGTAAGGATAGGGCGTGCCTTCCACAAAAAGCGTCTCCCCGCCGGATGCTGTCTCCGGTTTTGCGAGCACATCCTCAGCAAACTGCCGCGCGATACGCATGTCCTGCGCATCCGGCCTGTCCTTCGCCAGAAGATTGGAAAAGGCGTGTTCTCCCACAAAAGCCCCTGCCGCAATCGGCAGAAACCCACCGGCCGCCAAAATATCCCTAAGCTCGATGAGCGCATCGTCGTAATGCCTGTTGCCGTAAACCACAACCGGCACCGCGCGCGCCCCTTTGCCCTGCATGGTTGCCAGATAAGGCAGCAAAACATTCGGCACACGCCCCGCATAAACCGGCGTTCCAAAAACCACAAGGTCGTTCTGTTCAAACTCCGGAGCAACGCCGCGCGCATCCGGCGGCGTAAAATCGTATGTTTTATAGTCCGCGCCGATTTTATCTGCCATCCGCCGCGCAATGGCACAGGTAATTCTTTGCGTCGTCCCTGTCGCGCTGAAAAAAACCGCCCATATCCGTTTGATTATCATTTTATTCCTTCTCCTGCTTTTCGCTTTTCCATGGCCTGCTCCCCTTTATCCAGCCCTGATCTGCCCACCAGTTCCGATCCGTCGGATTCCAATCGCTGGCAGGTGCGGACTGCATTTTCCGGAAAATAGAAAAGAACAGTTTCCCCCGCAGGCTCGGATGCGGATTTTGCACCCTCCGCCGGACTTTTTCAGCAACACAGGCCGCTTTTCGTTCCATCTCTGTCCGTTTTTCAGGTTTCAGGTCTAAAACGCCCAACGCATTGCAGGTGAAGGGGAAACCGTACACTTTAGATACGCCCATCCACTTGAGCTGCTTTGCCATGGATCGCACCGTATGTCCGGCAGGCGCTCCCGCTGAGGAGCAAAGCGTTACCCCCACTTTGGTAAACATCGCGCCGTGCGGCCTGTGCGTCACCCAGCGATATGCCAGATGATCCATCAGGTTTTTCATCGCGCCGCTCATTTCCATGACATAATTGGGACTATCGAGAAAAATAACATCCGCCCATTCCATCGCCTGCGCAATGGGCTGCACCTTTTCTGCGGACGGACAGGTGTGCTCGCCTTTGATAAAGCAACTGTTGCAGCCGCAGCAAAAATGCAAGCCATCCATGGGCAGAAAAAATTCCCTGATTTCGTCCTGCTCTGTATTGACAAGCCTGCCCAATACTTCTTTTGTCATCGTATAGGTCACGCCCTTATGGGCTTGCCCATGGATCACCGTAATTTTCAATGTCGTTGCCCTCGTTTCACCTACACGATCAGCATGGCGTCGCCAAAACTGAAAAAACGATATTGCTCCTCCACCGCCACATTATAAATGCGCAATGTTTCCTCCCGCCCGCAAAAGGCGCTCACAAGCATGATCAGCGTTGATTTCGGGAGGTGGAAATTCGTAATCAGCGCATCCACAATTTGATATTCATAGCCTGGATAAATAAAAATATCCGTATCCGCGCTGCCCGCCTGCACAAGCCCGTCTTTTGCGGCGCTTTCCAGCGTGCGCACGCTCGTTGTGCCCACCGCAACCACGCGCCTGCCTTCCTTTTTTGCCGCGTTAATCTCTCGTGCCGCTTCTTCGCTCACGCTGTAATATTCCGAGTGCATGATATGCTCTTCCACTGTCTCTTCCTTCATCGGACGAAACGTTCCCAGCCCCACATGCAGCAATATTTTTACCAGAATAACGCCCTTGTCTTCCAGCTTTTTTAAAAGCTCCGGCGTAAAATGAAGTCCCGCCGTGGGCGCCGCCGCGCTGCCGTCCTCTTTTGCGTAAACAGTCTGGTATCGTTCCTTCTTCTCCAGCCGTTGTGTGATATAGGGCGGAAGCGGCATATTGCCGTAGCGGTCCAAAAGCTCCTCAAATACGCCCTGATATTCAAACTGCACTTCACAAACGCCGTCCTCTTTTTTGCGCAAAAGCTTTGCACACAAATCAGCGCCAAAGTCCACATATCCGTCCGGCTTCAATTTTTTACCCGGACGCATGATAACCTCCCAAACGTCAAGACGAAGACGTTTTAATAGTAAAAATTCGAAATCCGTTTCCGTGCCGCGTTTTTTTCCATACAGCCGCGCAGGGATGACTTTGGTTTCGTTGATCACAAGCACGTCGCCCTTTTCAAGGTAGTCCACCACGTCATAAAAATGCTTGTGAGCCGCCTCTTTGGTCGTGCGGTCATACACAAGAAGCCTCGAATGATCCCTCGGCTCGATTGGCGTCTGCGCGATCAATCTTTCCGGCAAATTATAGTCAAAATCAGATGTTTTCATAGTGTATTATACAAGCTAGAACAGCTTTGTTTGCCCCTTGTTATCAGCTTTTTTTGGTAGTGCAATTCCCATGTGATGATATGCATGTTCCGTCGCGCACCTGCCGCGCGGCGTCCTTTGCAGGAAGCCCAATTGCAATAAAAACGGCTCGATTACATCCTCAATGGTCCCCGCTTCTTCTCCTGTCGTAGCCGAAAGCGTATCAAGCCCTACCGGCCCGCCGCCGAATTTGGTGATGATCGCATCCAGCACCAGCCGGTCTGAATGGTCAAGCCCCAGCGCGTCAACCTCCAGCAGCTTCAGACCCTCATCCGCCGCTTCCTGCGTGATCACGCCCTGCGCGCGCACGTCCGCAAAATCACGCACACGGCGCAGCAGCCTGTTCGCAATACGCGGTGTGCCGCGTGAGCGGCGCGCGATTTCTTCCGCGCCCTTTTCATCCACATGAATATCCAGAATTTTGGCAGAGCGCGTCACAATCGTTTTGAGCTGCTTCGCGTCATACATTTGAAGTCGGTTGATCACGCCGAAACGGTCGCGCAGCGGCGAGGTCAGCATTCCCGCGCGGGTTGTCGCGCCCACAAGGGTGAATCTCGGCAGATCGATCCGCATGGAACGCGCCGACGGTCCTTTGCCCAAAATGATATCCAGCGCGTAATCCTCCATCGCGGGATAGAGCACCTCTTCCACGCTCGTATTCAGCCTGTGGATTTCGTCAATGAAAAGCACGTCCTTATCCGAAAGGTTGGTGAGCAGCGCCGCAAGGTCTCCCGGCCGCTCGATGGCCGGCCCCGAAGTAATACGGATATTCACATTTAATTCCTGCGCGATAATGTGGGCAAGCGTCGTTTTCCCCAGCCCGGGCGGGCCGTAAAGCAGCACATGGTCCAGCGCTTCTCCGCGCATTTTTGCCGCCTCAATAAAGATGGCCATTTTTTCCTTGACCTTTTCCTGCCCGATATATTCGTCAAGCGACTGCGGACGCAGTGACGCATCGGCAGTCACATCCTCCGTCATTTTCATTCCCGAAACAATCCGAGATTCCTCTTCCATTTTTTTCTCCTGTCGTTTTCCTGGTTATTTCCTATTATACACCATTCCGCCTTTCAAAGAAATACGTTGTTTGACGCCAAAAAAAGAAGGCGTAAACCAGCTTGGCTTCTACCTTCTTTTGCAATTCTATTCAAGCGCTCCTGACCGTCATCCTGCCGGAATCAGCGCCTCGCTGACCGCAATCAGTTTTTCTCTGTTCGCGCCAGTGCTCATCGTGACCGAGTAATCCATATTTGTAGGCTCAATTTCCCATGTGGATTCACCCTCCGCACCTTCGTTATATTCAATATCATAATGATACTTGCCGAATGTCACGTCTTCCTCCGCTTTGAAATCGACATACATGCCTGACATATCTTCCACCGCGTCATCCGGTGCCATGCGGAAGGTATATTCGTCGCCGTTCCAAGTGAAAACAGCCTGCGCCAGTTTCTCTTTTTCCAGCACGGAATAAGAAACGCCCGTCGCGCCTTCCGGCAATGCGCTCATCTCTATTCCTGTGAGCGTTTTTACTTCGGCGGCGTCTTTCGCCTGCGTCCACGGATTGGCTATCTGCGCGCTTGATTGCGCCTCTTGCGTTGCGCTCGGCTGCGCCTCCTTCGTTGGCTCCGCCGACGCAGAGGCCGGGGCCTCGGATGCGGATGCGGATGCCGCCGGCTGCGGCGCCTGCTGGCAAGCCGTCAGAACTGTTACGGCAAGCAATACCGTTAAAATCACTGCTATCATTTTTTTCATATACTCATACTCCTTTTTCGTTGTGATACAGGTTGCCCTGCGCTTATCTCCCGCGTGGTCTTACTGCGGAACCGGACTATCTTCCCATGCGCCTTAACGCCAAAGACACGAGCTCTTCCGCCGTATCTCCCAAATTTTTCACCGCCGAAATGGCCGTAACTGCCTCCTGACGGTTATACCCAAGGCCAGTGAGCGCCATCACCGCCTCCTGAGCCGCATCCTGTGCAATCTCAGAAAGATCGGCCCCGTCGCCTACCGCGTCTTCAAAATCAACTTTTTCTTTCAGCTCCAGCACAAGCCGCTGCGCGGTTTTTTTGCCGATGCCCGGCACTCCGGTAAACGCCTTATCATCATTTGAGATCACTGCCGCCGCAATGTCGTTCACGCGCATGGTGGATAAAACCGACGCCGCGGCCTTCGGCCCGATTCCGCTGATGGAAAGCAGCTTTTCAAACATGGCCTTTTGCTCTGTTGTCGCAAAGCCATAAAGCGTCATATCGTCTTCCGCAACCTTTAAATAGGTATACAGCTTTCCGTTCTCGCCTGTTTTGAGCGCGTTGAGCGAAAAGGTATCTGTATAAATCTGGTATCCTACGCCGCCCACATCAATGACAGCATAGTTGGTTGCTTTTTGCGCTACCTTCCCTGAAATATATGCGTACATTTCATCTCCTTATTGGTTTATAACCATTTTCTGTCTATTCTAACGTATTTTGGTATTCAATATACCCGCTGTTTTGGCGCTGTGCGCATGACAAATCGCCACTGCCACCGCGTCCGCGGCATCGTCCGGTTTTGGAATTTCCCGCAGGGACAGCAAAGTTTTCACCATCACCTGTACCTGATTTTTATCCGCGCGGCCATACCCGACCACAGCCTGCTTGATTTGAAGCGGCGTATATTCATAGAGCTCTTCCGTCCTTTCGGAGGCCGCAACCAGCGCCGCTCCCCTTGCCTGCGCCACATTGATGGCTGTTTTGACATTTTTGTTGAAAAACAATTCTTCAAACGCCACACAATCCGGATGATACAGGTCAATGAGCTGCGTGATCCCATGTGAAATTTGTTTTAGCCGTACAGGAAACTGCTCCCCCGCCTCTGTGAGGATCGTTCCATAGTCAATGAGCGTAAGCTTTGTCTTTTCGTCGCAGTCCACAACGCCATAACCAACCGTTGCGAGCCCCGGATCTATGCCAAGTACAATCACCGTATCCTTCTCCTGATTTCAAGTATCTGATTTTCTACCTTAGTATACCTGATTTTGAGCTGTTGTGCAATTTGCTCCTGCATCGAAAAATATTTCCTGTTTTTCAAAATTCCCTATTGCATAATTATTCATTTTTATGTATAATTATGAATATCAAATGAATATTACGCGCCCTGCGCGAAAGAGGAGTTTTAACATGAAAAAGAAAAAACAGTATAACAAAGTAGTCCTTGCCTATTCCGGCGGCCTTGATACGTCCATTATTATCCCGTGGCTCAAGGAAACCTACGGTGTCAAAGACGTAATCGCTGTGTGCGGAGATGTCGGTCAGGGCAAAGAGCTTGACGGACTTTATGAAAAGGCAATCAAAACAGGCGCCTCCGACGCATATATTGAAAACCTGACCGAAGAATTTATTACCGATTATGTGTATCCCACCATGCAGGCGGGCGCTATGTATGAAGGAAAATATCTTCTGGGAACGTCTTTTGCGCGTCCGATCATTGCAAAACGCCTCGTGGAAATCGCCAAAAAGGTGGATGCTGACGCAATCTGCCACGGCGCGACAGGAAAGGGAAACGATCAGGTTCGTTTTGAGCTGACCGTGAAAGCGCTTGCACCGGAGCTTGACATCATTGCCCCCTGGCGTATCTGGGACATCAAATCGCGCGAAGAAGAAATTGAATACGCGCAGGCGCGTAACATTCCTGTTCCTGTGGATAAAGAGCACAATTACAGCATGGACGCAAACATCTGGCATCTTTCCCACGAGGGCGCCGATCTGGAAGATCCGTGGAACGAGCCTAAGGACGAGCTTTACATGATTTGTAAAACACCGGAGGACGCGCCGGACAAGCCGTGCTATTTTACCATCGAATTTGAGCAGGGCATCCCTGTTTCTATCGACGGACAAAAATATTCGCCGGTTGACCTCGTTACCAAGCTCAATGAGCTAGGCGCGGAAAACGGAGTGGGCATCGACGATCTCGTGGAAAATCGTCTCGTGGGCATGAAAAGCCGCGGCGTATACGAAAATCCGGGCGGACGCATCCTTTACACCGCGCACGCAGCGCTGGAAACGCTGACGCTCGATAAAGACACCATGCATTATAAGGAAGGCATTGCGACAAAGTTTGCGGAACTGGTTTATGACGGCAAATGGTTCTGCCCGCTGCGCGAGGCGCTCAGCGCATTTGTGAACGAAACACAAAAAACGGTCACCGGCACGGTGCGCATGAAGCTTTATAAAGGCAACTGCAAACACGTGGGCCTGAAATCTCCATATTCTCTGTACAGCGAAGAGTTTGCTACCTTTGGCGAGGATGAGGTTTATGACCACTATGATGCGGAAGGCTTCATCAACCTGTTTGGCCTACCGCTCAAGGT
>CAZQDA010000006.1:0-57625 GCA_964592155.1 uncultured Christensenella sp.
TATTTATAATACCAAACTCCCTAACCCATGTCAACTCTTTTCTTCTACTTTTTTTCATATTTTTTAAAATCTTTATTTTGTGGCAGTTTTATGCGGTTTTCAAGACAAAAACAAGCCGGCAAAATGCCGGCTTGTTTTAACAGAATACAAAATTATTTTACAGTTTCGCGAAGCTGTACCCCCAGCTCATATGCTGCCGCGAGTTCTTCCTCGCTTGGATTTAGTTTCGCTTTTGCTTCGCCGATCACCTTCACGCCAAGATTGGATAATCGTTCGCTCATATACTTACACGCTTCGCCGCTCCATGCGTAGGTGCCAAAAACCGCCGCGTGTTTATCCTTGACCACATACGAGCAAAGGGAGGTCATCACGCCCCACACAGGCTCCAGAACATCCCTGTTAAGGGTAGGGGAGCCAAGCGCAAACGCGTCCGCTGCGTGAATCTTTGCGGCAACCTCAGCGGCGCTTAATTTGGAAACATCTTCGATCTCTACCTCAATGCCATCCTGATCCGCTCCTTCATACAGCTTTTCGGCAAGCTTTGCCGTATAACCATAGCAGGTGACGTAACCGATGTAAATCTTCTTTGGATCGTTGATGCACGGAATCGACCAGTTTTCATAGCGCTTTACCGCACCCCACGGATCCTGCCTTAAAACCGGGCCGTGAGACGGACCGATGACATCGATCTTCAGGTTGCGAATTTTTTCCACCGCCTGCAGCACATAGCTTTTGAAAGGCGACATGATCACGTCAAAATAGTATTTCTGGGAGGCAATCATGTTCGCGTCGAGCTTTGTAAGGTCGTCGAAAATCTGTCCCGCTGAAAAATGGAAGCCGAATACGTCGCCTGAAGAAAGGAACGCATCCTCTTTTACATAAGTAAAAATAGAATCCGGCCAATGCAGGTACGGCGCTGAGATAAACTCAATCGTCTTTCCGCCGAGGTCGAGCGTTACCCCGTCCCCCGCGATGATGCATTCAAAATCGCGGTTGATAATTTCCTTGATGAATGTTTTCGCAGGGCGCGAGCATACGACGACCGCATTCGGCGCCGCCTCCATCAGCTTCAAAATCGCGCCCGAATGATCAGGCTCTGTGTGATTGCATATAATGTAGTCAATCTTGGAAGGATCGACCACCGCGCTGATTCGCTCAAGCTGCTCCTGCGCAAATCCCTGCTTTACCGCATCCACAACCGCAATTTTTTCTGTACCCTCAATGAGATAGGAGTTGTAGGAGGTTCCCCACTCCGTTCTCATGATGACATCAAAAATACGCAGATCCGGATTTTGTACACCTACCCACCAGATGCCGTCTTTAATTTTTGTCGGTGCCTGTGACATACATACCCCTCCGTCTTATTCCTTTTCGAAAGCAGACTTGTCCGCTCCGCAAACAGGGCAAACCCAATCAGCCGGAACGTCGTCCCACTTTGTGCCTGCCGCTACTCCATTGTCCGGATCGCCTGCCTCCGGGTCGTAAACATAACCGCAAATTGTGCATACATATTTTTCCATGTGTTTTTATCTCCTTCTAAAGTGAATTATAATTGCAGGGCTGTGCAAACAGCCCCATATTATTTATCTGCAAGATAAGCGTTCAGCTTTCCCTCGAGTTCGTCTGCGTTGATTCCGTGAACCGCACAGGCCTGCTCTAAATTTTCAAAATGAGCTGCCGCACAGCCAAGGCATCCCATTCCGGAATCCATGAAAATCGGCGCGAGCCCTTCGTCAATCTGGAGAATATCCATAATATTCATGTCTTTTGTTACTTTTTTTGCCATTGTTTTTACCTCTTTCCCACAATCATAGTGAAATATAATACTATTTCAGAAATATATAGTGTTATATATTTCATAAATAACCGTTCCGGTCATTTTCTAAACCCCTTTTTTATGCGCCAAAGGTAACGATCAGCTCGGGTGAACCGTTTTCTTTGATATACTGCACGAAATCCTGTTCGCTCTGAATGCCGCAGGGAAGCATCACACCGCCCCTGCCGACGTCTTCCTCGCTGTGCGCATCGCTGCCGCCGATCACCAGCAAATCATGCGTCGCGGCAAACTCGATCGCAAGCTTGTTGCGCGAAAAATGACGCGGATGCGTATTCACCATCTCCACCCCGTCATAACAAACCGGCTCCACAGGCGTTAGCCCGTAGCGGTACGGATGCGCCTGAAAGACGAGAAATCCATTCTCCTTCATTTTTTGGTAAAAATCCTGATAATTCAGTTCGTACAAATTGGGCTCGTCAAGCAAAAACTCCTTTGTGAATCCATAAACCAGAAAATCGCTTCCAAGGCCGCTATCCCGATCAATTCCCAGCGCCACCTCCATGCCGCACAGTACCGTGATATAAGTTCCCTGCGCACTTTTTTTCGCGGTTTCAAAACCATTCCAAAAGTGATCGATCTTCTTATCCCAGGATTTTCTTTTCAGTTTTGGCGTTTCGAATACATCCGGGTGGTAATGATCCGTGGTAAACACATAGCGGTATCCCGCCTCCTTGTATCCTTCAATCAGATAGTTCGCCGGAATCCGCGAGCACGGGCTGACTTCTTTTGTATGGCAATGCATCTCCGCCTGATAATACTTCAATTCGCACCTCCGCATTTCTATTCCCTTACATCATAGTATACCACTCGCCCCCGCGTAACGCAAAGCTTGAACTATCACACTCTTTTTTTTATAATAGAGAAAAACATAAATGGGGGGCCAGAAGATGGAAAACAGATATTACTTCTATGTTTCGCCAAATAATAATCCTCACCATACGCTTGCCGTGGAGGAATATATGATGAATCACGTAAGTAGCGGCGAGGTGATTTTATACCTTTATACGCATTCTGATTCCATCATTATTGGAAAAAACCAAAACGCGTGGGCTGAGTGCCGTCACGAGCAATTGCAGGCTGACGGCGGAATCCTCGCGCGCAGAGTGTCCGGTGGCGGCGCGGTTTTCCACGATATGGAAAACTTAAATTTTTCGTTTGTGGTCGGCAGGGAGACCTATGACTTGCACAGGCAGCTTAAAGTGATGCTGGACGCCGCGAAGCAGTTTGGCGTGGATGCGGAGTTTTCCGGCAGAAACGATATCCTTGCGGACGGGCGTAAGTTCTCCGGCAACGCATTTTGCTTTCGTAAAAACGGCGCGTTTCATCATGGAACGATCCTCATCAACACCGATATGACAAAGCTGTCCAAATATCTCGCCGTGCCCAAAGATAAAATTGAATCCAAGGGCATCGCGTCTGTGCGCTCGCGCGTGGTCAACCTCGCGGAGCTGAATCCGGAAATTACACCTGAAAGCATGACACAGGCGCTCAAAAAATCCTTTGCCGCCGAATATGGCGAGCCTCAGGACTATCCGTTTTCTGAGGAAGCGTGGGAGGAAATCGCTGAAATCGAGCAGCGTAACTGCGGATGGGACTGGCTCTTTGGGCAAACGCCAAAATTCGATATTACCATCAAGACCCGCTTTGCATGGGGAGGGGCAGAACTGCTGATCAAAACCAAGGACGCCATCGTGGAGGATGCTATTCTCTACTCCGACGCAATGGATGCGGACTTTATGGAAACGATTCCAAAAGCTCTTGTTGGCAGCATTTTTCGCGGCTCCGACCTCATCAGCCGCATGCAGAACCTGCCCCAAACGCCAGAGCAAAAACAGATCGTTAACGATCTTGCTTCCTATATTACAGAGCAGGGATACTGAGCCTGAGTTTTTCACGGTATATAAAAACCCCTCCTGTCATTTTTCATCCTAATGACAGGAGGGGTTTACAACTTGACAAATTGCTACTATTTTCGTCCGATTCATTGCTCTTCGTTTTTTGCTTGTTTCAAGAAATATCGTCATAAAAACAAAACCGGTTTCGACCTTGCTGCTTGGCGCAATACATGGCCTCGTCCGCCTGCTTATACAGCGTCTTCAAATTCAGTCCCTCTTTGTTTTCAGAAAAAGCCACGCCCACACTACACGTAACCTTTGCATCGACCGAATCCTCCAATAAACGAAAATCCAACGCCTGCACAACCTTTTTTGCGCGTTCTTCCACTTTCATTTTCGACGGCGCCTGCCTTAAAAAGGCTAAAAACTCATCTCCACCGACCCGCCCCACAATATCTTCCTCACGAAATAATTGTTTGAGTCGCATCGCCGCCTCCCGCAGCACACGATCCCCCATTTGATGTCCGTAAGTATCATTCACCTGCTTGAAATAATCAAGATCGATAAACAAAAGTGCGCAAGCCGTTTTATGCTGCCTTTGATCGAAAAGCGCCTGTTCGATTCCCTCAAACACACTTTCACGGTTATAAAGTCCTGTCAGGGTATCGGTACTCGCCTTATTCTGCAATTGCTGCTTTTGCTTTGTCTCTTCATCAATGTCCGTCAAAAAAATAACAATCCGCAGATTTCCCAAAACCTGTGATTGATAGACTCTGGAGCGAAGCTCGATCCACCGATATTCGCCGCCATAAAGACGCGCAGAAACGATCATCGAAAATTCTTGTTTTCCCTGCAAAAATTTTTCCTTGAGCTGTACAAGATCATAGCAGGCGAGAAACTCCTGAGCATAGTCCGCATGTAAAAAACGATCCGCAAATTCCGCAATAATCTCTGAAAATAAACTTTCGCCCGTGACTGCGAGCCCTGGAACCTGCTCCGTTCCCTTGACTTCAAACATTTTATTTTCGGTGAGATCGGCCTCAAGCACACTGTCAAACAGCATCTGGCGCGAAAAACGGCTGCTCTCATATGCCGTCTCAAGCTCTATTTGCGCAGTCACATCGCGCGCAATTCCATAGATTCCGATCACTTGTCCGTCATGATCATAAATTAAATATTTTGATGTGGAAGAATAGCTCTTCTTTCCGTTTTGGTCGGGCAGGGGTTCAATATAATTTTCAATGCAGATTCCATCATCTAAAATCGCCCGATCGTCCTGCGTATACTTTTTCGCCAACTTTTCACTAAAAATATCAAAATCCGTTTTACCAACAAGCTCCGCCGCGCTGCTTTTTCCCGCAACGCGGGCAAACGCATCTGAAGCAGCCATATACACAAGGTTTTTATCTTTTACAAAAATCATGTCCTCGGAATGTTCCAAAAAGGTTTGATATGCGCGCGCCAAAAAAGATTCTCTGCCGTTTTGATCCACCATGCCGCACACCTCCGCCCCCGCGCTGAAAACACTTCCAGATTATTAGATTCATTATACCATGCTCATGCGGAATGATACAAACACTGTTTTTTCATGATTCATTTTCTCCAAACAGCTCTCGAATCATTCCCTGCGGATCGTTTAAAAAACGTTTGGTGATGAAATAGTGCTCCGTCTGCTGATACTGTGTTTTTTGAATGCCCTCTTCATCCAGAAGAAAAATATCCGCATCCGGATACGCCATCAAGATAGGCGAATGCGTCGCAATGATAAACTGCGAATTTTCCTGCGCAAGATCGTGAAGCAAAACCAGCAATGCAAGCTGCCTTGCGGGCGAAAGGGCGGCCTCCGGCTCGTCTAGGATATAAAGTCCGTTTCCCCAAAACCGGTTTTTCACAAGGGCAAGGAAACTTTCCCCATGTGATTGTTCATGCAATGATTTTCCCCCATAGGAATCATCGACCCCCAGTTCGTCAACATAGGAAGCTACATTATAAAAACTTTCCGCACGCAGAAAAAAACCGTCCTTTGCGTAAGGAATTCCTTTTACGACACGCAAATATTCATGCAGTCCGGAATGCGTACTGCGCGAAGAGAACCGAAAGTTTTTTGATCCGCCCTCCGCATTAAAGCCGCACGCGACAGCGATGGCTTCCAGCAAAGTTGATTTTCCGCTGCCGTTCTCTCCCACAAAAAAAGTGACCTTTTTGTTCAAATCCAGCTTGGTAAAAGACTGGATTGCGGGAATGGAAAAAACATAGGAATCATGAAGCTCTGCACGTTGATCCTGCCGGACCATAATCTGCCTGACAAACACGGCCAATCCCTCCTATAGTTTCACGCATTCGCGCAGCCGCAGGAAATACAAGTACTTTTCCTTGACTGGGATGCCTGTGATTTCCGCAAGCGCGCGGGCATACAAGTCAAGCTGCACGGCATAGCCCTGCGCTGTTTGCGCAAGCGTATTTTTTGTGACGCGGTCTGTTTTATAATCCACCAGCACCCATTCGTCCTCCAAAAACGCAAGGTCGAGTATGCCCTGCACCATCATGGATTCTTCGCCCTCAAACCCGATGCTGTCTGAGCGCACCTGTAAATTAAACGGCTGTTCTTTTAAGACGCGCACGGCGTTTTTGATCCGTTCATAAAGCGGCGTTGTAAGAAAGCCTTCGATCCACGCCGCGTTCTTTTCCACCGCTTCTTTTTCCGCCTGCGTTAATAATTTGCGTTCCAGCATTTTCTGCGCGGCGGATTCCACCGTCTCACCGGTGAAAACTACGCGCTCCATCATGCTGTGTACCAGTGTGCCCAACCGCGCGCCTGTAATTTCCTCTTCCTCAGTCTGCAAATCCGGAACCAGAAAACGCCGAAACCCTTTCGCCTCCGATTGCTTGACCGCGCTCACCGATACCTTAGCGGGAACGTCCGCCTTTTTCACCGCGCTCAAAAGTTCCTTTTTTTCTTTATGTTCCGCAAATCCGGAACAATACGCCGCAAAATCAAACGCCGCCTTTTCTGCGGTTTCCGCCTGCTCTTCCCCCGCAACACGCACAGGAATCTTCGCCTCTTCATTCGCCGCCATAATCCAGTCGAGCATACATTTCGCATCTTCATAAGAGCCCATCGCGTTCATCATGCGCCACTCTTCGCCCGCCTTTTGCAGATCGCGCACACTGCCCGTCAAAAAAAGCTTTTCCCTCGCGCGTGTCATCGCCACATAAAGCACGCGTAGCTCCTCCGAAAGATATTCGCGGCGGATGCGCCGTTTGGCAATCTCAAGCTCCGTGGTGGATCTTCGCACCAACGCTTCCTCATCGATATACTGCGCCATCAATCCATAATCCGAATGGATCAGCATCCTGTTTTTAAATTCCTGCACCATGAGCTTACGCTCCATATTTGCGACGTATACAATTGGGAATTCCAGTCCCTTAGAGCTGTGGATCGTGGTGATGTGGACACAGTTTGCGCCGTCTGTGGAAAGCGCGGTTTTTAAATAGGCCCCATCCCTCTTTTTTGTTTCCCACAACGCGCGCAAAAGAAGATACAGGCTGTCGCCCTGCGTGGCGCATAGGTCCGCCGCCATTCCCAAAAACTGTGCAAATGCCGCCTGCTTCATTTCGCCATCCGGCACACAGGCCAGATACGTCGTGAAATCAAACCGCGTTACCACGTGCGCCAAAAGCTCCGGCACGCTGAGCGATTGCGCACAGCAGTCCAAATAATCCAGCCTGCCGTAGAACGCCCTGAGTTTCGCGCACAGCTTGTCCTGCTGATTTTGCGCATACCGCTGCGCCGCTTCATAAAAAGGAAGGTTTTCGCTCTCGCCGAAAATCCGGATACGTGCGAAATCCTGCTCGGTCAATCCGCCGATATAAGAACGCATCACGCTTAACAGCGGGATATCCTGCCTGCGGTTATCCACCAGCCGCAGGATATTGACAAAAAGCTCGATTTCCTTTAAATCCTTTGCCTGCTCCACATCCACCGCACAAGGAATGCCCCGCTTGCCAAGCGCCGCCTTCAATAAATAAATCATATCGCTGCGCGAACGAATGAGTACCGCGAAATCCTCAAAAACGGCCTTGCGCGGCTGTCCCGTCTTTGGATCGGTTATCGTTTTTGAAAGCTCCCGCTCAATGCTGCCCGCAATCATCTCTGCCTGAGCGGCATGCTTTGCAGGCTTTTCGCCTTCCTCTTCTTCGTCACAGGACAAAAGGATTTCCGCCGTTCCGCCCTCCATACTGCCGGAAAGCCTCTCTCCCTCATCGTAGCGGATTTCCCCCAGTTGTTCGCACATCACGCATTGCATCACGTCGTTCACCGCGTCGATCACGCCCTTTTTGCTACGGAAATTATCATTCATCAAAATCAGCTCGCCCTCGCTGATTCCGCCGCGGAACTCCTGTGATTTTTCCTTGAAAATCAACGGATCCGCCAGTCTGAACTTATAGATACTCTGCTTGATGTCCCCTACCATAAAAAGACTTCCGCCGCCCGAAACCGCCCTGATAATGGTTTCCTGCACGGGGTTTGTGTCCTGATATTCATCCACAAAGATATGGCGGTATAGCTGCCCATACATTTCGCGCACCTGCCCATCCTCAAACGCGCGCAGGGCAAAATGCTCCATATCCGAATAATCAAGCGCGCTTACCTCCGCCTTCTTTTCCGTATACCGGTCATAAAACAGCCGTACCATTCGGAGCATCGCACGCACATCCTCCTGCGTGTGCGCAAGCTCGCCGCCCACCGTTTGTTCAAAATTCTCATAACCGTCGTCCGCAAACGCCTGTTTCAATTCCTTACGCGCCTGCGCGTATCGTTCCTGTATCCGCTTTTTCCGGCCCTCTTCCATGCCTTTTGTGATGGATGGAATTTTAACGCCGGCATACTGATCGCGCATGGCTGCAATTCCGTTTTCACGAGCAAAGGCGGACAGCTCCTCCAGCAGCGCCGCGCATCGCTCATCCTGCGCAAATTGTTGCGGCTCCGTCCCTTCCGACAATCGCGCACACGCCTCAATCAGCCGTTTTGCGCGTACAAGGTATTCCAGAATATTTTCTTCATACTGCGCCTTAAGGCACGCAATATATTCTTCATTGTTTTTCTGCTCCGACCATTCCGTCCACACAAAGGGATCGGGCTTGCTCATGATGTGGTCATAAATCCGGAACAGATATTCCGCGAGCTGTCCATCGTTTCCACGCTTTGTATACCTGCGTAAAAGCTGCAGGAAGCATTTATCTTCCGCTTCATAGAGTTCATCAAATAATTCACGCGCGCACGCCGCTTTCACGCGATCGATTTCACCCGCCTCCATAATGCGCAAACCGGGCGACAGCCCCAAAAGCGCGTAATTCCTGCGCACCACCTTTCCGCAAAAGCTATGAAAGGTGGAAATATCCGCGACTGCAACAAATTCCGCCTGTTCATACAAACGTTTTTCCCTGCGCCTTGCCGCTTCCTCCCGCAATTCACGCGCGATGCGCTGGCGCATCTCCGCCGCCGCCGCATTGGTAAACGTCATCACAAGCATATTGCGCACGTCTTCCCCATCCATCACGATGCGCGCGACGCGTTTCGCCAGCACGCTTGTTTTGCCGCTGCCCGCCGCCGCGGAGACAAGCACGCTGCCCGCGCTGGTATGAATTGCTTTTTCCTGCTTTTCCGTCAGCTTCATGCCCGTTCTCCATCATCGCCGTATTGTGCGATGCGCTGCATCGCCTGCTCCCGCGTCATTTTCTCAATCCTGCGCGGCCTGTTTCCTCTATAGCCTTCATCAAACATGCAAATGCTCGCAAACTCGCAATAGTCACAGCCCGTATGCCCATCCGCCTCAAAAGGCGCGATCTGCGTATTTCCCTGTCTCATTTCGCGCACCGCGCGCCCAATCAGCTCTTTTGTAAACGCAATCAGGCTGTCGATTTCCTGCGGGCTGAACAGCTTCCCCTCCGTGCTCTTTTTGACGCTGCCGTCCTTTTTGCGTTCCAGCGAAATGGTAAGCACCGCGTCTCCGCCGCCGCCATACAGCCTTTGCGCCGTATCAAAATCCACGCCGCAAATCCCGTCCATGTCAAAGTCGCCATCAGGACTTAAGCCCTCCTGCGCAAAGGAGGGCAGATGAATCTTCAGATAATTCGCGCCCGCAAACGCCGCGCTTTCCCCCAAAAGAGTTTTCACCGCGATGATATAGATCATGAGCTGCAGACTAAGCCCGCCTAAAAGCTCGTGCAGCTTGAATCTAGGCTCGCCCGTCTTATAGTCTACAATATCAAAATACAACGTTTCTCCCATCTGCGCCGTATCGATGCGGTCGATTTTTCCGCTCAGGGTGAGACCTTCCGCAAATTCCTGCGAAAACCAATATTCGCTTTCGGCGGGCTGCAGCGCCCCCTGCCCCGTCTGCGTGCGGATGGCATGCGCTGCCAAAAACACCTCGCGTTCCACGAGCGCCAGTATGTTTTCATTGTGCCGGTTCAGCGTGTATTTGCTCTGCTCGTCCCGCGCAGTCTGCGCGCTGCTCCCAAAACAGGCTTTGAATTCCTCTTCCGAAACATCCGCCCATTTTTTTCCTTCCGCCTTAAGCCGGTTGGTCATTTCTTCCAGTATTTTATGCGCATAATTTCCCACGTCGAGTTGATCTATGGTATATTCGCGCGGCGCGCGCACACGAAGCCCATACGCGACAAAGTGTTTGTAAGGACATTCAAAATACTGCTCCAGCCTGCTCGCGCTCCCCTTCATTTCCCCATAAAGCGCCGCCGCAAGCCCCGCGTCGAGATTCGCGGCCGCGTTTGCGCTCGTCACCCCGCGACGGATCGCCTCTTTTTTTTCAGGGAATTCTTCATCCGCAAGCACTGCAGCCACCACCGACGCATCATATTCCCTTGCTACTCCGTCCGCCAGATTGCGCAGGATGTGCGCTGTCTGCGCATACGCATTCTGCTTTAAAAGCGGCGCAATCTGGTCCGCACGATTTTCACGCACCCATTCAAATAGCTCAAACAATTTATCGATCAACGGCGACGGTTTTTCCTTGCCATTTTCAACAAAGCTGAAAAACAGCTTTTCGCGCGGCTTGCTGACTATTTTTTGAATTGCAAGCTTTTGCTTTTCCACATTGCCTGTGTACGCAAGCCCCGCAAGCTGAGATAGCAGCATCTCGCGCTCAAAATCCGCAAGGATATCGGAGCTTTGCTCGTAATTTGGCAAAATACCGTCGTTTGCCCCCATCACAAAAACCGCCTTCACATCGTCTAGGCGCACATAAGAAACATCGCCCACCGCCACCTCGTCTGCGCCGGGTGGAATCACGCCGACTTTCTGAGAAGAGAGCCCTGTTTTCAACAGCGACAAAAGTTGCGCCTGCGGCGCAGGAGCACCCTTCAAAATCTCCTGTGCCTGCGCTAAAATCCG
Source organism: uncultured Christensenella sp. (assembly GCA_964592155.1). Classification (GTDB taxonomy): domain Bacteria; phylum Bacillota; class Clostridia; order Christensenellales; family Christensenellaceae; genus Christensenella. The sequence continues at coordinate 11,087 of CAZQDA010000006.1, forward strand.
CATTGTCTTTTGAAATACCTGCCCGTTAAATTCCGCGCTCTGCAAAAGCCCCGCCTCCTGCGCCCTACCGATCTGGGCGGAAAGCTTTGTTCCGACATCCATCTCATCGAAATAGTCCAACAGGCAACCAATGAGCGCGTCTGCGGTTTTTGCGGACTTCGCATGCTCGCGCAGCCGCGCGAGCGGCTCCATGAGCTGCTGCCGCGCGCGCTCCGCCCGCTCCTCCGAAAAAGGATACAGAAACGCAAACCCGTCGCGCACATTACAAAAGGCATAATTTTGCAGTTCGTTCGCCTGCGCCTGTCCCAAATTGCAAAAACCGCTTTTTGCGTGTGCCAACAGAGTATCTTTTTTCATACGCCCTTTTGCAAGCTCCAGCGCGCTCAAAAGAAACATGCAAAACGAGCTTTGCACAAGCGTTCTTTTTTCTCCTGTGAAGCAGGGAATACCCGCTTCGCCAAAAATCCTGCGAATCGCTGGAGAATACCGCTCACCGCTTCCGCACACCACCGCCATATCGCGGTAATCATACCCATAGTTGCGATTCAGCCACACGATCTGCGCTGCCACAGCACGGGTTTCTTCCTCCACATCCGCGGCCCGCGTGATGCTCACATCCTTTGCCTTTGCCGCTTTTCGCGCCGGATACGCGTAGAGGTTTTTTTCAATATGTAAAATGTCCGGCGATATTTCCCTGTCTTGGGTCACAATCGTTGTTTTGAGACCGTTTTTCATCGCATAGCTCAAAAACTTATTACGGTTTTCATTGCAGATGCCGTACACATCCGCGTCCTGCGCGCTGCTGTCCGCATAATAAAAAGACATCAGCGTATCCTTTGCCGTATCCATAAGCGCCGTCAGAAAACGCACGGTTTGCGCGTTGTAAATATCGAATCCATGAATCACCAGATGCGCATTTTTCAAAAACTCCGCCTCCGGAATATGGTCAATCACCAGATTGATTTTATCTTCCGTATCAAATACGCCGCTGGTCCGCTCTTCAAACCGCTCATAAAGCAAAGCAATATCGCGCATCTTATTTTGGGTGTTTTCCCTGCCTGTCTCAAGCTCGAGCAGCTTTTGAGGGGTAATATCCAGAGTTTTCAGCTCTGCAATCAGGCTTGCGAGCTGCACGGGAACATCGCTTTTTCTGGCGCTTAACCCAAGCGCATGCAGATTCTCACGCTCTTCCTCCAGAATCATGCGCAAAATCATGCTTTTTCCAATGCTGTCAATTTCGCAAACCGTCCTGCCATAGGTGCTTTCAAGCACCCTGTCGCAGATGCGCGCGGGGCTTTGCACGCACACGCCCATGATGCCCTTAAGCCCGAGCTTGTGCATAATCTGCTTTTCCGTGATATAGGTTGCCTGCGGCGGCACCACAACAAGCACATCCACAAGGGGATCCTCGCGGACGATGCTGCCGATTCTTTCGACAATATAGTCATCCCGTTTGCTGGCTGTCCTGCCCAGCACAAATTCAATGCTCATCAAAACTCCAATGATAAGTGCAACAATATTTACTATATTATAGCACGGAATAGAACCTGTTTTTGTTTCAATTCAATGTCTTTTTCACAAAAAAAGCGGCACCGTTTTTCACAACAAAAAAAAGGTCATAGTCTTTTGACTACAACCTTGGTTTACAAAAGGTTTTTAGCCTCTTACTAAGTAGTTCAGCAAGAGATTCAAATCTTCCGGCTCGGATACGATCAGATCCAGCTCGTCAATCTGTGCATCTTTGAACATTTGCGTCAAAGCGATATATTGACATAATGTGGATTTCAGATTCAGCCTGTCCCCTTCCGAGGTAACCAGCTCTACCTTGCCTTTGCAGTCCTTCAATAATTCAAAGAATTTCTGCGGTTCGCTAATGTTTTTAATTTTCACTCCGTTGTCCTCCTGACACATTAATATTTGTGGGTTTCGGGGAGTTTTTGGAGCTCACCCTTCGCATTCATAGTAACACAATGCTTTACCTACTGTCAATATAACCCGTATGGATTCCCTTGAAACATTTTAATGAAGATTTACAGGAAGAATTTAAAAAGAATGATCAGCGCAATGCAGGCGCCTCCAAAAACCGCAACCATTGCTTTCACCGACGCAAGGTCTGCTTTGGTGCGTTTGTGGGTTCTCTGAATTTTGTCCTGCACCACCCTTATAACCTGCTCGTCCGCTTCCTGCCTCTGCTTTTTTTCCTGCTCCCGCTCCTGCCTGAGCCGGTCTTCAAGCTCGTGCAGATGGCTCGTCGTTTCCTCCGAATAAATGCTGAGACGTTTTTGGAGCTGACCGCCCTGCTCGCGCAGCGCGAATTTGACTCGCTCCTGTTCTCTCAAAATTGCCTCAAACACGCCCAGCGTGCCATTTATGAGCCGCGCGGAATTTCTCAGGACTTCCTGCATCTGCTCTTCAATGCGCGCTAAATCCGCACCCTTTTTTTGCAGATCTGCAATGATTGCCAGCAATTTGTCGTCTTCGTGCACTGCGCACGCCTGCTCTTGCAGATCGTTTTCCAGTTCTTCCGCCGCCATAGCACCGCTCTCCGTTCCTTTTATTTCAAACCCCCTGCGCGCCCTTGCCTCAAACGCCCCACTTTTCTTCGAGCGCAAGCGTGGTTCCGTTTTCCTTGAACCTGTCAATTACTTTATTCATTTCGGTTTCCACTGCGCTTTGCCCTGTCGGGAGCATAATGCAGTAGCCGACCGTATACAGCGGCTCTGCCAAAATGCGGTAGCCCGCCTCTTCAAACTGCCGTGAAACAGCCTTTGGCATCACAACCGCCGGAATCCGCCCCGCCTCAAGATCAAGCATCGCGCTTTCGTAGTCCGAATAACGCACAACCTCAAAGCCAAGCTTTTTGGAATTCAGATAGCCTTTTAAATCATCCACGGACATCGCCGTATTGATCACGCCAATGGTCGTGGCCTCAATTTCCGGAACGCTTTGCACGCGTGAATCTGCGCGCATAACCGCAACAACGTCGTCCGTATAATAGGGCTGCGTGAGGTTAAAACCTTTGGTTTTGGCCACATTTTCGCCGTCTGTCAAAAGCCCCAGAGCCATATCGATATTGCCATACTTAATCTCCCCCGCCGCATCCTGCGATGTGATGGGATAATATTCGTACATCTTCTCCTGCCCGCCGACCAATTCCTTTAGCACAGCGTCAATATATTCCCTGTCAAAGCCAATCAGGTTTCCGTTTTCGTCTACCCCGCCAAAGCCATCGATGTCCGTGCGCAGGCCGATCTTGATCACATCACGCGTCGCAAGGAAGCTCGCGTCAAATCCCTGCTTGGTCGCAAGGTTGGTGATGAGCACAGCCGCAACAATAACAGCCGCAACAATTGCAACGATTATCAGCAACGGTTTGCTGTTCTTTTTTATAAATTCAACGCCCCTGTTCCGGCGGCGCGGTTCATAATCTCTGTCCAAATGATTTCCCCCGTTTTTCCTATGTGGCTATTATAATAATTTTTGCCGGCAATTTCAACAAAACACTTGTAAAAGGTTTTTTAACATGCTAAATTTAGGATAAATTCAGTAGGATAAGGACTGGTAGCATATGCCTCAAAGAAACATTGAGTCAATTCTGGTTATGGGAGACTCTGTCGCCAAAGGCGTGGTATTTCATCCGGAGAAAAAGCGGTACATTTTTTCCAAAGACGGATTTATTCGCAGGCTGGGCGCATTGCTCAAGGCTAACGTGCACGATTTGTCCAAGTTCGGCACCACGTCCGAACATGGGCAAAAGTTGCTCTGCGAGAAGCTTGGCGACTTAAACCCTGATCTTGTGCTGATTGAATACGGCGGCAACGACTGTGACTATAACTGGGATGAAGTCGCGCAAAACCCCGCGGCAGAGCATCTGCCTAACACAGCTGTTTCGGCCTTTGCGGAAAACATCCTGCGCATGGTAAATTCCTTAAAATCGCTGAATAAAATTCCGGTGCTCATGAATCTGCCTCCGCTTAACGCGCAATCTTACTTTAAATGGTTTACTAAAAACGACGCAGGGCGGGCGGGCAATATTTTGAAATGGCTGCACGACATATCCAAGATTTACTGGTGGCAGGAAAAATATTCTTATACCATTGAAAAAATCGCACACGCGACGGGTGCGCACCTGATCAACGTACGCAACGCTTTCTTAAAGCAGAAGCACTATGAATCGCTGATTTGTGACGATGGCATCCATCCCAACGAAAAGGGACAGTCCCTCATTGAGAAAACCTTTGTGGATTACATCGAGAAGCACGCGGCTTACATGCTGGCTGCGCATTAAATTCAGCATGCGAATAAAAGACATCAAAAAACGGCGTCATGACGGACGCCGTTTTTTTGTGATTTTTTTACAGAATCGAGTTGCTGACCAGGAACGCCGCGAACACAACCGCCACCATGGACATCAGCTTGATCAAAATATTGATGGACGGACCTGACGTATCCTTGAACGGATCGCCCACCGTGTCGCCCACCACTGCGGCTTTGTGCGCTTCCGAGCCTTTTCCGCCGTGTTTGCCGGTTTCAATGTATTTCTTGGCGTTATCCCATGCGCCGCCGGAATTCGCCATCATCACCGCCAGCACAAAACCGGAAGCCGTCGCGCCCGCAAGCATACCCATTACGCCGTTTACGCCTAGCACCACTCCTACAATGATAGGAGCGACAAATCCCAAAATGGCAGGAGCAAGCATTTGCCGAAGCGCGCTCTTGGTGCAGATATCCACGCACGCTTCATAATCCGGCTCGCCCTCGCCCGTCATAATCCCCTTAATTTCCTTAAACTGCCTGCGCACTTCCATAACGATTTTTTGCGCCGCGCTGCCCACCGCGCTCATGGTGAGCGCCGAGAACAGGAACGGAAGCATCGCCCCCACGAAAATACCCATCAGCAGCGTTGGATTTAATAAATCCAGATTCAGCGCCGCTGGATTAATCGTTTTCACCTGATCCGCAAATGCCGCGATAAGCGCAAGCGCCGTCAATGCCGCGCTGCCGATCGCAAAGCCTTTTCCTGTCGCGGCAGTGGTGTTTCCCAGTGAATCGAGCGCGTCTGTGCGCTGACGGATGCTTTCATCCTGTCCGCTCATTTCCGCAAGTCCGCCCGCGTTATCCGCAACGGGGCCGTATGCGTCCGTGGCCAGCGTAATGCCCAGCGTGGAAAGCATTCCAACCGCTGAGATGGCTACGCCATACAATCCTAAATCAAAGCCCTGCCCGCCGCCTGCCGCAAAATAACTGATGAGCACGCTGGCAACCACCACGATGACGGGAACCGCCGTTGAGCGCATGCCCAGTGCAAATCCGCTGATGATTGTGGTTCCCGGGCCGGTGACCGCGGAATCCGCAAGTTTTTGCGTGGGTTTAAAGGTCTCACTCGTGACATATTCCGTATAATACCCAATCAAAATTCCCGCGACAAGACCAGAGATGATTGCGAAATAAACGCCGATCTTCTCCATGCCCAAAAGACCTGTGACCACGAAAAAACTGACCACGGCGACAATCGCCGCCGCAATATATACGCCTTTGTGAAGAGCGTTTAGCAGATTTTTTTGCGAAGCGCTTTCCTTGGTGCGGACAAAGAATGTTCCGATTACGCTGGCAACAATGCCGAGCGCCGCTAAAATCATGGGCAGCGCAAGCCCTCCTCCGCCCAGGCCCGCCGCAATTGCAAGCGCACCGGACGAAATGATGGAACCGACATAGGATTCGTATAAATCCGCGCCCATGCCGGCAACGTCACCTACGTTATCGCCCACGTTATCCGCAATGGTTGCAGGGTTACGCGGATCATCCTCCGGAATTCCCGCCTCCACCTTTCCAACGAGGTCGGCGCCCACGTCCGCCGCTTTGGTGAAAATTCCGCCGCCCACGCGGGCAAACAGCGCCATGCAGGACGCGCCCATGCCAAACATCAGCATGTTGCTTGCGATTTGCGCCGTATCCCCCGCATAATATGCGTTCAGCACAAAATACCAGATGGTGAGATACAAAAGACCGAGCCCCACGACCGTCATCCCCATGACCGCGCCGCTGGAAAAAGAGACGCGCAACGCGGAGTTTAAGCTCTTCATCGCCCCGTTTACCGTACGCGAATTGGCCGCTGTCGCAATCTTCATGCCGATAAAGCCTGCCATTGCGCTGAATACGCCGCCCACCAAAAATGCAATGGGCACAAAAAACGACAGATAGCCAAAGCCAACCATGATGAATAGCAGTACGGTGACAATCACAAAAAAGATCGCGACACTTTTATACTGACGTTTGAGATAAGCGTTTGCGCCCTTTTTGATTGCGCCCGCGATTTTTTTGATTTTATCGCCGCCTTCTCCCTTTTTCATTACGCCGGATGCAGTGACTGCTGCAAATACCAACGCGATGATTGCTCCGATCAGAGCCAGATACATGATGTCCATACAAGATACCTCCTATTATTTTTAATCGTAAAACGAGTAATAGAAACGGTTCTTAAGTTGGGCTGTTATTTGATAGTTTAATTATACGCTTGATTTCATTTTAATGGCAAATTGGTATTATGGCAAGACCAATTTTTTATTTTTTTGATCTTTTTTTCAATTGACATCTGAATTTCTGTATTTTATAATCTAATCGTACTAATACACTTAATACGCTTTTTATGGTAAAGGAGTTCTGTTTATGGCGCTGATTACACTGGATACTGCCTCCAAAAAGCCAATTTATATACAAATCGTTCAGGGAATGAAATCTCTTGTGATGATGGGAAAGCTCCATCCGCACCAACAGATTCCATCTGTGCGCAAAATGGCAAAGGAGCTTGGGGTAAACCCCAACACCATCCAAAAATCCTATGCCCTGCTGGAAAAGGAAGGAATCGTTTATTCCGTGGCGGGCAAAGGAGACTTTGTGGCGGACAACGCCATGCGCCTCAAGGAGATGAAAAAAGCGGAAATCCGCGAGCTATTTATTACAGCCACACGCCAAGCGCGCGAATCCGGCCTGTGGATCGATGAGATTTTTTCTATTGTGGATGAGGCCTATTCCTCAAACTGATGCAGGCGCGCCTGTATTTTAGCCGTATCTTTTTTCACGCCGCGCTCAAAGCGGCTTTTCCAAAATTGTGCAACCAACTCTAAAAAAGGCGTTGGCAATCTCAGCCGGGACGTTTTTTTCCATTGGCTTCATCAATCTCTCTGTGGATGAGTTCTTTTAATCCTGCAAGCTTTTTGCGCGTCTTCTTTTCGCGCTGCCCGTGCGTTTTCACCATCCGCTCGCTGACATAGAGCGTACGGCCGACCACCGGTCCGCACTGACGCTTCAACTCGTTTTCAAACATGGAAAGAAGTGAACCGGGCGTGATGATCCCGCCCAAGGCGCGCGCTCTGGGCACGCTCGTACCCGCTAAAAATTCCTCCAGTAAAAGCGCGCAGTTTGTATTCAGCATAAAATATGTCTTATATTTTCCGCTGCTTACCTTAAACAGCCTTCCGCCAATGCGTTCAAGCGCGCTTGCATAACCATTTTTCTTTGGGTCTTCCGGCTTCCACGGCGTACAGTTTTTCAAAAATGCCGCGATATTTTCTTTCACGCGCTGTTCGTCTTCGCACGAAAGCGCAAGCTGATATCCGATAATGGTCTTTCTGGCATTATCCAGCGAAAATTTGATATAGCCGCTGCGCTCGCAAATGGCAAAAACGCCATCCCAGAAAAGCCCGAATAATTTAATCTGCTTCTTGTCGTGATCGTAATTCCCGTAAGAAAACACCTGCCCATCCACCACCACATCAACGTGTCCGAGCGCGTTTGTGCCAAGATCAGACAAATGGACGAGGATTTCAATATCCGTGGGATTTTGTGTGATGTTATGGCTGGTGACAACCCCGCCGCTGCCCGCGCGCTCCGGATTCTTTTCGAACGAAGACTTGATCCATTCCAGCGTCGCCTTTGGAATAATCGCCTCCATCCAGAACGGAAACGGAATCACTTTCCGTTTTTTATTTTGCTGGTTTACCGTCAGGAAAATCCGCATAAGTCCCGTCAGTCCGAGTAAAATGCAATAAGCGGCGATAAAGGTAGACAGCACGAACACCCAAAGCCCTTGCGTTGTGAGAATCGCGAAAAAGCCCGCCATCATAAGCACGCCCCAAATAAGCGTGAATACCCACTTTTTTTCTTGATTCCTATGGTAAGAATACGCCGTGAGGAAGTTTACCCCGCCGGTGAAGAACAGCCACACCAGAAGCGTGATGCGCACCACCTGATCGATGAGCGCGGGATAGGTCAGCAAAAAAACGCCGCACACAATGGAAACAATGCCAATCACCAGCGTTTGTGCCGCCGTATGCGGACGATGGTCGCGGGACAGCAGAAACAAAAAAATCCTGACGCTTCCAAAGGCAAGCAGCAGAATTGCCAGTACAATGACAAATAAGTCGACAACCATAATAGGATTTGCCGCAAGAAAAACACCGCCGATTAGCAGCACGGAAGAAAAAACCGCTGTCACGACCAATTTGACCCGTTCCATTTCATCACCTTTTGCACTCAGTTTGTTCTTTATATGTAACCCTGACGTACCAGCCGAAAACAAACCATACCGGAACAGTAAAAAAACGACACGGACAAGCCGCGCCGTTTTTCATATGTTTTTTTATTCCGCCTGTTTTTGATTGAAATACTCCACCACATCGCGCACCGTTTCAAAATCCATCATCGGTCAAATTCCTCCGAAACCGAACGCTATTTCGTCGTGCGCATTTTGCGTCCAAAACGACGCGCACCACTCTTTTCTCTTCTTACCCTAAATTCACTGCGTTTAAGCCGCAAAAACTCTGGCGCTTGAACTCGCTGCGGTCATATTCCCGCTCCACCTCAGGGTCAACCATAGGAATCACCTGTGACCGGCAGTCATAACATTTTGCGGGCGTATCCCTGCCGTTGCATTCCTGCCATGGAAGTACGCCGCTTTTGGCAAACAACGCAAAATCTTTTTGGACTTCCATGGAAATGCGTCTGGACGCTTTTGCAGCGGGCAACAGAAACATCCATTTATAAAGACTCGCGCGGAAGTTGCCAAACACAAACGGAATATCGCTGGAATGGCAGGCATGGAGCGTTGAGGCTTTCATGGCAGGCGTTTCATAATCAAAGCGATACATCCATGTTTTGGCATATTGGTTATATACTTCTGCATACCACACGCTCGACATGCGGAACACGCGATCCGTATACATCATGGATTCCGCACGCTTGCCGTATCTTGAATACGCACGTTTCAACCCGCGCTGCGTTTCTTCCTTTTCCTGCGCGAGATTGCGCAGGAGAATTTTTTTGATATCGATCACATTGGAGATCACCTTGATGCACAAAAAGGACATTTCTTCTTTCGTTGTGCCAATCAAAATAGGAATATCCTTTGCCGCGCCCTGTGCCGCTGCCGGAATGGGATAGTCCGGAACGAGGTCGCCGTCCACCTCGATCATAAACGTGCCATCGCCCAGCCCGCAATGCGAGACAAATTTTTTCTGGCGGGAAATCAGCTCCTCCGCCGGAATGCTGCGCAGTTCCTCCGCACTTTGAATGCCCATGAACGAAAGAAACTGCCTGGAGACCTTTTGATATTGCTCTTTGGTATAGAGAAGGGACGGTCCGCCGCTCATCATAATTACTTTGGAAACATAAGGCCGCGCGGCAGGCATCACCGGCAGCACCGAAGCGGCAATCGCCCCTGCCGACTGCCCCAGAACCGTAATACTCTGCGGATCGCCGCCAAATGCGCCGATGTTTTCATGCACCCAGCGCAGCGCCTGTACCATGTCAGAAAGACCGCAATTCGGCGAAAACCCTTCCCCCAAAAAGGAAAAATCGAGAAACCCGAGCGCACCTAAGCGATAGTTTATGGTGACCACCACCACATCATTATTTTGCGCAAGCGCCGCGCCGTTATATTCCGGATCGCTGCCCGCGCCATAGCAAAAGGAGCCGCCATGAATAAAAAATAATACCGCCCGTTTCTTTGCATCCGCCGCGGGCGTCCAAATATTGAGCGAAAGGCAATCTTCATTAGTCGGAAGTTTTCCTTTTCTGTTTTGTGGGCAAACCGCGCCGTAACCAGTCGCGTCAAAAACACCATCCCAACTTTCCACAGGGCTGGCGGGACGGAACCGAAGCGCGCCCACAGGCGGCTTTGCATAGGGGATGCCTTTAAAGACAGCCACGCCTTTTTCATATGCGCCGCTTATTTTTCCGTTTTTGGTTAAGAGTATCTGGTTTTGCATGGTATCTTTTTCACCTTGTCCATCATAATAGGAAGAATGGCGACCCTCGCCTTAAGGCAAAGACCGCCGTATTTTCTCCACGGTTGAACTATATTATACTCTTCCCAAACCCAAAGTAAACATTCTGCACTTTTCTTTTCAAAAAGTTAATAATTGACAGGCTTTTATTTCAAATAATTGTGCTTTCATGATGTTAATCTAGCAACTGTCAGGCATTAGTTCATACGCCTTTTCCCAATCCAAACAGGCATGCCCCACTTTGCTCTCATTCTTTTTTATCGTCCAAGCTCTTTTTGATATTCGGCAAGCTGCTCCGCAGTGCCATGCTCTGCCGCAGCCCGCACAAGCGCCTGCATATTTTCATCCGGCGTGTTGTAGCCCATTGCGCATCCGGAGCTTAAAAGCAATCCCCTGCCGCCCGTTTGCACCAAAATATTCTTTGCCTGCTCCATTACTTTTTCCGGCGTACCCCACACAAGCGGATCGCTGGGATCTACATTGCCCATGAGCACAGCGCGATCGCCCACAATCTTTTTGGCGCGTCCCATATCCACCTTCCAGTCTATTTCAATGATCTGCGAGCCCGTTTGCGCCATATCCTCAATGATACCTGACGCGTCGCCGCAAATGTGCAGGGACAGCGGGATGCCGTAGGCCTGCACTTCTTCTGCCATGAGCTTCTGGTGCTCAAACGCAAAATCGCGGTACATATCCGGCGAAATCAGGTTTGGCCCGGCATACGCCTCTCCGATGGAGGTCGCGTCCGCGCCCGCATCTTTCTGCGCTTTGGCAAACAGCGTTCCGGCTTTTCTGCAATAGTGAAGCAGATTATAGACATCCTGCGGATCTGCCGTGAGCAAATCCATCAGAAAGTTCTGCGCTCCGCGCAGCAGGCAAGCAAGGTCAAAGGGGCCTTGATCGGCACGACCCATAAGGAAAACCTCACCGCCCAGCTTTTCCCTTAAAATCTGCGTCGCCTCAAGCCAGACGGGAAGCCTTCCGTCCTTTTGCGGATCGGGCAGCCTCAAGTCTCCCACTGCTTTCAAGTCCTTTAAAAGAGGCTCCGCCTCATCCACAACCGCGACGTCGTCCTCACGGAATTTGATCTTTGCGCCGCACGCCTCGGCAAGCGTTGCATCGTCCACATCCACCACAATGCCGTCATAGCCAAACTTTTCCTGACACTGAAGATGCGTTTTTGCGATCAGCTTTCCGTCTTTGTTGATTTGACCGATATGATAGCCCGCAGTGCGGCACGCCACCAGAAACGCCTGAGGCACCACCGGCACCCTATCCGGCATTTCAAAATGGAGCGCAGCCATACACCTTTGCCATGAGTTCATTTGATTCATTGAAATTCTCCTCCTGATTTCTGATTGATTTGCATTTTAATCCTGCGGGATATTGAGCGGATATTCCCTGTATTTTTGTGCTGTTTCGATCATCAGCAGCGCGTTTTCCACCGGCACGCCCTGACTTAACGAGTGATCCGACCCTATGATGTAGCCGCCGCCCTGCCCCGCAATACGCAGGCATTCCTTGACCTCGCTGATGATTTCGTCCCTGCTGCCATAGGCGAGGGTGGAAGACGAATTCACGTTTCCGAACGGGCAGATAAGCCCGCCATATTGCCGCTTTACCAGACCAAGATCCATGTTTGCCTTCCGCTCTATGGGGTGCAGGCCATTGATTCCAAGCGTGGCGACCTCCTCAAGAATTTCGTTGATGTTGCCGTCGCAGTGAAAAATAACCTTTGCGCCGCGCTGTGAAAAGGCCGCCACCATGCGCCTCAATTCCGGAAAAATATATTTACGCATCATTTCCGGCGCGGCAAACAGGCTGTTGGTATAGCCCAAATCGTCGCTTACAATAATTGCATGCGCGCCCGCATCCAGCAAATGAAGCCCCGCTTTGATCGAAAATTCAGCACCGTCGTGAAGCAGCGCCTCGATTAACCTTGGCTCCGTATAAAACGCAACGCTCATTTCCTCCAGACCCATCAGCATACTCGCAATGGTGAAAGGACCGTTTACGCCCGCGAGCACCGCAAGGTTATCTTCGTTGTACTTGAGCGCCTCCTTCATGGGCGCGACGCGCGCGGGGTCGTCCGGATCAGGCGCGCGCCAGTTTTCGTAATCCTCCCATGTTTTGATGGGATATGCGCACGGCCCGTCAATGGGCCACGACATCTCATTGTGCTGATAAGTCGTCCCCCACTCGTCGACATAGGTATCCTCACCCAAATACTGTGGGGAATAGCCGCCGTAGCCGCCGATGGGAATCCATACCCCGTCCATTCCCAGACGTTTGGCACACTCCACCGCATCCACTGCCTCATAGGCCGTTACCTTTTTTCCCAGAGCTTCCTCAAACAACAGCGGCGAAAACAGAAAATCATAGATGGGGACCTTATCCGGCTGCTTTAAGCTAAGCGCTGTCAGAAAACGTTCTTTTGGAGTCATTTGTTTTCCCTCCCTTTTATTTCTTTATAACTTAATTTAATAAATTAAGTTAGTGTTTAAAAAAAATTACCTGCTTTTAAAAATCCGCTCTAAAACCAAAGCCGCTCCGCCCAGAGCGTCGATATTTTGACCAAAGGAAGAATGATAAATCTTGATTGCGTTGTTGTGCTCCGGATAAGCCCTGTTGTAAATAAACCGCTTAAGCTCCTGCACGAAAAGCCGCGACCTGTCCGGCAGGCCGCCCGTGAGCACGATGGTATCCGGGCTGATTGCCACAATGATATTGCACAGGGCGATGCCCACATATTTTGCGCACGCGATGACCTCCTCCATGAAAAAGGCTTCTCCCTCGTCTGCCCTCGCGCAAATTTCTGCCATGCCCAGCATTTCCGGATTTTCGATTCCATATTTTTTGCGCAGGCTGCCGTCTGCCTTCAGTTTTTTTGCCGTTGATGCAACGAGCGCCTTTCCATCCGCAAGCGCCTCGAGGCACCCGAAATTTCCGCACGCACATTGCGGGCCGTCCATATCTACCATCATATGACCGATTTCCCCTGCCCCGCCACGGTATCCATGGAATAGTTCCCCGTCGATCAGCATACTGCTGCCAATTCCGCTCTGCATCACGCTGCACAAAAACAGGCATTTTGATTCCTTGGCCTGTCCAAACCAGTATTCACACAATGCCGCCGCTGCGGTTTCCTTTTCGAACTCCACACGGATATTCAATCGTTCCTGCACGATTTGCCTGAGCGGCACATTGTGCCATCCCGGGAGGTTTGGCGGATTGATAATCAAATCTTTTTCAAAATCACAGGGGCCGGGCGTGATCAGCCCGATTCCCAAAATTCGCTCCTTTTTTATCCCGCTTATAGAAATAATGGTTTGTAGCGTGTGGATCATTTCCTCTATAATCGCTTCTTTTCCCGCGAAGGGATTAATCTCCACATGCTCTTCCAACACAACATTCGCTTTGAAATCAGTCATCACGCAATTGAGGCGCACCGAGCTTAATTCAAGGCCGATGATTGCGTAGGCGCTCTGATTGAGCGAAAGGATAATCGGCTTTCTGCCACCGCTCGATTCTTCCAATCCGCTTTCCACTAGGTAATTTTCTTCCAGAAGACGGCTGACGATGTTGGTAACCGTAGCAGAAGTGAGGCCCAGCTTTTTTGCGAGATCTTTGCGCGAAATTGCGCCGTTTTCACGAATCGCGTTAAACACCAGCTGTATGTTATTTTCCTTCATCCTTGCGCTGTTGATGTTTTCCGCCGCCATACTCCTGCTCTTTCCCGCCGTATCGCCCTCTATCGCTGATTCCGGCGCGGTTTTCAATCCCTATATACTCTGCATTTTCTATAAACATCTTCATCCTACTATAAAAAAAACTCCCTGTCTATAGATTTCAGGAAACTTTTTTAAATAATTTAATTATCTTTGGATCCAGATCTATTTTCCAAAACATATTGACATCTATCTATGTATTGGATATATTATAGATAGATAACTATCAATGTGAGGGCGCTATGAACACAAACTATGAAGCTTATGCAAACATCCTGAAGGCGATTGCCGAGCCCACACGGCTGCAGATCGTGGATATGCTTTCGTGCGGCGAGCTTTGCGCCTGCGTCATTCAGGAAAAATTTGACATTACGCAGCCCACACTCTCCCATCACATGAAAGTGCTGTATGAAAGCGGAATTGTAAATTCGCGCAAGGAAGGAAAGTGGACGCATTATTCCCTGAATGAAGAACGGCTTCTCGAAATCCGCACATTCGTTGACCTACTGACAATCAAAGAGAAAGACTGCATTTGTAAGGAATAATTTTTTTACCCTTTCGCATAGATGTTTATCTATATATTATTCGGAGGCTGTCGCTATGGCAATTCAAGCAAAACAAAAAATTGGGTTTTTCGAAAAATATTTAACCCTATGGGTAATTGTCTGTATGGTTCTTGGCGTTTTGATTGGACAATTTTTACCTGAGGTTCCCGCTTTTCTGAATCAATTTGAATACGCCAGTGTTTCCATCCCCATCGCAATTTTGATTTGGATCATGATCTATCCCATGATGATGAAAGTGGATTTTAAGAGCGTAAGGAATGTTGGCAAAAATCCAAAAGGACTGTTTGTAACATGGATTACAAACTGGCTGATAAAACCGTTTACTATGTTCGGGCTTGCATCATTTTTCTTTTATGTGGTTTTCAAATCCCTGATTCCGCCTGAACTTGCAAAAGATTATCTCGCAGGCGCAGTACTGCTCGGCGCAGCGCCGTGTACGGCAATGGTATTCGTTTGGAGCGCTCTCACAAATGGAAACCCCGCCTACACTGTTGTGCAGGTCGCAACAAACGATCTTATTATTCTTTTTGCATTCGTGCCCATCGTAAAATTTCTGCTGGGCATCGGAAATGTACAAGTCCCTTGGGAAACATTGTTTCTGTCCGTGATCCTCTTTGTTGTCATCCCCCTGACAGCAGGAATCTTGACAAGAGTTTTCATGATAAAGAAAAAAGGCGAACAGTATTTTTCAACGCGTTTTTTGCCAAAGTTTGATCAAATAACGGTGATTGGCCTGCTGTTAACGCTTATCATCATCTTCTCCTTTCAGGGACAGACAATTTTGAATAGCCCGGTACACATCCTGCTGATTGCGGCGCCGCTTGTGATTCAAACATTCCTGATTTTCTTTCTTGCGTATTTTGCCTGTAGACTGTTAAAGCTGCCCTACAACGTTGCGGCTCCGGCAGGAATGATCGGCGCGTCTAATTTCTTTGAGCTGGCAGTTGCTGTTGCAATCGCTTTATTTGGGGCAAACTCCCCTGCCGCTCTTGCGACCATCGTAGGCGTGCTGGTGGAAGTCCCCGTGATGCTCACACTTGTAAAAATTGCAAACCGTACGCAAGGATGGTTTCCAAAATCATTTGAACTGAAAAACTAAATGATAATAGAAAGAGGTAATCAATCATGAAAAAAATGCAACTATTTGAACCCGCCATGTGCTGCGAAACAGGATTATGCGGCGTGAGCGTCGATCCTGAACTGCTGCGCATTTCAACGGTCTTAGACACGCTGAAAAAAAACGGCATCGTGATAGAAAGATTCAATTTAAGCAGCGCTCCTATGGAGTTTGTAACCAATGGGGCGGTTAACGCGCTGATTAACGAAAAAGGCGTGGAGGAACTTCCGGCGGTTGTGCTGGACGGAAAAATCGTTATGACAGAACGATATCCCAGCAACGAAGAACTGAAGCAGTTACTTGATTTGCCGGACGATATTTTTGACAGCCAGCCCGAAAAAAAGACACAAGGCGAATGTTGCTGTTGCGCGGAAGAAGCAGAAAACGAATGCTGTTGTGACGGCACGGACAATTCCTGCTGTTAATTTGAAAGGATAACGATCGATGCAAAGATTTAACCCTACGAATGACATTCATACGAAATATGTGTTTTACACCGGAAAAGGCGGTGTGGGCAAAACTTCCGTCGCTTGCGCGACGGCGGTTGCCCTTGCGGACAGCGGAAAAAAAGTGCTTTTAATCAGCACCGATCCCGCCTCCAACCTGCAGGATGTATTTGATATGGAATTGACCAACAAGGGCGTGCCTGTCAAGGAAGTGCCCAATCTCACCGTAGCAAATCTCGATCCGGTGCAGGCCGCTGCGGAATACAGGGAAAGCGTGGTGGGGCCTTATCGCGGCAAGCTGCCGGATGCAGCGATTGCCAATATGGAAGAGCAGCTCTCGGGTTCCTGTACCGTCGAAATCGCCGCGTTTAACGAATTTTCAAAATTCATTACGGACGACTCTGTTGAAAAGGAGTATGATGCGATTCTGTTCGATACCGCGCCCACAGGGCACACACTGCGCATGCTCCAACTTCCGTCCGCGTGGAGCGGGTTTATCAGCCAGAGTACGCACGGCGCATCTTGCCTGGGGCAGCTTTCCGGTCTGGAAAGCAAAAAAGAAAGCTACAAGAAAGCAGTTAAGACCCTTGCCGATCAAGATAAAACAACTTTAATCCTTGTTTCACGCCCGGAGTCAACCCCGCTCAAAGAAGCGCAAAGAGCGTCGGACGAACTGGCCGCTCTTGGCATAGAGAACCAGCGGCTTATTTTGAACGGCATATTGCCTGATTATGACGACAGCGTCTCGCAAAGCCTTTATCAAAAGCAGCGTAATGCAATTGAACAAATGCCCACGCCACTCGGACGCCTTGCCACCTATACAATTCCGCTCCGCGCTTATAACATAACTGGAATCAAACAAATTCGCGCCTTTTTAAACAGCGACGAGGCGGAGCTTTCCGAATGCACGCTCCGCGCAGACAAAATATTTTCTCTGAAAGATATTATTGACGACCTTGATCATTCCGGAAAAAAAGTAATTTTCACGATGGGAAAAGGCGGCGTAGGAAAAACGACAATCGCGGCGGCAATCGCTTTGGGGCTTTCCCGTCGCGGAAAACAGGTTCACCTCACGACGACCGATCCTGCCGCGCATCTCAAATTTGTTCTTGACGAACAAAGCGGAATTACGATGAGCCACATCGACGAACAGGCTGAACTGAAAAAATATCAGGACGAGGTGCTTGCAAAGGCGCGCGAAACGATGAGCGAGGAAGATGTGGCCTATGTGCAAGAAGATTTACGCTCACCCTGCACACAGGAAATTGCGGTGTTCCGGCGGTTTGCTGAAATTGTGGATAAAGCAAACGATCAGGTGGTTGTGATCGACACGGCCCCCACCGGTCATACGCTTTTGCTGCTCGATTCCACGCAAAGCTATCACCGCGAGGTAAAGCGGACGCAGGGCGATATTCCGCAATCCGTGAAAAATTTACTTCCCCGCCTGAAATCTGCCGAAACCGAGGTGATCATTGTGACCCTTGCCGAAACGACGCCCGTTTTTGAGGCGGCGCGTCTGGAGGAGGATTTGAAACGCGCCGGCATTGCCACAAAATGGTGGGTAATCAATGCTTCATGGTTTTATACGAATACCTCAAACGCGCTGCTCGCGGCAAAGGCAAGTCATGAAATCCGCTGGATCAACGAGGTGGATACGCACACAAACGGTAATTTTGCAGTGATTGAGTGGAGCGCGGACGAAATGCGGGGAGACCGGCTTGCAAAACTGATCAATTCCAAGGGAGAAAACGCATGAAAAAAGTTGCTTTTATTTGCGTTCACAATTCCTGCCGTTCTCAGATTGCGCAGGCGCTGGGGACGCATTTCGCCTCAGATATATTCGAAAGCTATTCGGCGGGTACGCAGCGCAAAGACCGCATCAATCCGGATGCGGTGCGGCTCGTAAAGGCGCGTTATGGGATTGATATGGAACAGACCCAGTATTCAAAATTATTAAACGAGATTCCGCCTGTGGATCTCGTGGTCACAATGGGCTGCAATGTGCAATGCCCTGCCCTCGCCTGCGAGCATACGGAGGACTGGGGGCTTGACGACCCCACAGGGAAATGTGACGAAGAATTTAGTAAGGTGATTGAAACGATCGAAAAAAACATATTGGATTTGAAAGAAAGATTAAAATAGCTGTCACAAGAAAAGCGCGGCGACATAAATCAATGATAACCGCGCTTTTTTGTCCTTGTCGTAATAAGCCGCTTCATTGATATTT
Source organism: uncultured Christensenella sp. (assembly GCA_964592155.1). Taxonomy (GTDB): domain Bacteria; phylum Bacillota; class Clostridia; order Christensenellales; family Christensenellaceae; genus Christensenella. The sequence continues at coordinate 29,454 of CAZQDA010000006.1, forward strand.
TTCCCCTTCCATCATGTAGCAGAGAATACGGGACGTATCCTGCGCGTCGCCCGGCTTTATTTCCATTTTATTGCACTTATTTACGTCCAGCGTTTGGAAAAAAGACAGAAGAAACGATCTGTTTGTTTTCCAGTCATAGATTTTTCCGTCAGGCATGATGAGCGTAAGATCATCCCCGCATCGATCAAGAGATTGAAAAAAACGCTTGAAATTAGATATATTATAGATCATCATAACGAACATCTCCTTTGTTTATCTATAATTATATAGATATAAAACAGTTGATTCCATTATAATTACGTCATATAATATAATTATATCGTCATTTTGCGAGGTTCCGCCATGCAATTGCAAGAAATTATCACCGACCAATCCCTGCGCGAATTAACACCGCGCGGAACCCCTGCATTTCCGTTGGAAATGTATTGTAATAACATATCTGATTTTGTGACGCATTATGTTCCCTGGCATTGGCATAAGGAAATTGAATTTGGCTATGTCTTAAAGGGAGGTATGACCATTGAGTCTTCCAGTCATAAGGAAATTCTGTCTGCGGGCGATGGTTTTTTTATCAACAGCAACCAGCTCCATGCCATGAGGCCCGCCCAAGGCAGTCCATGCGAAACAGTAAATATTGTATTTGATCCCGAAGTGATTGCGGGAGCGCCCCACAGCGTCTATGAAAGCAAATACGTATTGCCGTTGACGACAAACAGTGCCATCAGCGTTATCACTTTCTTTTCGCATGTAGATTGGCAAAGCGTTGTCTTAACTGCTCTAAAAAAAGCGTTCCGGACATATACGCAAGCCGGATACGGGTATGAGCTCCGGCTGCGCAGCGAGCTATCCCTGATCTGGCTTTCCCTCTTCGAAAAAACAGGCCATATTGCGACAGCAAACCATAAGCAAAAAAGTGTGTCGATTAAGAACATGCTCACTTATCTTCACCAGAATTATATGCAATCCCTTTCTCTTGAAGATATTGCACGCAGCGGAAATGTAGGCCCCAGAACCTGCTGCAGGTGCTTCCATAAGCAAATCGGCATGACGCCCTTTGAGTATTTGATGGAATACCGGATCAAGATTGCGGCGGAACTGCTCAGCGCCACCGATAAGTCCGTCACTGAAATCTGTTTTGACACCGGCTTTCGCGACGCAAGTTATTTTGCGAAAACATTTAAAAACTTAACAGGCTATACGCCCTCTCAATTTCGAAAAACGAAATAAAGACAGACGGCAATCAGCCGTCTATTCCTCTTTTCGCGGATCACTGCCGCCTTTTTTGAGCATACCCGCATAAACCTGGCCGACTAATTCCGTCAGCTTTTTCCAGATCGCTTCTCCGGAATCGAGATAATAATAATTTTTTGTGCCTTCGCGCCGCATATTTATAATTTCCGCAGACTTGAGCACTTGCAGATGATGCGACACCGACGCGCGCGACAAATGTGTTTTTTCCGCAATCTCTCCCACCCGTATCCCATTGAAATCACTCTTTAAAAAGACAAGCAAAATAGACTGCCTTGTCTCATCTCCAATTGCCAAAAGCGCTTTATGGCATAGTTTAAAGCCCTCTGTTATTTCTTCCAGCCGTTTTTGACACTCCCGCTCCATACTGATCTCTCCCATCGTTATCGATAGTGCACGACTGCGCTTTCCTTTTGCGCCGTGCGATAGTAAGCCACATCAGGATAACCAAGCACCAGCGTCGTCACCACTTTATTTCTGCGCATAAGTCCCAGCGTTTTGCGCAATTTTGCCGAATGATTTGCCGCTATGGTAAAAAGGCCGCTGTAAAGCACGCCCAAACCATTTGCTTCTGCCATGAGCGCCATGTTTGAGGCAGCAAGCGAACCGTTTATTTTATTATCCGACACCACCACGATGGCCACCGGCGCTTTTTTCAGGAAAAAATGTTCATCCGGCGATATTTTCTTTGCTATTTTCACAAACAGCCCTGCTATGCCCCACAATTTGCGGAACAGAGCAACCGCTATTTTTTCCGCCTGCTCTTTTTCCTCCATCAAAACAACATAGGACACATCTTGAGCGTTCACAGCGCTTGGAGTATAGCGCCCCGCTTCAATCACCTGCCGTATGATTTCGGGCGATACTTCTTTATTTTGAAAATGACGAATGCTTCTTCTTTCCTTGATTGCCTGCAACAACTGCCGCGGTTCCAAAACCGTTTGCTGCGAAAACTCCTCCGGCGGCTCGTCAAACCCTCCCATCGAGATTGCCGTTTTTGGGCAGACTGCTACGCAATGGCCACATTTGAGGCAGTCCTGCTCTTTTATCGTTGCTTTTTTGTCGATCAGCTCAATATTATTGTGCGGACAATCCCGCCTGCACAATCCGCATCCGACGCAAAGGCCTGCGTCGACATTAATGATATGCTGTTCCATAAAATATCCCTGCTTTTCTTCTTTGATTGTCAGGCTCCGATTACGCCGCCTGTTCTCTTACGCCCATTATAGCAGATCAGAATCCCGCAAGACCAATCGTAAAGAAAATCGTTACCATTCTTTTTGCATGCAATCGAAAACAACCCCTCTTGAAAACGAAAAAGAGGAACTTCGCTTTCCTTTCGAATCTTCCCTCACGACCTTGTGGAAGACTCCTGCCCAAGCGCTTTTCCTCTTTGACCCATGCTGCCGCAAAGCAGCCGATTGAGATTATTATATCGGTCTTTGCAAATTTCGTAACCCCCAATGAGCGGGTATTTTTTTGCAATTTTTGTGTAGATATATTAAAATAGAAACAAACAGGGGGCATACAATGATTATTTCAAACACAACAATCAAACGCGAAAGGCTGATGAAGCTCTCGGAAGAGCTGTCTTCGCATAAAATCTTATATATACAGGCACCTGCCGGCTATGGAAAGACCATATTCGCGGGTCATTGGCTGGCGCAAAAAAAGGAGCCGCACGCACTGGTCACGCTGGATGAGTATGACAATTCCGTAAATGATTTCTGCAGAAAAATGAAAAACGCTTTGGCTGCGTTATATCCACACCACGAAGAGATTTCTTCCTTTACGGCGCATCCCGCCTTTGACAGTGCGCCCGCTGAATTTTTGATGCGGGCAGTCAGCGCTATGCCCGCCGATAGCATGGCAAATATCGTAATCGATGATTTGCACGAAATGACTGACCCGGATGTGCTGAAATTTCTGCCTGTTTTTTTGATGCGCCTGCCCTCAGACACAAAAATATTGATCACCAGCAGAACAGCGCCGCCGGAATCCTTCAGCGGGCTGATCCTGAAAAACGAGCTCAAGCTTGTGAAGCAGGAGCAGATGCAGTTTGACCGCGACGAAATCTATCGGCTTTATCGAAAGAATCACATCGAAATTACCTCAAAGCAGGCGGAAACGGTTTTTGACCTTACGGAAGGTTGGCCAATCGCTGTCAACGCGCTTCTGCTTTCCGGCAGCATCCCCACGCAAAGCATACCAAGCGACCAGCTGGAAAGCTTCCTGAAAACGCAGGTGTGGGAAACATGGGACGAACGTTCCCGCGATTTCATGATTGGAACATCCATCGAGGAATCGCTTACCAAAGACCTTTGCCAGGCATTGACCGGCGAGAAAAACAGCGGCGAATTATTGGAATCTCTTTTATCAAAAAGCTCTTTCCTTTGGAAAAGAAAAGACGGATCATACCGGTTCCACAAGCTTTTTCGCGAATTTTTGCTCCATCTGTTTTTTTCCCGTCCGGAGGAATATCGCGTGAAGCAATTTCGCGCATCTGGAGAGTGGCATTTAGCGCAAAACGATTTCTATCGCGCCATCGAAAGATTTTCACGGATTGAGGATTATGACAATATCGCACGCTGCTTTGACTTGCTGGAAAGCATTGACCGGGGCGGTTTTGACACAGAGCGTGTGATGCGCGCAGTCAGAAGCACGCTAAACGAAGCCATCACAGAAAAATATCCCTATTTGCTGTTTATGATGGCGTTTACCGCGCGCAACGAGGGCCGGATCGCCGACTTCGTGCGATATGCCGACCAATATTATGCCAATTATCCCCGCGTGGTGCAGCGCAATCCAGAGCTTGCACATAATATCTTCTTCCTTTATATTATGGATTTCCGGTATACTCTGAAGGATATTTCCGATATGGCGGGCGCTGTGCAGCCCACAGCCTCCTTTCAAGGGGTGCGTGGATCAGCAACGCTCTATTTTCCGCTCTACCATCGCTCATACAGGGATTTTTCCGATCTCGCGCTGCATGATATCGATTCTGCGGCAGCGGCGCTGGACTGTGCGCTGGGGCCGTTATTGGGAGAGGAGCGCGAGATGCTGGTGGAATGCATCCGCGCAGGGCTTTATTATGAAAAAGGCGATCTGCTGTACGCGCAGACCCTTGCCCTTTCCGCTGCCGCCAAAATCAGAAAAGAATTTGCGCCCGAATCAAAATTCTGCGTCATGATTTTGTCGCTTTTGGTCGGTCACGCGCTGGGGCAATATGATCAGGCCGAAATCATGCGGGAAGATATTCAGAAAATGATAGAAACAGATCAGGCGTTTTACCTGCTGTTTAACTTTCATGCTGTCGTCTATAAGAACCGCCTTTCTTCAGGCGATACTGCCGCCGCACAAAACTGGATTCATACAAACGCGACCGGACTTTACGATCATTTGGAATTTTTCAGGTTATACGGGCATTTCACGACCGCGCGGGCGTTTATCACATTGGGCAATTTTGATCAGGCGATCATCCTGCTCAGCAAAATTGAGGAATTATGCGACGCGCTAAAAAGGCCTCTGGATGTCATAGAAGCAAAAATACTGCTGGCGATTGCATACTGGAAAAAGAAGCGCGGTTATCAAAAAAAGGCGTTGGAAACTTTGGAGAGCGCAATCAGGCTTGCTCAATTATATGGATACGAGCAACTCTTTATCAATGAAGGAGCTGAACTGGAGAATATGCTTTCGCGCCTGAAAAGCAGAACCATTCGCAGCGACTATCAGGGCGAGCTTTCCGGCGTCTTCGTAAAAAAGCTGTATCTGGGCGCAGTGGGTCACGCGCAATACAGCAAAGGCCTGACCGGCGGACGCATAGAGCAGGGCCTGCATTTCACACAACAGCAAAAGCGGGTGATGAAATTGCTGTGCGAGGGACTAAGCCACCGAAAAATCGGAGAAACGCTGGGCATTCAATTTTCCACCGTGCGCTCCCATGTCGAACTGATCTACAAAAAGCTGGATGTGCCCGGCGCAAAAGAAGCTATTTTGAAAATATGCGAGCTGAACCTATTGGAAGAGGAAGCAACCGGCAATTCTTAAACTTTGTATAACACAACCGACGTTTGGAAGGTGCCGTGCCGGTACGCAAACCATGCGCTGCCATTACGCGCGGACAGCAGCGCATCATATCGCTCGCGGAACCCGTACATGATATGTTCTTCGCACAGTTATGATTGTTTCTCTTCAGGCAAAACAGGCCTGGTATTCATACAAAAGCCAATTATGCCTGATTTTCAACTTCCCGCTTGTTTTCGGCAAGCGCATCCTCTTGATGCAAAGGTCCATATTTTTCATAAAACATTTTATACTCATCATACTTGTCATATGTCACGCTCTCCCGCAATTTGGTTGCGCCAAACAGATACAGGTATGCCGGAATCAAAGACACATATATGAGAATTTTTGACATCATATCAGGGAATAAATTTGCCGTGAATGTCGCAGAAAGCACGAGCACCATGGCAAGAATCGTGGCAAAGATATATTTTTCGCGGTGCCTGATGAAATAGGACGCAAGCAAGCCCGCCGCAATCTCCACACAAGGAGAGATAAAATTCAACATATGAACAAACATGCTGTTTGGAATTGGCAAAACATCCCACAACTGCGGGGCCAGCGCAAACAGCCCATACAGCAAAAAAGTCCCCAGCAGATCAAAAACTCCCAGAATAATCAGCGCGATTCCCGCGACTTTTAAAATCTTCTCGCCTTTTATTCGATTCACAAATTCCATAATTTTATTGATCATTAGCACACCCCTATTCATCTTCAAACAACTTATAAAAACGAAACAGACGATTCCCTATTTGTCAAAGCAATAACAGCCGTTTTTTCCTTTTTCTGGTGCCTACTATACCACAAAGCAGTTAAAACTTCCAGACTTGTCGTCTCTTCAGACAAGATCCTTTTGAACAGAATCAATCCGTTCAGGCGTACTTTTTTGACAAGCGAGCGCTCGATAGTCAAATTGCAATCATCGTTACATTCCTTTTATGCTATGCTTATCTCAAATAAGGAAATAGCGTCGTGCAAAAGCATGTAAATTCACTGCCCTCCGGCTTGCAATCATAAAAAATATGGATTACACTGGTAAACACAAAAGGAACGGTTTCGGAGGGATGATATGATCGGACTCATCGACGGCGGAGGCGGAATGCGGGGCGTATATACTGCCGGCATTTATGACTATTTACTGGACCATGAGGTGAAAATTGAGTATGGGATCGGGGTATCTGCCGGCGCGGCAAATATGATGAATTACCTTGCCGGTCAGCGCAAGCGTACGCTTACTTTTTTTGCGGAGTATACTTTCCGCAAAGAATATATGAGCTTTTCAAGCTGGTTGAAAAACGGTTCTTATCTAAACCTTGATTACATCTATTCCACTCTCACAAACCGCGGCGGAGAATATCCGTTGGACTATGAAGCCTTTGCGCAGACAACCTGCCCGTTTTTCGTAGTCGCCACGGACGCGCAAACAGGGCAGCCCAACTATTTCACACGGGAGGATCTGGCGCAGGACAGCTATGATGTTTTAAAGGCCTCCTGCGCAATTCCGGCGGCCTGCAAGCCATACCCTGTCAATGGAAAGCTGTATTACGACGGCGGGGTATCCGACCCTATTCCCTATCAAAAGGCATTTGCGGACGGATGCGACAAAATTCTCGTTCTTGTAACCCGCCCCAGGGATTATTTAAAGCCACAGCAAAAAAACATGTGGCTCTTAACGCGTATGCTCAGAAAGTATCCTGAGATCATTCGCCAAATTAAGCGCCGTCACGACGCCTATAACCAGTCGATTGCAAAGGTTAAGGAGCTGGAGCGTCAAGGAAAGGCGCTTTTGGTCGCTCCCTGTGACGATTGCGGGGTCAATACCCTCACCAAAGATAAGGACGCTTTTTTGCGGTTATACCAAAAAGGGTATGAGGATGGTGAAAAGGCTGCGGCTTTTATTCGCCAAGTGCCGGAAACACCCTGTTTCCAAGATTAAAATTCTCCTGCGGACAGGATGCAAATAGAATTTCCCTGCATTTGGTGATAAACTATATTAAAGGATTCTTTTATTTTCCTGATTTGCTATCAAAAAAGGTAAGGAAGCGACATCCATGAAAAACAGCAACTTTTTAAAAGGTTTTTTGAGCGGCGCGCTCGTGCTGCTTCTTGTGTTTGCCATAATCACTACGGCAGGCAGCGCACACCTCGGCAAACACAATATTGATCTTAACGCCATTTTTAAAAAGATGGATGAAATACAAACAGTGATCGACGAAAATTTCTATTTCGATCAAGATTCTGAAATGCAGGGATACTCTATCTATCAGGGTATGATGAAAGGACTCAATGATAAATATGCCAGTTATATGAACGCGGATGAATTTAAGGATCACCAGCGCATTTCCAGCGGTGAATATTTTGGCATCGGCGCCTCGGTGGAGCAAAACATAGATACGCTCGTTACATCTGTTACGAGCGTTTATCCTGACGGTCCTGCCGACAAAGCCGGTCTGCGCACAGGCGACGTCTTTCTGAAAGTAAACGGAGTGGACCTCACCCAAATGCCTCTTCTGGAAATCATTAGCAACCACACCTCCGGGCCGGAGGGCAGCGTTTTGACCCTGACCATTTTGCGCCCCGAGACCAACGAAGAGCTTGAATTGTCCATCACAAGGGAAGAAATCATCTCTCAAACCGTGTCCCATCAAATGCTGGACAGCCAGACCGGTTATCTGCAAATCACCGGCTTTGAAGGCGTGACCGCCGACCAGTTCAAAAGCGCGCTTGACGCGCTGATTGCGGGCGGAGCGCAGCGCATTATCTACGACCTGCGCGGCAACCTCGGCGGCAACCTTGATAGCGTGCTCGACATCCTCGACTATCTCCTGCCTGATGATTTGCTCCTTTACACTGCCGACAAGAACGGCAATGTCCTGGAATCCTATGACGGGGAAGACGGTCATGAGGTTAATCTTCCCGCGGTCATCCTCGTAGATCAAGACTCTGCCAGCGCTTCGGAGGTGTTTGCCAGCGCAATGCGTGACTATGACCGCGCCAAACTGGTCGGTGTGCAAACCTTTGGGAAAGGGATCGTTCAAAATATCATACCTCTTGAAGACGGGAGCGCCATCAAACTCACCACCTCCGCCTATTTTACCAAAAGCGGATACCCCATTCAGGGCGAGGGGCTCACGCCCGACCTCGTGGTGGAAATGGATGAACCGAAAGACCCGAACGCGCCCCTTTATCCGGCGAATGACGCGCAGCTTTTGGCCGCGCTTTCCCTGCTTGACGGCAATGAAAATTAGTTCGGCCTTTCCGCATTGACTATCACAACTTCTCTCCTGATTTTTTTCAACAAAAATTTTTGTGACTATTTTTACATTCTGTCTGTCCTTTTAAAGACTTATATGCTAGAATGAAACTGTACTAAATGGGTCTAGATTGCTATTTTGGGCTCATGAATTAACGGCAGAATTTAAAGGATGCGTATCTTATGGTTTGGAATATTTCAGCGGAATGTGTTTCCGTTGTTATTCTGTGCATTATCTGGATTTATTCCAGAAAGGGAAACCCGCTCCCCACCCTGCAAAATAAATTTTTTCAGGTTTGTTTTTTTGTAACGTTTATTGCGATCATATCAAACATTGCGGCAACCTTTCTGCTCTATCACTATCAGGTGGTGCCGCCCTTTTTAAACTGGACTGTAAACACCCTTTATTTTGCGACCACCCCCCTGATGGGCGTGTTTTATTTTTACTATGTGCTCTCTTTTATATTTGAAAATCCAAAAAAGGCATTTCCTGTCGTGGGTTGGGCTTCCGTCCCCGCGGCCGTTTATCTCATTTTCGTGTTCGTCAACCCCGCGACAAAGCTCATTTTTGACATTGATCCTGCGGTCGGCTATGTGCGCGGACCTTTCATCATCATCACCTACGTCGTTTTCTACATCTATTGCTTTGCCTGCCTGATCGCTGTGCTGCTCGGCAGAAAACGCATCGAGCCGTCCATCGGAAGAATTCTCGCTTCTTTCCCGCTTATTGCGGCCGTTGTAATCGTGATCCAGCAGTTTGCGCCGGAATATATCCTGTCCGGCTCGGCGGCCACTTGTGCTCTGCTGATTATTTATCTATATTTACAAAACAAACAAATTTCTATCGATTATCTAACTGGGCTTTCCAACCGGCAGGAATTTTTGAAAATGCTGGAACTAAGGCTCCATCATAACAGCGAAAAACCCTTTACCATTCTGGTGCTGTCCCTGAAAGGCTTCAAAACGGTTAATGATAAATTCGGACAACACAGCGGCAACCATTTTTTGCAGGCTGTAGCTGCTTATTTGAAAACGATTGTCAGCTCTTACCGCCTCTATCGGTATAGCGGGGATGAATTTGCAATCCTGCTTAACTCTGGGGACAACGAGTCTATCCGCGCGATATGCGCTCAATTACAGCATCGTATGTCTTTGCCCTGGGAAACCAAATACTATAGCTTTACGTTATCATATGCGCTTGCCGTGGTCGGCTATCCAAACAGCGCGAACGGTCTTGAAGGATTGATCGATGGAATTGAATCTACCGTTTCTCAGGCCAAGCGCTCTGCGGATCATTACTCCTATTGCACACAGGAAATGCTTGACGCCGCGAACCGTAGAAACCAGATTGTCGACATTTTAAAAGAACGGCTGGAAAGTAACAGCTTTGAGCTATATTATCAACCAATCCTCTCGCTCGATTCCTGCATGTTCAATAGAGCCGAAGCGCTTTTGCGGCTCAATGATACGCCAATCGGCCCTGTTTATCCGTCCGAGTTTATTCCCATTGCGGAAGAAACGGGCCTCATCATCGAAATGACCTATCAGGTGCTGGACAAGGTATGCAAGTTCGTTAAAAAATTAATGGACCGTAAGATTGATATCATGGCGGTCAGCGTCAATTTCTCTTCCGTGCAGTTTGTGCAGCCGGATATTGCGGGGCGGGTTACTGAAATCATTGAGGCAAACCAAATTCCCTTTTCCAAAATTAAAATTGAGATTACAGAGAGCGTACTCGCAGAAAATTTGGAAGCGGTCAGAGATTTTATTGATTTCATCCACGAAAAAGGCGTTAAATTTGCATTGGATGATTTTGGCATGGGATATTCCAATATTTCTACTGTGCTTGGCTTCCCTATCAGCACGGTTAAGCTGGATAAAAGCCTTGTATGGTCTTCTGTGGAGGACTGCAAATCAGAGACTGTTGTGCGCCATATGGTGTCCGCATTCAAAGAGCTTGGCATCCACATTCTTGCGGAGGGCGTAGAAAACGAGCTTCACCGTCAGTTTGTCGAAGATTGCGGCAGCGATATGATTCAGGGCTTTTTATACGCGCGGCCAATGGCCGAAGCGGATGCGGGAAACTTTTTGGGCAAAGCACTTTCCGATCTCTCCTAAGCAAAGGATACACCGCAGGGCGCAATTTTTTCTCAAAATAAAAAGCCGGAAAATTGTCCGGCTTTTTTCAATCAATCAGTAAAAATCCATCTAATCACAGCAAGCCCTGAGCTGGCGCGCGATCTCTTCTTTGTCGTATTCGCAGCCTGCGCGCTCCATGGCCCAGATCACTGCGCCAAGCACAGGCGGTTCCTTGAGCTTGATAAACTCAAAACCCGCTTCCGCTTTTGCGCCGCACAAATTTTCCGCCAGCGACTCAATGATCCGTTCATTTTTCCCCTTGGTATAAAGCGAACCGAGCATGACTACAGGAATCGCTTCCTCCTTTGGAAATTCGAGTTCGTCGAGCACCGCACAGATATCCCTCGCGTTTTGCTTTCCGCAATTCGTGAGGATTTCAAGCGCGCATTCATCTCCCATACACGCCGCCTCAAACAAAATCGGCGCAAAAGATTTCGGCTCCAGCGTCCGGTCTGAAACGCCGCTGATCACTTTTTCCATCAGATCGTCCCTGTCCCTTGCATCCATGCACGCAAGCAGCAACTGCGCCATATGGGTCTGCCTGCCACCGCGAAACAGCATATCATAAACACAGCGCACTACCTCTGACCCTAAAATCCTGCCGCCCGCATAATCTCCTGTCAGCTCAAAAAGCGAACCGCACCGGCTCTGGTTTCCCTGCGGATCGATGCCGCACGCGCCTGTTCCCGAGCCATTCAGCGTGCAAATCCCCCATTTTTTGGGAGAACCCGCCTTGATTCCCAAAAAGGAATCGTTGCACAGATAAAAATGCGTAAGCCCACACTCCGCAATGAAGCCGCTAATTTTTTCCTGCTGGGTGTTGCAGTCCACGCCCGCCATACCGAATACCGCTTCTACCTCGCCCCAATCAAGATTGTGGGCGCTTCGTATGGTTTCGAGCAATTTTTTTAGTTCCTGCCTGAGCTGCTCATATCCGCCCTGCATAAATTCGTGGCTTGTGGTGCCCCAATGAAAAAGCTCGACCAACGCACCGTCGGCACGGAACAGCGCGCAATGCGTTTTCGTTCCTCCGCCATCCACGCCCAATATGTAATTGCGCATTTTGACACCTTCCTTTATGACAGGATGAATTTTGCCGCTTCCTTGTCTACGACAATGGTGACATCGCGGTGAAGCCTGAGAAACGAAGCCGGAAATTCCGGATAAATGGTTGTTTCTTCAAAAAGTTTCCTGATTCCGTTCGCCTTCTTTTCACCGTTTGCGATCAAGATGATTTTTTCCGCTTTCAGAATGGTCGCCATGCCAAGCGTAATCGCCTGCGTGGGAACATCCTTGATGTCGTCAAAAAAGCGCGAATTGGCTTCAATCGTTCCCTGATCGAGATCCACAAGGTGTGTGTGTTCATAATAAAACGGTGCGGGCTCGTTAAAACCAATGTGTCCGTCGTTTCCGATACCCAAAAGAATGAAATCAAGATTTCCGCAATCCTCGATTTTTTGCTCGAACTCCGCGCAAGCCGTATCGATATCCTTTGAGATATCCGGCACAAATGTGTTGTCGTAATTGATGTTGACTTTGCTATACAGATATTCGTTTAGAAAATAATAATACCCCTGTGGATTCTCTTTTGCAAGAGGAACATATTCGTCAATATTAAATGACTTCATTTGGCTGAAGTCAAGATTTTCGTCCTTGTGCTTTTGCGCCAGCAGCTCGAGCGGACGTTCAGGCGTGCCGCCTGTAGGAAGCGCGGCGACCAGCTTCGGATTCTTCCGCAAAATTTCCGCCATCATATCCGCAGTTTTCTGGCTCATCGCCTCATACGTATCTTCTATGATAAATTTCATTTGTTGCCCTCCGGATAACAGTCACATGCCCGATGAAGCGTAGCATTCACCGGGCATTGACCTTAATTTTGATTGATCCCGCCCATAAGGACGCAGATTCTGTTTTGGTTATAGAACAACCGTTTTTCCGCTGTCGCTTGCTTCATAGCACGCGAGCACAATTTCCACAGCTTTCTTTCCGTCTTCCGCGCCCGGATTGGTGGGTTTGTTGTTTTTAATCGCATCCTGAAATGCTTCAATTTCCGCTGTAAACAGATTCTTGGGTTCGTATTTGTATTCTTCCTCTCCGCCGATGTTCACAACGCATTGCCCGTCCGGATTCCGGAATACGGTCCCAACGCCGTATGCAGAGCCCTTTGATCCATAAACCTCACACATATAGCGGCAGTTTTCCGTCACAACCGTGGAATCCACGACCGCCTGCGCGCCGTTTTCAAATTTCAGCACTGCCGTGCAAATGTCCTCCACCGAATATTTTTCGCTGGGTTCGTTTCCGATGGTATCCGCAAATGCGATGACCTCTTTTACGTCTCCCAGCCAATAGCGCATCAGGTCAACGCAGTGTATGCCCATATCAAGCATCGATCCGCCGCCGGAAAGCTCCTTGCGCGCCAGCCAGAGCGGCTCGCCGTCCGGACCATATTCTCCGCGGTAATACGACATCTGCGAATGCGCCGTGCCGATTTTCCCAAGATCGCCATTGTCGATCAGCTCTTTGATGCGCTGATGCGCCTTATGAAAGCGCAGCATATGCCCGATCTGGATTTTGACCCCGTTTTTCTTCACTGCCTCTTCAATCTGCTCGCATTCGGCAACATTCATTGCCATCGGCTTTTCAAGCAGGATATTCTTTTTCGCATTCGCTGCCTTTACCGCAAGCTCGCAGTGCGCAAACACTGGTGTCGCGATGTAAACAATCTCCACTGCCGGGTCTGCAAGCAGCTCTTCGATGGTATCGTATGCCTTGGGAATGTTATGCGTCTTCGCAAATTCCTTTGCCTTCTCCGGAAATTTATCCGCAACCGCAATCATTTCACAATCCTGCGCCTCGCAAAAGCCCGGCATGAATGCGCAATCCGCAATGTCACCTGTTCCGATAATGCCCCATTTCATCACGTTATCCTCCTTTAAATCCACTGATTTACGCCACGCACAGACAGGAAGTTGCCCGATACCTGGTCGTTGTCGTTATCCGCAAAATACATCACAGCCTTTGCGATATCAATCGGCTTCTGCCAGCCTGATTTATCCATGTTGTCAACGTCCACGCCATCCGCTTTGAGCGCTTCCACATTGAGGGGCGTATCGAGGTCGCCCGGCAGCACGGTGTTCACTCTTACGCCAAAGGGCCAGAAATCGAGCGCATGTGCTTTTGTGAGCATCACAACCGCACCCTTTGCCGCGCAATAAGCCGCCAGATTGGGCTCCGCGTGAATCGAGCAGTCCGAGCCGGTGTTGATGATATTGCCTTTGCTCTCTTTCAGATATTTCGCGCAGGCTTTTGTCATATAAAACATGGAGTTGAGGCATACCGCAATCACTTTATCCCACTGCTCTGCAGACATGGTGTCCACATTGCCGCGCGGCGCAATACCTGCGTTATTGAACAGAATATCGATGTGTCCAAAATCTGCCGCTATTTTCTCTACTGTCGTTTCCACCATGCTGTAATTTGCAACGTCGCAGCCATATGCCTGCGCCTTTACGCCCAGCGCGCGAACTTCCACGCACGCCGCTTCCGCAGCCTGTTCATTGAGGTCCACAATTGCCACGTCCGCACCGTTTTCCGCGAGCAGCAGCGCTGTTGCCTTGCCGATTCCGGATGCCCCGCCTGTTACGACCAATAATTTTCCATCAAATTTCTTCATGATAAACTCCTCCGTTATTTTGTTGTGTGATAGATAGTAGAATTCATTTACTTTTTATTTAATAATCTGATCCTTGCGCGTGCGGTCCGCAGTCAGGCACACCGCCGCAATGACGAGCGATCCAAACACCACCTGCTGCATGGTCATATCAACGCCGACCATATTCATGCCGTTGTTGATGACCACAACGATTGCGCAGCCCAGAAGTGCAAACAGGATATTTCCTTTTCCGCCTGCCAGAGCCGTTCCTCCCAGTGCGCACGCCGCGATAACCTGCAAGGTGACCGCGTCTCCCACGGTCGGGATTCCGCTCTTCAGCTTTGCCGTGATCATGATTCCCGCAATCGCCGCGCACAGGCCGGAGAACATCATGGTCATGATCTTCACCTTATCCACATTGACGCCCGCAAGCCTTGCGGAACGTTCGTTTGCGCCTACCGCAAAAGTATATCTTCCGAATTTGCTGAATCTTTGAATCAGGTACGCCACCACAAACACCGCAAGCGCGATGATGAACAGCAGCGGGATGACGCCAATATTGACCTTCGCAAAATCGATCATGTGGTAATAGTCAGGCTTCACCTGCAGCGGTATCGAGCCTGAAACAAGAAGCGCAAAGCTCTGCCAGATGTTCATGGTTCCGAGCGTTGTGATAAACGATGGAATTCTGAGCTTGGTATACAGGATGCCGTTGAGCGCACCCGCACCCAGACCGAACAGGATGGCCAGTATAAACGAAAACGGCCCGAAATTCGCATCCATCATAAGCGTCAGCAGAACGGAGCAAGACGCATAAATCGCGCCGATGGAAAGATCAATCGCTCCCGTGAGCAGGATAAACGTCATCCCGCACCCCAAAACCAGAAGCGTGCTCAGGCTCACCAGCATGTCCGTAATGTTCTGCGGCAGCAAAAACCTGCTGTTGATAATGCTGATGACCACGATCAAAATAATCAGCGCAGACAATCCGATGAAATTGGCAAGTGAAAATTTTTGATTGGTTTTGATTGATTGTAATTTCATTTTTCTTCCCCCTTACATCATATACTTGACAATCTCAACCTGATCCGGTTTATTGTCTTTGTCCGCACCGACCTCGCCCGTCACAAGACCGTCCTTCATGATGATAACACGGTTTGACAGCCCAATGCACTCGTCGAGCGTATCTCCCAAAAGGAGGACTGAAATCCCGCGTTCCGTTACATCGCGGATCAGCGAATAGATTTCCTCTTTTGCGCCGATGTCAACGCCTCTTGTGGGATGGTTGAGCACCAAAATATTACAACCGCTTAAAATCAGCCTTGCAAACAATACCTTTTGCGCGTTGCCGCCCGACAGGCTTTCGATCAGCTCGCTTCGGCCCTCACATTTGATGTTAAGGCGATCGATCAGATCGTCAACCGCTTTATCCTGAAGCTCTTTTGAGAGGATTCCCTTTTTCTTCACCACGTCATAGTTGGAAACGCAGACGTTTTCGCTGATGCTGAGAATGCCAATAATGCCTTCATCCCTGCGTTCTTTTGGAATTCCGAGAATCCCTTCTTTGAGCGCCTGATTGGGCGCCATAAATTTGCACAATTTTCCGTTCACCGAAATGGTGCCATTCGTGGGTTTATCGTCTCCCACAACCACGGAACACAGGCTCTCTTTTCCGGAGCCTTCCACACCGCAGATTCCCAGAATTTCCCCCTTATGAAGATCGAAGGAAACATCTTTGAACTCTCCAAACATAGAAAGGTCTTTTACGCTCATGACAACACTCTCGCCCGGCGTTCTCTGCCTGTCGATTTTATAATATTCGCCCGACGTCGCGCGCCCCACCATCATTTCGTACAGCTTGTTTTCGTCTGCGTCCGCCGTCGCCACCTCGCCGGTGTTTTCGCCGTCGCGGAATACTACGATACGGTCTGTAATGTGCAACACTTCATCCAGCCTGTGGGAAACAAATACGACGCCATGCCCTTCTTTTTTGATGTTTTCAATGAGTCCGAACAACTTTTGCACTTCCTCGTCGTTTAGGATCGACGTGGGCTCGTCAAGAAGGATAATCGCTTTTTCTTCCGCGCTCCGCTCACAGTTTTCGCCCATCGCAAGGTTAAACACTTTTGCGATTTCCACCATCTGTCTGGTGGAAAATTGCAAATCTCCTACCTTTGTTTTCGGATTGATATGCGAAAGCTCTACGATCTCGAGCGCTTTTTCCGCCTCCTGATACATCCTCGACCACTGGATGAACCCGTTTTTCATAAACTTTTTTTCCTGCCCAAAGAAAATATTCTGGCCGATTGTTAAGTTGGTGATCAGCGACTGTTCCTGAAAAACCATGCCGATTCCCGCGCAATGTGCGTCGTCCGCGCTTTTGGGAGCAAAAGGTTTGCCCCACATCGTCATTTCGCCGGATGTCTGTGGCTGAACGCCGTTGATAATCTTGAACAGCGTCGACTTACCTGCGCCATTCTCTCCTATGAGTCCCAATACCTCGCCGCTGCGTATTTCAAATGATATGTCTTTAAGCGCGTAATGGGAACCAAACAGTTTTGATATTTTTTCTGCTTTAAATATAGTTTCGTTCATAATCTTTGCCACCTGCTCTCTACTCTCATATCATTTGTTAATGATCTTTTTGCCTCTTGCAACCGAAGCCGCAACCGCAATCAGTATGATGACTCCCTGCACGCCCACAAGCATATACTGGCTGACCCCAAACATAATGAGCCCGCTTCGCAAGACCGTCATAATCAGCGCGCCGATGAGCGTATTGACAATGCCTCCGCGTCCTCCGCTCATTGCGGTTCCGCCGACGACCACCGCCGTAAGAGCCGGGAAAAGCTGTCCCTTGCCCATGGTGACGTCTCCGCGTCCCAACAGCGCAAGCATCAGCACGCCCGCGATGCCAATGCACACGCCCGACCAGATAAAAGCCTGTATTTTTACTTTGTTTACTTTGATTCCCGCCATTCTGGGAACCTGTTCGTTATCGCCGATGGCGAATACATATCTTCCGAACGGCGTGTAGTTTTGCAAGATAAGTGCGACGACAAATACGCCAAGCGCAATATATGTAATGATCGGCGCCGGTCCCAAATTGGTGAGCGCCAGACTCCGAAATGCTTCATCTGTCACAGTTGCCGGCTCCAGACCATAGGATATAACTGCGAGCCCCGCGCCTACGTTTGTCAAACCAAACGTGACCATGAATGACGGTATTTTTAATTTAACATAGAGCAATCCTGCCAGAAATCCGAATCCCGCGCCCACGCCAATTGCGATAAAAACGCCCCAGATTCCTAGATTCATTGTATTCTTTGTGTTTGCGATTAAGATACTTGCGACACATCCGCACAGCGCCATCATACCATCCACGGAAAGGTCAATGCTTCCCATGATGATGACAAAGGTCGCTCCCACCGAAAGCACCAGCGGAATTGCAAGCTGTGTCAGAATCGCGGTCAGGTTATCGCCTGTAAAAAAGCCTTCCGCCGTGATTGAAAAAATCAGCACCAGCGCAATGAGTATAAAAATGGGCGCGTATTGGACGATCTTTCCCTTTTTTGCGTCTTGTTGTACCTTGGCAGCAAATTCCTGCGCGATTGTATTCGTGGTATTTACCTGATTTGTCTCCATTTACGTTACCCCACTTAAATGTGATGGATTGCGGCGGGACGGAAAACTCCGTCCCGCGCGTCCATCCGGTATGTTATTCGCCTATTTCCATTGGGCGGGCAATCAGATCCATCATCTTGCTTCTGTCAAATTCTTCCGCCAGCTTTTCTTTTGTGAAGTTGGCTTCATATTCCGCGACATTGTCTTTTGTCAGCAAATAGCCGTCTGTGTAGAACATTCTCTGTCCGGGTTCCATCTCACTCGGTTTGATTTCACCGGCATATGCCGCATAGGGGAATGCCAGGCCATAGAAGCCCTGCAGCCAGCCGTTGCAGGCGTAAGAAGCGATCATATCTCCGTTTTTGATTGCTGTGATCGCATCCGGAATTCCATCAACGCCGCAAGCAAGAACTTTTCCGTTGAGGCCTTTTGCTTTGAGCGCTTCTACGGAAGCCAGGCAGGTCGCGTCGTCCGCCGCCCACAGTCCGTCAGCCTCTTCACCATATTTCGCCGTCCAGGTCTGCGTTACGGAAAGCGCCTGTGCCGCTACATAGTTGCTTGTCTGCTCATCCAGCAGCTCCACGCCCGGCGTTTCTTCGATTGCCTTATGCACGCCTTTTTGTCTTGCAAGCGGCGAGCTGTTTGCAAGAAGTCCGTTCAGCACGAGAACTTTGCCTTCATTCGGCGTTTCAAAGTTTTTGAACATTTCTTTTGCAATTTCATATCCTGACGCTTCATCGTCCGGTGTCTGATGCATGACATAGTATTCATAATCCGTAGGGTATACGCCGTCCGCCATACTCCATACGCTTGACCAGTATACGCCTGCTTCTTCACACAGATCAGCCACAACCGCCGCAACGGGCGCATTGTTCGGGTCTACGTACAAAATTGTATTTTTGCCGCCCTTGGCAATCAGGCTCTTGATGTCGTTTACCTGCTTTTCATCCTGACCCTGGCATTCCAGAATCTGCAGCTCGGCATCCACGCCTTCCGCTTTGAGCTTGTCTACAAAAATTTCAGCGCCTTCCTTGACCTGTACATAGTACTGGTCCTCCAGTCCGCGAATCGAGACACCTACCAGAAGCTTTTCTCCTGTTGCCGCGCCTCCGTCTGCCGAAGCCTCTGCTGTTGCCGCACCACCATTATCGGCTGGTTTTGACGCATCCGCAGACGGCGCCGCCTGCTCTGCAGGCGCACATGCCACCAATGCCAGCGCAAAAAGCACCAACACAACCATTGCAACAATCCTAAATTTCTTCATCCATATTTCCTCCCTTTATTTTTTAATTAAAGTCATAATGACTAAAATTCAGTATGAACGGCCCCCATAGCCTCCTTCACTGTAAAAATTTCTTTAACATCTCAGGATAATATAGTAAAATAGTGCTGTCACGTTTCTCTTACAAACGCTTCCGTGTTCTTTTTTATTTTTTTGAAATAATTTCAGATTTTTTAAGAAGGAATTTTTTGCTTTTCCGGCGAATTCTTCGCCAGTCTTTTTGTTTTTTTCATCGTAACATATCGCACATAATATGTCAATAGCAAATGTTTTATTTTGTTCTTTTTACTTTGGTCAGTTTGATTTCATGTCAATATGATACGTTTTCCTGTTTCTTTTTGTTCGTTACGCTTCTATGGCCGCGGGAATCCCCATGGCTTGCGCCTGCTCTAAAATGCGCTGCATCTTTTCCTCTGTACACGGCTCAAGCCCCTTTAACCCATAAGGCATCCCGAGGCTCTTATATTTGCCCTCTCCCAGATTGTGATAATTCAAAAGGTCCAGCTTTTTTACGCTTTTGCCAAGCGATTGTATGAACGAAAGGCGATCTGCGATCTCTTTTTCCGTATCATTATAGCCGGCTACCACGATCATGCGAATGATCATATCCTTGCCCATCTCTGCGATTCTCTTCGCATTTTCAAGAATCAGGGCATTGTCTACGCCTGTGCACTCCTGATGGATTTGCGGATCAAACGCCTTGACATCGTAAAGCACCAAATCCACCGCCTGTACAATCGGCTTTAGCTGCTCCCACGCGAGATAGCCTGCCGTGTCAAGCGCAGTATGGATTCCCGCTTTTCGCAATCGCTCGGCCGTCTCAATGACAAACGCGCCCTGCAACGCCGCATCTCCACCTGAAAAAGTGACTCCCCCGCCGGAATGGTCATAAAAATCCTTGTCCCTTGCGAGCGTATCGCACAGCTCCTGTGGCGTAACCTCTTTTCCCAGAAGCTCATACGCGTCATACGGACATACCTGCACGCAATCTCCGCAGACATTGCATTTGCTCCTATCGATCACCGCGGCCATCTGCCCCATTGTGATCGCCCCGCGGCTGCAAGCCTTGATGCAGGCGCCGCAGCGCCTGCATTTATTCTCAAAGCTCATAATGACCTTTTTTCCGCTTAACAGTTCAGGATTCGCACACCATTTGCAAACAAGATTGCATCCCCTGAAAAATACCGTTGACCTGATTCCCGGGCCATCCTTTGTCGCATAACGCTGGATCACGGAAATCTCCCCCATTGTTTTACCCATTCTTCACTGCTTCCCTTCTCAGTTATTTGCTCCATATTCCGTACGCTCGATGATTGCATCCTGTGCCTCCGGCATGAGCGAGGTAAACAGCGCACAATATCCCGCGACCCTCACCATTAGATTTCCATGCTCTTCCGGATGCTCTTTTGCCTCCCGCAGCGTTTGTGAATCAATAATGTTGAACTGGTTGTGAAAAATATTTTTTTCCTTGGTCGTTTCTAAAAATGCGACAAACTTATCCAGATTTTCGTCTCCCTCCAGAAGCCCCGGGCTGAAGCGCATATTGAGAAGCTGGCCTCCCGCCATCCGCTTGTTGGGCAGCTTGGCGACGGAATTGATGACCGACGTGGGGCCATTGATATCCGCGCCTAAGCAGGGCGATGCGCCTTCATTGAGCGGCGAACCCGCAATTCTGCCGTCCGGCGTCGCTCCCACGTCCATGCCGTTGGGCACATAAGAGGTTATGTTGGAAGTGGACATGGTATATCCGCAGCCGACCGGCCCGCGTCCCGCCCTGTCCGTCTGATATCCGGGCAGCAGGTCGAGGTAGGAATTAAATACATCGATTACCAGTTCATCCACATAATCTTCATCGTTTCCGAATTTAGGAACATTCCTGCACAGCTTGCGCACGCGCAAGCCTTCCGCGCCTGCCCAGTCGCTGTCAAGCGCCGCCCGAAGCTCGCGCATGGTGAGCGATTTATCTTCAAACACCAGCTTTTTAAGCACTGCGAGGGAGTCTCCCACCACCGACATGCCAATATTCGACTGGCTCACATAATCATATTTCGCTCCGCCGTTTTTCAACGTTTTGCCGCGCTCCATGCAGCAATCCACCAGAGACGACGCAAAGGAATCCGAGTCGTAATATTTCAACGAGCGATCGCACACGAGATCACATTCCACGGCAAGATCCGTGTAAAGCTTCAGAAGCTTTTCCCATGCGGCCCATACTTCCTCATAATTTTTGTAATCGATATCGCGTCCATCTTTTCCTGTGAGGCTCACAATTTGTACGCCGCTTGCCGGATCATAGCCATTGTTCATGACAAGCTCCATAATTTTTCCAAAGTTGATGTAGGTCATGCCTGTCGCGCGGTGTCCCCATCTTCCGGGGATCGCCACTTCCACACAGCCCATAGACGCATAATCTCGTGCGGTTTCAAGGTCAATATCGAGCGTCTGCATGGCAGGAATCACCACATCATCCGCAAACATGGACGGCTGTCCGAAGCCCGTGCGGATCAGCTTTGCCGCGTCCACAATAAGGTCGCGCGGCGTTCCGTTATGATAACGCACGCTCAGGTTCGGTTCCGGCAGACGGTTCAGGTTCATCGCTTCCAGACACAGGTAGGATAAATCGTTTGTGCCGTCCGTGCCGTCCGGCTTAAGACCCGAAAGAATCAGATTGGAATACAGCGGATATCCCGCCGAATACTGGGTGTGGTCCCACGGCCGCACCTTGTTGATGCTGTTTGTCTGAATGAAAAAGTGCGTGATAATTTCCAGCGCCCTGTCTTTATTAATAAGGCCCGCATCCAGATCCTTTTTATAGTAAGGATAGATATACTGGTCAAACCGTCCGAAGGAGAAGGAATGCCCGTTGCTTTCGATCATCATCAAAAGGTGCGTGAGATAAATGGTCTCTACCGCTTCATAAAAATTGCGCGCGCCCCCCTCCATCAGGCCTTCGCACATTTTGGATATCTCGAGAAGCTCGCCTTTGCGCTTTTGGTCTGTTTCCTTTTGTGCCATATCCGCAGCAAGCGCGCTATAACGCCTGATAAATTTTTGCACCGCGCCCAGCGAAATCGCCGCTGCTTCATAAAATTCCTTTTGCTCCTGCGTCAGCCCCTCTTTTTTGAGGTTTTCTTCCGCGATCTTTTGAAGCCCGCCATATCCTTTTTGCAGAAGCATTTCATGATTGGGAATAATGTGCCCGTCTCCCGACATGCTGATACCACCGCAATGGATTACATTCTGCTTTTGCGCCAGCTTTACATTTGGCGGCATATTTTCCTGCACTTCATCCGCGTGGGTTTTGCCTTTCCAGTAGGGCGCCAGAACCTTAAGCCGCTCTTTTGTTTCCTGCGTGATGTAGAACATGTCACCCGTCCGTTTTTCGAATTCGTCGAGTTCTTCGATCACCCAGTCATACGAATATTCCGGAAACACCGGCGCGGCGAAGTTTTTGCTTGCCTGATTTCCGACGATCAACGTATCGTCGTCAATATAGATTGTCATTTTTTCCAGAATACGGTCGAGCGCCTTTGCGCGGCGCACAATCATCGGCTGGCCTTCCGTTTCCCTGAAAACCTCCGTGATGATTTCCGCGCGCTCCGGACAAATGCTCGCCTTGCGGTCTGTCATTCGTTTTTGCATTCTTTCGATCCGTTCAAAATCAACTGTCGTATCCTGTGGAACATAGCTTAAAAATTTCATTGGTACCTCCTTGCCATGAAAGCGTTTTTGACGTATAAGAAGGACAATGCAGGATGAGTCCGCCTACATTTTAATCGTTTGCTATCCTAATTATCTCTCGGTATTCTCATCCTATCACATCGATCATATTCTGTCAACTATTTTTGTTCTTTTATGTTCTTTTAATAAATATAAGCATTTTTCATCCTCTTAAACCTGTTCTTTTATGTTTTTTCTTGAAAGTTAACGTTCTGCGCATATTGTACGCGACTGAATGCGTTGCAAACAAAAAAGGCCGGCCCGTGGAGGTTGTTGCCTCCCGGCCGGTCTTTTTCTTTGTATTTCAGTTTTATTCCGCGATGAGCACTTCCACCCCGCGGTCTTTGATTTGTTCAATATAGATTGCTTTGGTGCCGCTATCCGTAATGATACAGTCGAAATTTCTGGCGTCAGCATACTTGATCAGGTAATTATCTCCAAATTTTTCATTATTTACCATCAACACACGTTTTTTTCCCGCATTCAAAAGCGCACTCTTCACGCCCGCGTCCTCAATGCCCGGAACGGTGGCTCCTTTTTCCACATCAAACCCCTGCGTTCCCATAAAGACAATATCCGCATTGAATTTCTGATAAAACTCAATGGTCATATTGGAAAGCACACCTGCCGACGTTTCATTATATTCTCCCGGCGCAAGGATCAATTTAATTTTGTTGTTTGATTGAAGATAGTTGACAACCGCCCATGAATTTGTAATAACAGTGATTCGCTTATCCTGAATATAGCTTGCAAGTTGCAATGTGGTTGTGCCGCAATCGATGATAATGGAATCGCCGTTTTTGACCATCTCCGACGCAATTCGGGCGATGTTTTTCTTGTTTTGCAACATTTGACCCGCCTTCAAAGAAAAACTGGGCTCGATTGCCGTTCCCTGATTGATATAGGCTCCGCCATAGTTTGTCGTCACCAGTCCCTGCCGCTCAAAAAGCGCCAGATCTCTGCGGATTGTCATGGCCGAAACATCAAACTGCTTGGCAAGTTCGCCCACCTCTACTGTTTTTTCAGCCTGTAGGATCTCAAAAATTTGCATCCGTCTTTGTGTCGATGTCATAGCATGGACTCCTTTGGCGCAAACGCCTGTTTTTTTCTAACTATACCATTTGCCTTTCCTTTTGTAAACGCACATCATCAAACTATAACAAAAATAACTTCTTGTTGTTTTTTTCACACTGCATCCGTTTAGGACATTTTTTTTGATCAAATGTGTAGCAACCTTACTTCTTTTTATTTTGCCTTTTCTTTCTCATAGATGAGTTTTTTAAATACTGTTTTTTCATATTGCCGCTCAATGACTGGCTCTACCATCGAGCCTACCGTCTCGCGCTCACCATAGCACTTTGCAGGCGTATTGTCCGCGCTGCATTTTTCCCATGGCAGGCTCCCTGTTTTCGCGAATGTCACAAAATCGTGCTGCATGCTGCGCGAAACTTCCTTTGTCTTTTTTCTCATCGGCGTCAGCAAAAGCATCAGCCGCGTAACAAAAGAACCAAAATTTCCAAACACGTATGGCAGGTCGCTCGAATGAAACGCATGCAGTCCGCTCAATTTCATCACAGCCGTTTCATAATCAAAACGGTACATCCACACATCCGCAAATTCGCTATACCACTCTGCATACCATACGCTCCCCATCCGGAAGACAATATCCGTATACAGCATGGAGCGTCCCAGGCGCGTTCCATAACATTTTTCATACGCTTTATAGATGCGTTTTTTTACCTCCGCGCTTTCACGGCTCGCCACTTCATCGAGCATATTGGATACATCAAGCAGCTTGGAAAGCGGCTTTACAAGCAAAAATGCCATCTCCTCTTTTGTGGTGCCAATCAGCATCGGCACCCCCTTAGCAATGCCCTTGCCCACAGCAGGTATAGGAAAATCAGGCACCAGCGCTCCGTCTATTTCGATCCGGAAAGTTCCTGTTCCAAGCCCACAGGAATGAGAAAACTCCTTCTCGCGCGCCACCAGTTGCTTTGCCGTCATGCTGCGAAGCTCCTTAGCGCCACTAATCCCCATAAATTGCAAAAATTTTCGCGAGGTATCGATGCACTCTTCTTTTCCCTGAAGAAGCGCAGGACACCCGCTCATCACAATACATTTTTCAAAAAGGCCTTTTGCCGCCGGAACTGTGGGAAGCGTCGCCGTAATGGTGCCTCCCGCCGACTGACCGAATACCGTAATATGCTCCGGATCGCCGCCAAACCCTTTTATATTTTCTTTTGTCCACCGGAGCGCGTGTACCACATCATACAGGCCGCAATTTGGATGGAATTCTTCTCCCAAAAAAGAAAAATCCAGAAATCCGAGCACGCCCACCCTGTAATTGATCGTCACCACGACCACATCGTGAGTTTTCGCCAGATTTGCCCCATGATACATTTTCTCACTGCCCGCACCGCTGGCAAAGGAACCTCCGTGTACAAAAAATAAGACCGCGCGCTTTTTTTCATCAGCGGCCGGACTCCAGATGTTCAAAAAAAGACAATCTTCCGACGCACGACCCGGCACACTGCTTTTTTGAGGACAAATCGGGCCGAACTCCATGCAAGCACGCACTCCGCTCCACGGCTCGACCGGCTTTGCCGGCACAAAACGCAAAGCGCCCACAGGGGCTTTGGCATAAGGAATCCCCTTCCACGCAACAACAGCTTGATCGTCCGCTCCCCTTACTTTACCGCTGCCGGTTTCCACTACATAGCTGCACACTTCGTTTTTTTCTCCTTCCGGCGAACAAGCGCCGGTCTCCTCTTTTACTTTCCCTTTTATACTACACCAAAACATTCAAAATGTAACCTCTATTTTACCACCTTCTATACAGTCGCAGCCAGGCTGCTTTGATCGATTCATGCAGCCTGTACAACGTAAAAGGTCGATTTTTCAACGTAAACGCAACGGAAGATAACAAGAGATATGATATAATATGAGGGGAGGTAGGTATGATTAAATTTGCCGTCTGTGATGACAACAAGACCGATCGCGACTATATTCATAAATTAGTACGACAATTTTTAAGCACATGCAGCGACGATTTTGATTACTGCATTTCGCGTTTTTCAGATGCAGCGAGCCTTTTGTCTGATATCAACGAAGGAAATTCTTACGACATCCTGATTCTGGACGTCCTGCTGCCCGGCTGCGACGGAATTGAACTTGCCAAAAAAATACGTCAACAGGATGCGGACTGTATGATTATTTTTTTGAGCGTTTCTTCTGAATTTGCAATCTCATCATATGACGTGGGCGCATTTTATTATCTTCTAAAGCCGATTCGGCAGGATAAGCTATCCAAGGTTTTAAGTAAGGCTTTATCAAAGCTTCACAACAAAAGCGCACGTACATTGGGGATCAAAACACCTGCGGGCATTGAAGGAATCCGTTATTGTGACATACTATATATCGAAAGCATGGATCATAAGCAAATTCTCCATAAAAAAGACGGCGGCATTGTTATTTTTTACGCACGTATTTCCGATATCTTTAAAACATTGTCTGTCGACAGATGCTTTGTGATGCCGCACCGCTCGTATATCATCAATTTGAATTTTGCGTCTGCCATTTCTTCAAAAGACATTATCCTGCTGGAAAAAATAAAAATTCCTGTTTCAAAGAAAAATTATCCACACATAAAAAAAGTGTATCTTGACTTTCTGTTTATGACCTCAGGGGAGGATTCCCGCATTGAATGAATTATTCTCTTCCATGGATTTGTCAGCAGAGAATATCGTCCTCCAGTTTTTATGCAACTTTTCTACGATCATTATGTTTTTTGTCTTTACGCGCGCAATTACGGAAGAGCGGTTTTCGCGCCCTGTCACAATTCTTGTTTCCGGCGCAAGCTATACGGTCATTTTTCTGTTGACCATTTTTCTTCTGCCCTCCGGCGACGCAGGCCTCTCCCTTGAAAATATTATTCTGACTGCTTTTTTGCCAACCGTCATTCTTCTGCACATTACATCCAAAGGTTCCTTTTTCCAGATTGTTACGATGTGGAGCATTGGAATCATATTTTTCTATATTATTACGCTTTCCGGCCTTTACGTACGGCTTGCAAATCACTCCGTACTCCCTGACCTGCTTGTGCGCATTCTCATTTTTGCCCCTGTTCTATTTCTTGTGATCAGATTCGCCCGAAAACCCGCACTGGAATTTACGCACAGCATCAAAAAATATTGGTCGTTTATCTGGCTTTTACCCTTTTCTATCGCCTGTTTGCTTACCTACCTCATCTATTCCCCCATCAATATCCTTCAATATCCCGGAAACATTCCTCCCGCAGTCGTGCTTTTGGCAATCTCTGTGTTTTCCATCGCGATCCTGTATCTGGTTTTTCAAGAAACGCAGGTTTCTACACGCCACCGCAAAGACAGCGAGCTTTTGCAATCACAGATTTCCGCGCAAAAACGACAGTTTGAATTGCAGGAGGAAAACATTCGCCTCACCAAAATGTATCGCCACGATATGCGCCATCATATCAATGTCATTTCCGGTTTTCTACAGAATAACGCTACCCAGCAGGCACTTGACTACGTTCTTAAGACACAGGCTGCCATTGAAAATACGGTGTTGAAAACCTATTGCAGCCAGAGCGCCGCTAATTCCGTCTTGTCTTCGTACTGTGCGGCCGCCGAGCAAAAAGGGATCAGCGTACAGGTTCACGCCGAAATTCCAAATGGACTTGGCATAAATGAAATGGAGCTTTGTTCCGTACTTGCCAACTGCATCGAAAACGCAATCCATGCCTGCGAAGCACTTGACCCTTCCGCTGGATGGATTGATATCCTGATTAGGCGAAAGGAAAGGCAGCTTGCGATTCAGATCAGAAACCCTTACTCCGCAACGATTGTTATAGGCGAAGACGGATTGCCTGTTTCCGCCCATCCGGAAGGCGGGATCGGAATGAAAAGCGTCGCCTTGATCGCACAAAAATATAACGGCCTGATCCATATCTCCACAGAAAAAAATATTTATTGCATACGCATCGTTCTCTATGAAACTGCCGATTGACTTTTTGCATTCTCCCGCAAGATTTTTAGGGATTCAATACGAAAAAATATTGCTTTTGCATGGCGTGTATGATATTATATTGCAAGACAATTTATTTCAGGCACAGAAAAAAAGTGTCAAAATTGCGGCGTAGCTCAGTTGGCTAGAGTACTCGGTTCATACCC
>CAZQDA010000007.1:0-54886 GCA_964592155.1 uncultured Christensenella sp.
AGATGGGGCTGTCGTGCAAAAACGGCGGCCCTGTTTTTTTATGGTCGCGGAGTAGGGACAACTCGTTATAACATGACAAAAGATGACAGATTATCTATGGTAAAATAAGAAAAATCGAATTAAGCGGAGGAACCATGCGATGTGGGATAAGATGAACAGTGCGCACAAGCCGGAAATGGACGTTATTGCAGAATATGTAAATGATTCTTTGTGGAACGAGCTGTGCGGATATCTGGAGGAAAATTATGGCGCGAGGCCGGTGATTGAGTACAGCAAATGCGCTGTGCCGGGCTGGAATGTGAAATACAGGAAAGCGGGGCGGGGGTTGTGTACGTTGTATCCGATGGAAGGGTATTATACCGCGCTTGTGGTGATCGGGGAACGGGAACGTGTGGAAGCCGAGCTGCTGCTTGCCTCACTCACGCAATCTGTGCAGGCATTATACAGGGAAACGAAAACGGGAATGGGGCAAAAATGGCTGATGATCGATGTGTGTGATAAAGCGGTGCTTGCGGATGTGAAAAAATTGATTGGTATCCGCATGGCTGAAAAAAAGAAATGAGGCAATCAAAAAAGCTCCTGCCAGTCAGGAGCTTTTGCTTTTGAGCGTTCAACCGTTGATATCATTGATGATAACAATCTGAGCGTTTGCCTGTGGAGGAATCGAGAAAGTCATGCGTCCGTCTGTTGTTACGGTAACTTTTTGACCAACCTTCAGGTCTGCGGGTGTTAAGGCCTGATCAGGCGCGCTTTCCGCTTGAATGATTGTTTCGGCAGAAACAATTGCGCGTAGATCATCTACGGGCTGGCCGTCAGGTTCTTTTTGGACATAAACCAAGTCATAGTCCTGATCTTTGGTGATCTCGGTGATCGTGCCCTCAAAGCTCTGCTGTACATCAGGACCCGCGAGGTCGTCCCCGCCCGCCCGCGCGATGAGAACGATTTTATCAGGATTGGCCATTGGCGGCTCAGACGCTGTTACCGGCGTATTCGGTGCGAGATAGACCTCTATGGCGTCACCCACAGTAAGCGAACCTTCTTTGTAAGACGCGCTTTGCCCGTTTTCCTCAATGGGCGTGTTGCCATCCACATTTAAAACCATCAGCTGATAAGTGGAATCAGAGCCGGATGCTCCGGCATCCACTGTGATGCTTGTATTGCCGTTTTCCGATTCAACGCTTGTGATTTCGCCCGTGATGGCGAGAACAAGCTCACCCTGCGGAGCCTGCGATTCCGCCGCGGGCGCAGGCGCGCAGCCTGCAAAAATAAAAACAGAGCATATTGCAACGGCCAATATGCCGGGCAGTTTCTTTTTCATCATAAAAATCCTCCAATTATGTTTTGTTGATATCTATATAATACACAAATTGCAGGTATAACAAACAGTGGGAATATTAAAAATCGCCGATATTTTAAAATGCCTGATTTCCACCAAAGAGTTTTTGGGTTATAATAGTACTTGATCAAAAAAATTCAGGAGGGATTTCTATGAAAAAATTAGTGGTGATAACAGGAGCAAGCTCAGGCATTGGAATGGAGTTTGCAAAGCGTTTTTCTAAAATGGGGCATCCGTTGCTGCTGTTGGCAAGGCGTTTAAAGAGAATGGAAGACCTTAATCTTCCGGATTCCATCTGCCGGTCTGTGGATGTGACAGATCAGCACGCGATGCAAAGTGCGATCAGGGAAGCGGAAGAAAAATACGGCAAGACAGACTGCTTGATTAACTGTGCGGGCGTGATGCTTTTAGGTCATCCGGAAAAGCAGAGCTATGAGGAATGGGAACAGATGATCGACGTTAATATCAAGGGGATTCTTACGGGAACGCATGTTGTGCTGCCGGATATGGTGGAGCGCAATGAAGGAACCATCATCAACATCAGTTCCGTTGCCGGAAAGAAGACGTTTGATAACCATTCGGTGTATTGCGGAACAAAGTTTGCAGTGCACGCGATTACGGAAGCGATGCGCAAAGAGGTTTCGGGCAGCGATGTCAGAGTGTCGGTGATTGCGCCGGCGATTACAGAGACAGAGCTTTTGACGCACACGACGGACGATGAAATCGTTGCGGGCTATAATGAGACAAAAAAAGAGATCGAGAGAGGTCTCGATGTGGCGCAGGTTGCGGATTGTGCGGAATTTATCTATTCCATGCCGCAGAATGTGTGCATCCGCGAAATTGTACTTGCAAAAACCAAGCAGGCAGACTAAGCAACAGAATGAAAAACGCCTGATTTACTTCAGGCGTTTTTTTGTACGATTTTTTTGATAGAATCGCGCACCACGAGATTATTGGACGATATCTGCGCGCTTTTTTGAGGGGTTCTTTCAATCAGACCGATCAGGATATCGACTGCGGCACGCGCCATATGCTCCTTATCTAGTGCGACGGTCGTGAGCGCCGGATCGGTGTATTGGGCAAGAATAATATCGTCTATGGAGATTACCGAGATATCCTTTGGAACCTCGAATCCGGCGTGTTTGAGGCACCTGATTAGTTCGATTGCGAGCATATCTTCCATGCAGAAAAAAGAAGTCGGAAGCTCCTTTAAGCAGCGCAATCCTGCAACGACAGATTCTATGGAGTTGTGGTCTGTGGCTTGATCGAAAAAGCAATTAAGATCGGGGCTCAGTCCGTTTTTGCGCAGCCCGTTTTGATAGCCGGACAAAATTTGCGTATAAAAAGAGGGGAGCAGGGTGTTGCCCAGAAAGCCAATTTTTTGATGCCCCTGCGAAATCAGGTATTCCACTGCCGTATAGGCAGCCTGCTCGTAATCGGCCTTTACGGAGTGTACGCCGTTTCCCTCGGAATGATCGTCCACCACCACAAATGGAATATCAAGCGAATCAAGCGCTGCGCCCATGCCCTGAGGGATATCTTTTAAAAAAATCAGCCCGTCAATATCCTTGCTCAAGATATTTTCAGGCAAACGGAATTCGCCATTTTGAAAGGAAAATTCTGTGTAAATCAGAGAATAACCGTAGTGCAGGCAGCGTTTTAAAAGAAACTGCATGATGCTGAAATAAAACAGGTTGTCAAATACAGGGGAAGAATCTTCAAAGACAACCGCCACCGTGTAGCTCTTGTTATAAAATAAACGCCTTGAATTGAGGGAAGGGGTGAATCCGTTTTCCTCAATGACGCGCAATACTTTTTCTTTTGTTTTTTCGCTGACTCCGCCTTTATTGTTCAGGATAAATGAAACTGTGGTCTTGGACACATCCGCAAGCTTTGCGATGTCGGCGATGGTAGGTTTTGTCTTTTTCATGAAGTATCCTTTTATAAAACCGGTTTAGATTTTTGTTTTGATATATAGTTTCAAAATCTTTTTAAAAGTAACACACTTTTAGAAAAAAGTCAATTATAGACAAAAAATACGGAATATAGACAGAACCGGTTGACAAAGGGATGATCTCGTGATATCGTAAACTAAACCGGTTTAGTAAAACGAGTTTGCGGTTTGCGTATTCTGTGGGCTGCACCGTTATAAAATGAAAAAGGAGTTGGGAAAAATGCCAGTATATGAATCGATCAAAAATGCGGATAACAAAATCAGGTTGTCGGAAGAAAGTAAAAACAGTATTTCTTTTGGATGGAATGAAGGAATCAGTCTTCTGGCAAAACAGTGTGCGGACGGAAACAAAAACCTGGCGCTCGACGGTTGGTATGGAATTGCGTTTGAAAAGATCGCAACCGCGTTGAAGGAGAAACTGGAAAAAAGCGGCATTTCGGTGCAGCTGATTTCCGCGCATACGCTTTTTAAAAGCAGGGAAGAGATCATCGCGTATAATGCGAAGTATGTGACGGACGATCCGGGCTTTGGCATTGTGAACAGTGCCGGACTGCTGGAAGACATCGTATGCCCCGAGGCGATAAGCAGGATGCTGAACACGCTTTTAAGAAAGCAGGGGCAGGTGAACGTGATCTATGGAACGGGCGCGTGCCTGAAAGCGTTAGAAGCGCTCATCGACGTCAAATGCTATGTGGACAACACACATCAAAAAGTGCAGTGGGATATGTGGACGGGTAAGCTCAAAGCATTTGGATGCACACAGGAAACCAAAAATTATGACTGGAAAGAATATAACTATTCCGATTACTATTTGCTCAAGCGCCAAAAGGATTTCCTGTATCAGACAATGGATTTTTACATCGAAAACTATTTTGAGGATGATCTTGTGGTGATTCCGCGCGCGGCGTATGACGAAATGATGTCCACTCTAGTGAACTATCCGATTCATGAGGTGAAAATTTTTTCGCCGGGGCCATGGGGAGCATACCGCTTTTTGGACATGGATTATGGCGTGGAGAATTTGGCGAACAATGCGTGGAATAAAATCGCGGGGCCGGAGCTGCGTATCCTGATTGATTTTGGCGGAAAGCGAAGTGTAAGCATGCCTATGCTCAACGCGATGCAGTATGGCAGGCAGCTCGTGGGAGAGCTGATTGACAGGCGCTATCCGGGGCTGTTCCCTCTCGATATCTGGCTGGATGACGGATACCACAAAACACCGCAGCCGGCAGAGCGCATCAGCATGCCCATGCACATCCATCCGAGCAGCAGATATGTGGAAGAGCATTTTAACGAACCCTTGGGGCGTTATGAAACCTATTATATTGCCGAAGCTTATGAAGGAGCAAACACATGGATGGGCTTTACGGAAGATGCGGATTTGGAAGAGTGGGAGCGTAAGTGCGAGGAATCACAAAATATTACTCCCATTGAGGACTGGAAAGAATTTATCGCGAACTGGCAGAGCAAGGAAGGCGATTTATATCTGATTCCGCCGGGTACGATGCACGGGCATGGGGGAAACCAGATGGTGCTTGAGATGGACACAAACCCCAGCATCAACGGAACGGAATATTCGTTCTTTGAATATGATTTCGCGCGCCCTTCGTGGGATGACGAGGCGCAGAGCATGACGGGCAAGCCGTTGAAAATGCATCTTGAACATGGGTTTGATATGGAGAAAAACCGCCGCGCGGGTTGGGTCGACAGCCATTTGCGCGCACAGCCATCCGTAGTGAAATGGACGAAGGAATATTTCATAGACCGGTACGATACATTGCCCGAGATGCCCTACCACGTGGAGCGCATTCATTTCACCAATGTGGCGCAGTATTCCACAGAGGGGAAGTTTATGCATATGCTGACGCTAACGGTTGGCTCAAAAGTGCGGGTTCGCTCACTGCGCAATCCTGATTATTTTGCGGATTGTGATAAATTCCAAACGCTGGTGGTTCCGGCCGCGTTCGGCGATTATGAGATCATAAACGAAGACGGCGGGCGCGCGACAGCGGTGATCCAGCGCTGGAAGGAAGGCTGAAAGGAAAAAAGGAGGCATATCCTGTTTGGGTATGCCTCCTTTTGTTATGTTAAAGCTCATTGTTTTCCGCGCTGCCTGCGTAACGCTTCATCAGCATTTTTGCAATCCATTTTGGCCAATAGCGGCAAAACATCTCGTAATCCTCTGAAAAACGGTTTCCGTCGCTCATTTGCCGCGTCGTCTCGGATTCTTCATGGATGCGATGGAGCATCAGCGGACGGGGGATATAGACGAACGAACCGTGCAGGCGCGCAAGCCGGCTCCATGCGTCCCAATCGAGGTCGCAGGTCATTTGTTCGTTGAACCGGAAATCAGGGAGCAGCTTTTTGTGAAGGCAGACGGAAGGGCAGCAGATCGAGCTGCCGATGGACAAGAGGCGGTTGCGCACAAATCTGCTCTTCCAGAAGATACGCGGTTTGAAAAAAGTATTGATCTTCCGCTTGATGTTAAGGAGCTGATTATCATAAACTTTGTCATCCCCGCGCAGTTCTCCATAATCCGTAAATAAAAGGAGCGGGTCTTTGGCCATCGCCGCATATTCGTTCAGAGATTTTGCGTAGTCCTTTTCATACAGATCGTCCTGATGGGCGATTGTCACAAAATCGGTGTCTGCGCACGAAACGGCAAAGTTCCAGTCGCGGCCGATACCGCTTTCACGCTCGCTTACATAGACGGGAATCCCGTATTCTTTGGCAAGGCCGTCTATAAAGGCGTTTGGTGTGGAGGTGGCGATAAAAAAGGGAGACGGAAGGGTTTGCGCCTTGAGCGAATCGAGGCAGGCGCGAAGATGCGGGCTTTCTTTATAGGCGCACAGCGCAAAGCTATGCGAAAAATTATTCATCTTTTTTGTTCTCCTGTCGTTGCTCAAACTCATAAAATGCGAGCTGTTGCGTGAGCTTTTTATTCTTTTCCGCCAACTCTGAAATTTTGATGGTAATCAGGAATTGCTTCAAAATGATGATGGCAATGAAGAAAAGAAAAATGAAATTCAAAGGTGTTTCGATTCCAAGCAAACCGGACAAAAAGGTGGCAATCTGCGGGA
This sequence comes from uncultured Christensenella sp., assembly GCA_964592155.1. GTDB lineage: Bacteria > Bacillota > Clostridia > Christensenellales > Christensenellaceae > Christensenella. Next base: position 6,371 of record CAZQDA010000007.1, read on the forward strand.
AAATGCTGAGAATCAACAGCAACAATGCAAAGACGATCCAAAAAATGGAATCGGAAACATTGAGCTTGGATTTCCTGATTTTATTCAGGATATAGGCAAGCACCAGAACCGATATCACAATCAAAATAATACGCAACTCAAATGCCATTGTTTTTTCCCTTTCCACGAAACAGGTTGATGAAGATAATGGATACAAACATACGGAACATATACACAACTGATTTTGCGAGTGTGAAATAGCTGCTTCCGGCTTCGCGTTCGTTCATTTCCACCTGAATTTCGGCAAGCTTTGCGCCGCAGCGCACAAAATAAGCCCAGGTGTCGGGCTCAGGGCCGCAATTGGGATCGAATGCGATTTGCTTCATGATTTTACGGTTTACCAGGCGCATTCCAGAGGTTGGGTCAGTAAATTTTACGCCGGTCGTAAGCCGGAAAGCGCCGCTTAGCAGTCGGGAGCCGAGCATACGAAGTGTCATCGGTTTTTTCTTGTTCGCAAAGCGTGAACCGATAACAATGTCATATCCCTCAGCGATTTTTTGCAGCATTGGAGCAATGAATTTGGCATTGTGCTGCCCGTCGCCGTCAAATGGCATGGAATAGTCGTAACCATGTAAATAAGCATATTTATTGCCGGTTTGGAAAACGCCGTCCAGCCCCAGATTAACCGGAAGGGAAATGCAGGGGATATCGTTTTCTGCGCATATCTGCGCCGTGTGGTCTATTGAGCCATCATTGATCACAACAAAATCAATTTGCGGACAATGAAGGCGCAAATCTTGCGATACTTTTAAGATGGTGTCCTGCTCGTTATAGGCAGGGACAAAAATCAACAGTTTCATCTATAGCGCTCCACGATAAAAATTTTTACTTCCAATATCAAATAGAAACGCATTTAGTATACACGATTTTATTGAAAATGTCCAAATCATAATCCGACATAATAAAACGCAGGTCCATTTTTTAATGAACCAGCGTTTAAAATGAAAATGGTTGCAGGTTATAAAATAATCTCAAAGACAATATTGTAAAATAGAATGAGGCCGCTCAGAACAAAAACACCGGTATTATAGATGTTGCGGTTTAGTTCGTTTTGGGTGCGGTTAATGCCGATTACATAAAGCACAGGGAAAACGACAGGCATCAGATAACGCGCCTGGCATCCGTTAACCGTATGGAAACCAACCGGAGTAAAAGAGATATACAGAGCCGAGGCAACGCAGACGATGGTAATCAATGCGATTATTAGGGTTCGGATTTTGTGCGACAACGTAGTTGTAAAGCGGTCATATTCATTTCGGTCAGTGAACGCGACAAAGCATAAAAGAACGATCAGTATGATGTGGAAATATCCGTCGCCGCTGTAGGAAAGTGACGAAATATAATTGGATGCAAAGCCAACTGATAAATACTGCGGGAGGAATCCTGCCATCATCTTTATAAAATCAAAGGGATGACTTAAAATATAGGCAATTTGCCCTGACGCATTGACGTCACTCCCGCCGCGGGCATCACCCGCACCCGCGCCATTTACCAGCATGGGCATCAGGAAAGATGCCAGCACGAATAATGTAGCTGCAATTACGCTGAGGCGATAAATAAGCAGCGTTCGCTTGGTCGTGAATTTTGTCTTCGGCATGAAGAAGAGCAGGAAAACAAGCGGAAAATAGATGGCCTTTGGCCCCATTCCAATCACCATCGCGGCAAGCATAATAATCCAGTTTTTGACGGAAAGTGGTTTATCCGGCTCCTGAGCCTCACTAAAAAACCACGCAAATCCCAGAATGGTGAAGCCGGTGACCCAGGAATCATAACTAAAGTTGGAAGCCAGATAAACACAGGTGGGAAGCAGGACAAGCACGCTCAAGATCATTTTTCCTGTTTTTAGTTTCCGGATGCTTAAGAAGCAAAGCACGGCGAATAAAAGCAGCATTGCAACGCGGCCCATAATCAGGATGTCGTGAAAAGACAAATGGAACATGCGACCAAGAAACATCCCCGTCGCGCCGGAGAGATATCCAAGCCTTTCATAAGAAAGTTTTGGAGAAGAATCCGTAAATTGCGCTCCTTCGTGCATGCGGGCATCTAAATTCTCATACGCATGATCAAGCCCCTGAGGAGAATAGTCCGAATAAACACGCGTGATAAAATCAGCATCCGCGCCGGTGATGCGCGCATCTTCTCCAAAATAAGACAGATTTAAAATTTTGGCGTAATGAGTCTCATCATCCCAAACGCTTAAAGCCTGCGTTGCGGGCGTAAAGCCGGCAATCAGCAGGGCAGCACACAGAAAGATGGCCAGAAAAAAGTATTCCGGCTTTTTGCCTGTGTATTTGAAAAAAAACAAGAAAAGCGAAAATAGAAAACCGCCAGCGATGACCGTCATAAAATATTTTAAACGTGGCGTTTTTCCCAGAATTTGGAGTGCAATAGCTAAAAGGATACATAAAACGGCGATAATAGCTACGGTTATTAAAACAACACGGACAGCACGCTTTGGGTTTTGCGCGATGGCTCTGCCAATGCCGCAAAACAGATTTTTCAGTTTTTTGAACACATTAAAATAGAGCAGCAGAAAAATGATGATAGCAAGCACTGCAAACATTCCAAGCAAGCGCGCAGGGTTCAATGATTCAGGAATGACTATTTTGGTTGCGGGAACAGAAGACGTCTGAATGCTTTCAAGATCAAAATCCTGATTGATATCTACCCGCAACTGCGGGTAAGTCAGTGCAGGAATATTAACGACGAGTTCCGTCAAACCCTTTTTCATATATTCAGACTGGGAATTTGTCTGGCTGTATACGCCCTGCTCATTCGGAAAATAAAACTGAAGATAGCCCCAATCATCAAGAGGTTTGCTGAATTTGAAACGGATGGAAGAGACAGCGGAAGCATCGTTTTTATTCTCAAAATTGAGAAACAGATAAGGGTCGCCGCTTGTGGAAGAGAAATGGTTTCCGTTAACGGTATAGTCTACAAGCTCAAGGTTATCGAGCGTGAACTCATTTTGAACGGGTCCCTCAAATTCATAACGATATAATGCAGGAGCGGTAGCCTGAACTGCGAATTCCATAACCAATGCAAGCACAAATGCAATGAGGATTGCAGCAATACTTTTCTTTGTGTTACCCTTCATAAATATACTCCCAACTGTATTCTGTGAATGGCCTGAAAACAACGACAGACCAACAACTTCTATCATTATATAGAAGCGCGTTTGGATTGTCAAACAGGCTCATATGGCAAAAATAACATGGAAAAAAGACATGGTGGCGAATAAAATATCTGCGCGAGCAGAAGTAGTGGAATGTGGAATGTTTTCAAGCGTTGTCAGAGTTGACGGATACAAGAAAGCCGCTTGTTTATTCGTATATAGATGATATACTAATAACAAATCCATAGAGGGGAGAGCGCGAATATGAAAAAAGCGGCGCTGGGAAAGCGGATTGCGGCGGCAAGAGCGGGAGAGCCTGATTTTGTTTTGAAAAACGCAAACGTGGTGAATGTGTTTACGGAAGAAATCATTCCTTGCGATGTAGCGGTCTTGCAAGGCGTGATCATCGGCCTGGGGGAATATTCCTGCGCGCACAGCTACGATTGTAAGGGCGCATATTTATGTCCGGGCTTCATTGACAGCCATATGCACATCGAATCTTCCATGTCGATTCCTTCCGAATTTGCGCGGATTGTTTTGCCGTTTGGCACCACGAGCGTGATTGCCGACCCGCATGAAATTGCCAATGTGTGCGGAATGGAAGGCATACGGTTTATGAAGCGCGACGCACAGAAGATTGGGCTTAACGTTTATTATATGTTTCCGTCGTGTGTGCCGTGTATCGAATTTGAAGAAAACTACGCGCCCCTCAGCAATGAAGACGCGGCAGCTTTGCTCTATGAAGGGGTGGTTCACGGGCTGGGGGAGGTTATGGACTGGAACGCTGTGATCGATTGCAGCGAAGACATGATCAAAAAACTGGAACTGTTTGAAGGCTTTCCAATCGATGGACACGCCCCGGGGGTCTCTGGCAGGGAGCTTGCAGCATACATTGTGGGAGGTCCGTCAACGGATCATGAAGCATATGAGTTCGAAGAAGTGATGGAAAAGCTGCGAGCGGGCATGACCGTAATGCTGCGTGTGGGCTCAGCCGCAAACAATATGAGCGCTGTTCTTGAAAAACTGGCGGAAAACAAAGTGCCGCTGGATCGTATCGTTTTGTGCACTGATGATAAGCATACGGAAAACATATTGAAAGAGGGACATGTTAACCACATTGCGCGTATGGCTGTGGAGGCAGGGATTCCGGCAGTGAAGGCCGTGAAGATGGCCAGTTATCATGCGGCGCGAACATTTGGGCTTGCGCGAAAGGGGGCAGTTGCGCCGGGATATGACGCCGATCTGGCGTTGTTTTCAGATCTTGTTTCTTTTAGGCCTGTGGATGTGTTTGTGGGTGGAGTTTCGGTCAGGGAAATCAACATACACAAAACGCCGGTGCCGTTTGAACTGAAAAATACCGTAAATTTTGCGCCGCTTGCAAAGGACGCGTTTGTATTGCGTATTTCAGGAGAAAAAGTTCCTGTGATTGAAATGGAGGAGGGGCAGCTTGCGACAAAGCTGTATGATGAAGCTGTGCCCCAAAGGGATGGCTTTTTTGTGCCGGACGCAAACTATGCAAAGCTTGCGTGCGTGGAACGACACCATCAGACAGGCCACATTGGCATAGGGATTGTGAAAAATTTCGGGCTGCGCTGCGGCGCACTCGCGTCCACCGTGGCGCATGACTCGCATAATATTGTCGTGATCGGCATAAATGATGAAGATATGATTCTAGCAGTGGAAGAATTGAAGAAAATTGGCGGGGGATATGTATTTGCGCGGGATGGAGCGGTCGTATCGGAAATTCCGCTGCCTGTGGCGGGCCTGCTTTCCGAGGAGCCATACGAAAAGCTGGTACAAAGCCAGAAAGAATTTTTGCAGGCGCTCTTTGCGGCAGGGGTACCGCAACGCAGCGATCCGCTGATCCGTTTATCCTTTTTCTGCCTGCCGGTGATACCAAAAGCGCGTATGACTCCACAAGGGCTTTACGACGTTGAGAATGGGAAATTCATTCGCAGCGGTTTCACGGAATATAAGTGATGCAAAACTGACGATAAATCGCCATTCTATGTGATTGGTACCAAAGTTTTGCAACCAATCTCTTGACCAATTGCTATAAAATTGGAAATCAAAAAACGGGTATTCCGGAAAATGGAATGCCCGCTTTTTTTGATCCTGTAACAGTAGACTTATTTTTTGAGGGTGTTTAAAATTTGGATCGCATCCAAAATGGTTTTTTCCTTGGCCTCATTTCCATAATTGTCCACCTGCTTTTTATCTTTAGGACCGTGGGTGATGCACGCCGCGCCGCCGATGCAGCCGTCCTGACAAGCCATTCCTTCAATAAAATTATTGGGCAGCATGCCTTTGGAAGCTTTTAACAGGGCGATTTTACATTCCTCTATGCCGTTGCAGGGAAGAGGATTGCATTCAAAGTCGGTGTAGCCGTGCTCTTTTAAGGCTTGCGCGACTGCTGTAGAAACGCCGCCGCTGCGCGCAAAGATACGTCCGAAATAAGATGCGTTATCCAGCGGAGCGTGCTCCATTTGCGAAAGATCGATCCCGCGGCTGTCCAGCAGCGCAAGCAATTCCTCAAATGTAATCACACAATCCACGATACCGTTAATATCCGGCAGCTTGTATTCCTTCTTTTTGGCAATGCACGGCCCGATGAAAACGATCTTTGCCGCCGGATCCATTTTCTTCAGATAAATCGATATTTCCACCATGGGCGACACATTATGCGAGATGTGCTGCACGAGGTCAGGATAGGCGTTTTTGATATATTGCACGAATGCGGGGCAGCAGGAGCTAGTCATGAACTTTTTCTCATAGAGTTCGTCCGCTTCTTTATAAGCGGTCATATCAGCGCCGAGCGCTGCCTCCACAACATTGAAAAAACCGAGCTTTTTGATTCCCGCAACCGTCTGCTCTACATGGATGCTGCCAAACTGGCTGGAAATGGAGGGAGCGACCACGGCATATACCTTATATTTGGTATTGTTTTCCGATGCGCGCAGCAGCCGGATTGCTTCCAAAAGATACGATTTATCAGAAATCGCTCCAAACGGGCATTGATAAACGCACGCGCCGCAGGAGATGCATTTATGATTATCAACGTCTGCCTTTTTGTCGTCCGTCATGCTGATCGCGCCTACTTTGCATGCGTTTTCGCACGGGCGGATCATTTTTGTGATTGCGTTATAAGGGCATGCAGCAATACACTTGCCGCACTCGATGCACTGATCCGGATTGATGTGCGCCTTCAGACCGTTGATTTCAATCGCATCCTTTGGGCAGACGTTTTTACAGCGATGTGCAATGCAGCCGCGGCATGCCTGGGAAACGCGGATGCCATCAACAGGACATTCGTCGCAGGCGATATTAAGCACTTCCACAACGTTTTCGTTATCAGGATCTCCGCCGAGGGCGAGTTTGATGCGCTCGTTGAGAATCGCGCGTTCTTTATAAATACAGCAGCGCATGGTGGGCTTCGGGCCGGGCATAATTTTTTCCGCCAAATGAAGCAGTCCACTATCCAGCTTATCCTCAAAAGCGAGGGAAGCGACTTCTTTTAAGACCTTATACTTGATTTCCTGTACGCTCGTATCAAATACTCTGTAATCCATTCAAAAATTGTTCTCCTTATGATCATCCATTCATTTCATTACCAGTATTAACTATACTGGTTTCAGGGTTTGCTGTCAATGAATCCGGGGGAACTTAATCCGTTTTTGTGAAAAAGTACTCAAAAAACCGCCCGCTGAAATACTTTCAGAAAGCGGTTTTCAAAGAGTACCATAATGATTAGTACAGCAAATTTGGCGGATAATCGGCGATGCGCAGGGAAAGCAGCTGATCAAGGTCGTCTTTGAAATCAGAAAGCTCCTGCGCTTCTTTTTTCTCAATCTCATCGAGCACCTCAAAGGTAAAAGCGCTCCCGCCATATTTTTTCCAATCCGCTGTTAGTTTGGAATAACTGCACAGGTTCGTCTTAACGCAAAAATCAAACTTATTGCGGCTGCCGTCAAGGTTTGTTTCGGCTGCAAGAAGCCGCTTTCCGTTTTTTTGGTTTGTGATCATATAAACGCCGCCGCAAAGCTTGCGCTCCTTATATTGGGCGATCAGTTCTTTTTTCTTTTGCGATTCCATGCCTCAGTACCCCATATCCTTGAGCGTGCGGGAAAGCAACGACAGGCGTTCTCCCAAAAGTTCTCCGTCCTCCGCAAGCGCCTGTTGGAAAAGCGCAATGTCTTCGTCGATCTTCTCGTTATCCGTACAAACAGACATGGTCATCGCGTCTCCCTGCAATCCCACACGGTCAAACTCAGGATGATCGGGATCGTAAAATTTGGGATAGCGATATGCGTCGCGAAAATACTTCATTGTATTACAAACAAAGATAGCGAGGTCAAGCACACGATGGAGCGGAAGCTCTTCGGATTGCCGCGACCATTTTTGTCCGGTGTATCTCCATATTTTTGCGGAGATGTCGACTTTGCCGCGGTCGTTCCACTGGGCAAGCCCCGCGGACATTCCCTGTACATCCGTTTCGTAGGCATATTTTCCGTCAATTTTGGAATAGTCCTCCGCAACGATCACAGGTTTGTGTTTTAAACTGGTTGGTATCTTCATGATACATCTCCTTTTATAAATTAGTAATTTAGTAATTTAGTAAATAAAGAATATCATTTTTTTAAAACTTTGTCAACCATATATAATATTCTGAAAAAATACCATACATACATGGATTTGATTGACAATACATGAAATATATGGTAAAATTACGACATATTCAAAGTAATTGATAGACCTCGTATTTGTACAAATCGGAGTTTACGGTTTGTAGAGATACGAGGTTTTCTGCGCTTAGGATGAAAATACAAATATAGGAGGTACCAAAATGCATAATGGTACGGTAAAATGGTTTAACGCGGAAAAGGGATTTGGTTTTATTTCGAACGATAACGGAGGAGAAGATGTATTCGTACATTTTTCGTCTATCGTCTCTAATGACGGCTATAAGTCGTTGCAGGAAGGGCAGGCTGTTACGTTTGACATTGAAGCAGACCCTAAAAACAGCAGCAAGTTCCGCGCAACCAATGTGCAGGCTGCGTAAATAGAACTGACTGTCAAAATGATTGAATAAATCAGTTGCAAATCATACCCTGCCTTTGGCGGGGTATTTTTTTTGAAACAGCATAGATGAGATGTGAGCAGGCTCCGGCAAATGATACCGACGGGGTCTCTTGACTTTTATGAAAATAAATTGATAGAATGAAAGGCGAAAGGTTTATTAAAAAAGAAGCGCTCAAAAAAACCCGGCTCAGGAAGGAATACCAATGATCGCAGAGGTTTTTCATTTATATGTTACGCGCTGGGACCTTTTTTCGGAATTGATTCTCCAGCATTTGCAGTTGTCTTTTATTTCAATCGGCCTTTCAGCACTGATCGGTATTCTGTTCGGGATTCTGATTTCAGAGCATGCAAAATTTTCTTTGCCGGTCTTGGGAATTACAAACTTCATTTACACCATTCCGTCAATCGCGATGCTTGGTTTTCTGGTGCCCGCGACGGGGATTGGAGACCTTACCGCGATCATTGCCCTTACGGTTTACGGACTGTTGCCCATGGTGCGCAATACGCACACTGGAATCAAAAATATCTCTGCTGTAATCATTGAAGCGGGCAAGGGGATGGGCTCCACCAAAGGGCAGCTTTTATATAAAATAAAGCTTCCGCTCGCCATGCCTGTGATTCTTGCAGGCGCGCGAAACATGATTGTAATGACGATCGCCCTGTGCGGCATCGCTTCCTTTGTGGGTGCGGGCGGGCTCGGCGTTGCGATTTACCGTGGAATTACGACGAACAATATGGCGATGACGGTCGCGGGGAGTCTTCTCATTGCGGCGCTTGCGCTGATTGCAGACCTGATCGCGGGAATCTTCGAAAAGAGGATTTATAGAAAAATCAACGGGAAAGGCAGAAAATCATGAAACAGTGGAAATGGACGGCGTTTGTACTTGCGGTGGTAATGGGGATTGCGGTCTTTTTGACAGGCTGCGCGCAAAAGCAGGACGATACCATCAAGATCGCGACAAAGCCGATGACCGAGCAGTTTATTTTAAGCGAGATGATTGCCGCGTTGATTGAACAAGACACAGATCTTAAGGTGGAGATCACAAAAGGCATTGCCGGCGGCACAGGAAACATCCATCCGGCGATGCTCAAAGGCGATTTTGACCTGTACCCTGAATATACCGGAACAGCGTGGACAGATGTATTGAAAAACAAAACGGTGGAATCTCCTGAGGAGATGTATGCAAAGCTTCAGGAGCAATACCGGCAGCAGTTCCAGATGGATTGGGTGGGGCTTTACGGATTTAACAATACCTATGCATTTGCGGTCAAAAAAGAGTTTGCGGATCAGAATAACCTTTCCACGTTCTCGGACCTAGCGGCGATTTCGCCCGAGCTTTCATTTGGCGCGGAATATGACTTTTACGAACGCGAGGATGGATATACTCCGCTGTGCAAGGCGTATGGCCTTGCGTTTCAATCCACAAAGGATTTGGATATCGGCCTGAAATATAAGGCGATCGGTGAGGAGCAGGTAGATGTAATCAATGCGTTTACAACGGATGGTATGCTGGACGTGTATGGCCTTAAAACGCTCGAAGACGACAAGAATTTTTTCCAGTCCTACTATTGCGGAACGGTAGTGCGTGAAGAAACGCTTGCGGCGCATCCGGAGATGAAAGACGTGCTTATGAAGATGGACGGCATCCTGACGGACGAGGAAATGTCCCAGATGAACTCGCAGGTAGAAAACGAGGGTAGGGATGAAAAGGACGTTGCAATTGAATTTTTGCAGAAAAAAGGATTGTTATGAGCGAGCAGATCATAAGATTTGACCATGTGCAAAAGAAATATGATGAAAAATATGCGCTCAAAGACCTTTCCTATGGGATTGAAAAAGGCGAGTTTGTAACGATTGTGGGCGGAAGCGGCGGCGGAAAAACGACCATGCTCAAAATGATCAACGGCCTTTTGCTGCCGGACGGCGGCAGCGTACAGGTAAACGGATGCGACACAAAAGAGGCTGATCTCATAGAGCTTCGCCGCAAAATTGGATATGTCATTCAGGGCGGGGCGTTGTTTCCGCATCTTTGCGTGCGTGAGAATATCGAATACGTACCCAGATTGCACAAGCAAATTCTTTCCGATAAGCAGGTGGAAGACTTGTTGCAAATGGTTGCGCTTCCTGCGGACTTGCAGGGGCGAAACATAAACGAGCTATCCGGTGGTCAGCAGCAGCGCGTAGGCATTGCGCGGGCGCTTGCGGCGCAGCCGGAAATCATATTGATGGACGAGCCGTTCGGCGCGGTGGACGGCATTACGCGAAAACAGTTGCAGGATGCGATTCTGGACATATTTCAAAGAACGGGAGTGACCATTGTGTTTGTGACGCACGATCTGCGCGAGGCGGTGCGTCTGGGCACGAGACTGCTGATTTTGAACGAAGGAGAAATCGTGCAGCAGGGAACTCCGAAAGAGGTGGTGGATACGCCAAAGGTGGCTTATGTTCGGCAACTTTTGGAACAACTCGATTGCACGTGATTTTTTCCTTGCATTGGTGCGCGAAAAGTAATATTGTTAGTAGTGAAAATCATGAATAAAAAGCATATCAAGGAGGATTTTTACGATGGCAAAATTAGAAGGACTGGCACACATTGGAATTTTTATTACGGACGTTGCAAAATCAAAGAAGTTTTATGAGGATGTGCTCGATTTTGAAACGACGTGGGAGTGCGGGCTATTGGAGGCGGACGGAACGACGACAAAGATCGCGTTTGTAAAGAACGGTAATCTGGTTTTGGAACTGGTGGAGACGGCAAATCCGCAAAAGCGGCAGGACGGCTGGGTGGATCATATTGCGATCGCTGTTGAGGATATCGAAGCGGTACAGAAGATGCTCCTTGAGCGCGGTGTGGAATTTGAATCAAAAGACGTGATATTTGGAGACACGGTGTTTCCGAATGGAACCAAATGGCTGACCTTCCGGGGGCCGGATGGGGAACATCTTGAGATCAATGAAATCATGCCTTACGAAAGAGCATAAATTTCTGAAAAAACACGTAGTATCCATCCGGGCCATGAAGGAAAATTGAAACGTTTTACGTTAATGAATTGTTTACAAATGATCTTCATGAAATGTGATTACCAAGCCCTTGAACAGATTATCTATATATTGTAATTGGGCGGTATAAACAAGACAAGGAAAGGATGGAACACTATGCGTATCATGGTTGATAATCTGGCGGTGGATATTGATAATCGTACGGTTTCACGCGGAGACGAGCAGATCAGATTGACCGCTAAGGAGTATGAAGTACTCAAGTATCTTGCACTTAATAAGGATAAAGTTGTTTCGCGCGCAGAACTGCTGGAGCATGTCTGGGATTGCGATTATGATTGTTTCTCTAATGTGGTGGATGTATATATCAGATTTTTGAGGGCCAAGATAGACGACGGTCATCATAAAAAATTGATTAAGACATTCCGAAAGCAAGGATATTCATTGACAGCGTAAATGCACACAGAAGGGGACCGGCGCAGGCAGGTCTCTTTTTTGTTGCATAAAATATCCGGTTAAAAAAGACAAATACGGGCGTTGCGGGAAAGAGGAGAAAAGATTATACTATAGGCACAACCAAAGACAGCTTTTCCATAAGATATTAAAACAAAATAATGTCAACAATCGACAAAATAAAGGAGAAGTAGACTGATGAAAAAGTATCGGCTCTTTATTGACAACGAGTGGACGGACGCAAAAGATGCACAGACCTTTGTTTCCTATAATCCGGCGACAGGCGAGCCGGAGGCAGAGCTTGCAAAAGCATCGGCGCAGGACGTGGACAGGGCGGTTGCAGCGGCAAAGGCCGCTTTTGACAGCGGCATATGGTCGGGGCTTGATCCGGAGGAACGCGGAGCTTATCTTCTTCGCGCGGCGCAGATCATGGAGCGGCGTGCAGAAGAGCTTGCCATATGTGAAACCAGAGATGCAGGCAAACCGATTCGCGAGTCGCGGGATGTGGACATTCCTTACGCAATCCGCGCGATGGAATATTTTTCCAAAGTGATGACAGCCATGAAAGGCGAAGTAATTCATATTCCGGGAAACTTCGCGTTTGATTATGTGACCTACGAGCCGATGGGCGTGGTGGGAACCATTTCGCCATGGAATTTTCCTTTGCATTTGTTTACGCGCGCCGTATGCCCTGCGCTTGCAGCAGGTAATACTGTAGTTGCAAAAGCATCTTCCCTGACGCCGGTGACCTCGCAAATGATGGGCGAAATTTTTCTGGAGGCCGGATTTCCGGCAGGTGTGGTAAACATCGTATCCGGCCCGGGCGCAGTGGTGGGCGAGGCGGTTATGGCAAACAGGGACGTAAGCATGGTGTCGTTTACAGGTTCTGAAGAGGTAGGGCGCAGTCTTCTCGAACAAAGCTCTCGTTCGGCGGTAATCAAAAAACTGATTTTGGAGCTGGGCGGCAAAGGCCCGATCATTGTTCATGAGGATTGCGACATCAGCGGCGCGGTGAATTCCACCATTCAGGGGTTCTGTTTAAATCAGGGTGAGGTCTGCTGCGCTTCCACGCGCTTGATTCTCCACGAAAAAATCTATGACCGTTTTATGGAGCTTTTGCTCAAGCGCATAGCCTCCCTGCGTATCGGCGACCCGATGGACCCGCAGACGCAGATTGGCACGCTCATAGACCGTCATCAGCTTGAGGTGGTGAATGGATACGTACAGGGTGCAATCCGCGCGGGCGCGCAGGTATTGTGCGGCGGAAAGCCCGTCACGCAGGGCGTGTGTGCAAAAGGGAATTATTATCCTCCCACCGTGCTTGCAAATGTGACGCCGGACATGGCGTGCGTGCGGGAGGAAATCTTCGGCCCTGTGCTGTGCGTGCTGACCTACAGGGATGAAGACGAGGCCGTGCGTCTTGCAAACGATACGGAATTTGGTTTGGGCGCGGCTGTGTGGAGCGAAAACCCGCGGGTGCTTTACCGGATGAGCAAAAAGCTTGACGCGGGCACTGTATGGCAGAATTGCAATGTCATGTCCAAGCTGGAAGCGCCCTACGGCGGCAACAAAAACAGCGGAATCGGCAGGGAAAACGGGACGCATGGCATTTTGGAATATATGAAGACAAAGAACAACATTGTATATGTGGGCAACGAATACGACAATTTCTTTGGATTTAAGGAGTAGAGCGGTGAAAGCGTTGGTAAAAACTGCCAAGGGCAAAGGAAATCTGGAAGTGCGTGAGGTTTCTGTGCCAAAGGTTGCGCATGGGGACGATGTGCTCATTGAAATCACCGCTGCGGGAGTGTGCGGCACGGACATTCACATTCTGAAAGATGAATTTCCTTATTACCCGCCCGTAATCCTCGGTCATGAGTTCGCGGGAATTGTGAGGCAAACCGGCGCGGATGTAACGCGTTTTGCACAAGGTGACCTTGTGGTGGGCGAACCGCACACGCATTATTGCGGGAAATGTGAAATGTGCCGTGCGGGAAAAATTCAGCTTTGTCCGCATAAACGGTCTCCGGGCTGGGGCGTGGACGGTGCGTTCACTGACTACATCGTGATGCCGGAACTTTTTTTGCATCAAGTTCCGCAGAATGTGGATTGTGTTACGGCGGCGTTATGTGAACCTCTTGCAGTGGTAACGCACGGCGTACTCGAACATGGGCGCGTTGATCCGCAGGATATGGTTGCCGTAGTTGGCGCGGGGCCAATCGGTCTTCTTTCCGTGGTGGCGGCCTATGCGGGCGGCGCGTCGGAGGTCATTTTAATTGGCACAGACGCGGATGAGGCGGTACGTTTTCCTGTGGCGCGCAGGTTGGGCGTGCGCCGTGTGATCAATGCGCAAAGAGAAGATGCGGCGCAGACGGTGGCAGAACTCACCGGCGGGCGCGGGGTTGACACAGTTGTGGAGGCAAGCGGTGCGGAAGCGGGGATTAACACAGCAGCGGATATTGTCAAAAAATGCGGTAAAATCACTGTGGTGGGAATGCCCGGAGATGAACGGCTGAATATCAAATGGCTGGAAATGGTCAATAAAGTTTTGGATGTGCATTTCAGTTTTAGCTCGAGCGTTTCCTCATGGGAGCGCGCGCTTGGTATCATGGAGAGGACGCCTTATGATCTGAGCGCTTTGGTAACGCACAGGGTAAGCATCGCGGACTGGGAACGCGCCTTTGCGGATATTGCATCCGGCAGGGCGATTAAGGTGATGTTTGTGCCGGAGAGCCGGGAAACCTGCCTGTAAGCGCAGGAAATCGGCTTGTGTTTTGTGGCATAAGAAAAGGACGACTGATTGATTTGTTTTGATCAGTCGTCCTTTTTTGGATTATTTATTTTGTTTCGTTATCGTTTTTTGGTTCTTCGTGCGGCGGCTTGTTTTGCGGCGGCATCTGCTGCACAGGCGGAGCCTGCGGAGGCTGCCGGTATTGTGGATTCTGCTGCATCGGCTGCTGTTGCTGTGTATAAGGCGGCTGCGGACGATAGGGAGGCGGCACAACCTTTTTGGGATGCTTTGCACGATATTTTTTCATCAGGAAACGCACCAGCTTGACGATCAGGACTGTTGCAACCGCAAAGATGGCGATTACGATCAGCACCGGCAGCGCGGCGGCCCAGAAGATGGCAAACCCTTCCCAAAAACCGTTTACGCCTGCCATAGACATTGCAAACGCGTCGGAAGCGCGGTCACCTAAAGGCTTGCCGTCTTTGCCGATTGTCTCCGGCGTAATCTGCTCCGTGAGGGTCACATCCACCAAAACGTAATCGATCTGGGTATCCATAGAACGCTTATTCCCTTGTAGATTTTCGAGTTCTGCAATCGTATCCGCAATTTGATCCTCGATGGAAATAATATCATCGATTTCGGTTGCGGTCTGCAAATGCGTCATCAGGCGGGCTTTGCGCGCTTCGAGCACCGCGATGCGCGAGTCGATGTCTGTGTATTGATCGGTTACGTCGTTTGCGGATAATTGCTTATTGGTCACCTCGCCAATCGCGGAAAGGCGTTCCAAAAATCCGTCCATTTCATTTACAGGTACGCGCAGGGTGAAATAAGAGTTGCGTCCGTAAATCCGTCCTCCGTCCGGCGGCGTTGCGTCTGAGCTTTCATTTTCGATGTATCCGTTGACAGATGCCAGCTCGGCCTTGATCTTGCCATAATCCGCGTCGTAGTTTGTGGTATTGATGCTAAAGGTCGCGTTATAGGTCATTTTACGGTTCGCGTCAGCGGGAGTGCTGCCAAAATCACCTGCGCCTCCGGCTGTGTCCATTTCTCCTTCGGATATTTCCTCAGGAGCGGCAGGAACCGCTTCTTCCGCCCCGGCCTGCGGAGGAGCGCTCGCCATGGCTGATTTGGAATCTGCTACGGCGGACGGTGCAGAGCACGCGGTTAAAAAGATCATTGCGCATATGAGCAGAACAATCAATTTTTTCATAATAAAACCTCCATTCATGTACCTCATTTTCATCATTGGTAAAAGCAGAGTAAAAGATTATTACCTTCTGATCAGGTCAGTTTCATTATAGCGAATTTTTCATGAAAGGGAAACAAACGTTAAGATATTCATAATTTATTAAGAAATTTCTTGCTGTTATCTTAATAATTAAGGTCTACACTGAATGATATTGACAAACAAACGGATGGGATTATGGTATAATGAGGTATCATTATACGGAGGGAAACAAGGCATGAATATTTTGGTGTGCGACGACGATAAGGAGATTGTCGACGCAATAGAGATTTATCTGGTCAACGAGGGATATGAAGTACTCAAGGCGTATGACGGCGCGCAGGCGGTGAAATACGCGGAAACAGAAGATCTGCAGCTGATTATCATGGACATCATGATGCCGGGTATGGACGGGATCAGGGCGACAATGAAGCTGCGCGAATACGCGAACATTCCTGTGATCATGCTCAGCGCCAAGTCGGAAGACAATGACAAAATTTTAGGGCTTAATTCTGGCGCGGACGATTATCTCACCAAACCCTTTAATCCGCTGGAGCTGATGGCAAGGGTAAAATCCCAACTGCGGCGGTATACCTCCCTTGGCAGCATGGAGACGGAAAAGGGCGTGATCCAGACGGGCGGGCTGGTGCTGGACGATATGAAAAAGACGGTGACAGTGGATGGGGAAACCGTGAAGCTCACACCGATGGAATATAAAATATTGCGGTACCTGATGCAAAACATGGAGCGCGTGCTGTCCACAACGCAAATTTACGAAAGCGTGTGGGACGAAAAGGCGGTCGGAGCGGAAAACACAATTGCCGTTCACATCCGGCGGATACGCGAAAAAATTGAAATTAATCCAAAGGAACCGAAATATTTGAAAGTGGTATGGGGCATTGGATACAAAATCGATAAAATCAAAGTATGACGTAAAATACAAAATCATTGCATGGGCGCTTTGTGTTTTTACGACGTGCTTCATCGGTTTTTCCGGGCTGCGGCTTGCGCGGTACGATTCGGGCAATGAGATTACGAGCGATAAATACATCGAAAGCATGGCGTATCGCATGGCCATGAACGATTACGCGAATTCTGTGCATAAAGCCTTTTTTGGCTATAATGAAGATGGCGAAACAACAGAAATCAACACTTATATTTCCATGTTGAAAAATTCTTATGAGGACGAGCTGGGAAAAATACTCATGAATACGAGTTTGGAGGGCGATTATGATGCGTATATGGCAAAGTTTAAAAATGAATTTGCACAAAAGGTTGCAGGTATCGAGGAAAGTGCGTCAGCTGCATCGTCAGCGCCGCTGGCGGGCGCGGATCAAGGCGAGTCTGATCGTTTAACGATCAAAGAAGAGATTGCGACTGCGTTTGCGGAAAGCGGAAGCGAACAGGTGGGTGGCGATGCGATGGAAAGATTGCCTGCGCTGGATGAATATACTCAGCGTCAGGTGGATTCCGTTAATGACAAATATGCCAGACTGCTTGCATCCGCGCCGGATTACATCGGCAAACAGTATGAAGAAGAAAAGCTGCAGGCGCAGGATAGCTTGAAAAACAACAAAAATTATTATTTTGCGATTGTCGAAAACGGCCGGGTAACAAACACAAATGTGGAGCAGGGCAATCCGGTGGAATGGATTGGGAACCTCGATTCAAACAAAGCTTTTTCATGGGGCGAGGTAGAGCCGGGGCTTTATGGGGCATTGCCGCAAAAACAGGGGATGTCTTATGAGACAGTCACGGAATTTGAGATTCCGACGATGAACAGTGCCCGCATTTATGCGGGGATGTCCAACGATTTTTATGAGCAAAGCAGGGGAGAATACGCCGTTACCTATAAGGCATACCTGATCACTGTGGTGTTCATGGTTCTGTGTATTGTTCTTTTTGCGGGAAGCTTCCTCTGGCTGATTTATACGGCGGGCAGAACGCCTCTGGGTGACGAAGTGAAGGTCGGCGTTATGGACTCGATCTATCTCGATGCAGGCGGCGTGGGACTGCTGCTCATCGAATTACTGCTTGCGAATCTGTTTTTTTATGAACAGCGGTTGTGGACAACCGGCACGTGGAGCGTGGTGCAGGCGGTTCGTATCGCAATCTATGTCTCAATCGGAACGGTGCTCATGATTCTGTGGAGCATGTCCGTCTCCAGAAGGGTAAAGCGAAAAGAGAATTATACGTTGGTTGCAAGAATATTCAGCGGGTTTAAAACTGCATACGATAGAAGTGATGTAAAGGCAAAAGGGGTCGGCTTTATCATTTGTTATCTGCTCGGAGGTATGGGCTTTGTGCTGCTCACGGTCCTGTTTGGCTTCCTGATGGGGCCGGCAGGCGTGTTTATTGGCATTGTGATCCTTTCAATCTATGTTGCCGCCATATTGAAGTATATCCTGCTTAAGGCTGCGGCAGTCAGAGAAATTTCCAAGGCTGTGGAATGTATGAAGGCAGGCACGCTGCAATACAAAATTCCCAAAGGCGGAGGGCAGGAGTTTGATCAAATTGCCTATGGGATCGAGCATATTGCGGAAGGCTTTGAGGCGGCGGTCACCAAAGAGGTGAAATCTGAAAAAATGAAGACCGAGCTTATTACAAATGTATCCCATGATATCAAAACGCCGCTGACTTCGATTCTGACCTATGTGGATTTGCTCAAAAAAGAAGGACTCTCAAGTCCGAATGCTTCCAAATATCTCGATGTTCTGGATATGAAGTCAAAACGCTTGAAATTTCTGACGGACGACCTGTTTGAGGCGGCCAAAGCGAGCAGCGGTGATATGACGGTAGACATGTCTCGTATGGAGCTTGTGCAGTTTATGGAGCAGGCGTTGGGAGAAATGTCGGATAAAATAGAAAGCTCGGGCCTTGAATTTGTGACAAATGCGCCAGACAAAGATGTGTTTGTGGAAGCGGATGGCAAACTCTTATGGCGTGTGATCGGCAATGTGCTTGATAACGCGATCAAGTATGCCGCTGCCGGAACGCGCGTGTATATCGATTTTATGAAAACGGACGAATCAAGCTGCGTTATTGTGAAAAACGTATCCAGAGACCCGCTTAACATGACGGAAGATGAGCTTATGGAGCGCTTTAAGCGCGGGGATGAATCCCGCCATACGGAAGGCTCCGGTCTGGGGCTTTCGATTGCGCAAAACTTCATGCAATTGATGAATGGAGAATTCCGTATTGAAATTGACGGCGATTTGTTTAAGGTTTCGATCTGTTTTCCGGTTACGCCGGGCAAGACTTTTCCTGATATAAACGTGAACTGATGCAAAAAGCCTCTGCGGGGGCTTTTTTTGCAGGAAGTTTCTCGTTTTGGATCAGAAGCAAAACGGCCTTGGCAAGACAGGGGTGACCAAAACGCGTCCCAAGACAGCATTTTTTTGTCAAAAGCCCCAAAAGAAAAAAATATCGGTTTAAATACGCTCGATGCTGTGTATATTAAAAACGATGAGCGTTTGCTCAATCGTATATTGGGAGGTATATAGAAATGGTAAAGTATGTATGTCAGGTGTGCGGTTATACCGCCGAAGGAGAAAAACCCGCTAAATGCCCGCAGTGCGGCGCTGATGGTTCCAAGTTTGATGAACTCACAGGCGAGCGCGTTTGGGCGGATGAGCATAAAATCGGCGTTGCTGCAGGGCTTGACGAAGAAGTTGTACAGGGCTTGAGAGAAAACTTTATGGGCGAGTGTACGGAAGTTGGAATGTATCTTGCGATGGCAAGGCAGGCTGACAGGGAAGGATATCCGGAAGTTGCGGAAACCTACAAACGTGCGGCTTATGAAGAAGCGGATCACGCATCCAGATTTGCAGAACTGTTGGGTGAAGTTGTATTTGCGGACACGAAGAAAAACCTTCAGTTGCGTGCAGATGCGGAGTGCGGAGCAACAGCCGGAAAACTGGCGCTTGCAAAACGCGCAAAAGAGCTTGGATACGACGCGATTCACGACACAGTGCATGAAATGGCAAAAGATGAAGCCCGCCATGGCTGCGCTTTCCAGGGATTGCTGGATCGGGTTGTGAAATAAGCATTTTTATAGCAAAGAGACTGAACAAAAGGCCTGCGGCTTAAGCCGTGGGCCTTTTTGCGTACTGGCAGCCACGAAATTGAAGATTAAAATAAAAAGAAAGAGTTGACAAACAAATGAGGCGATGTTACAATCTACATTGTAAAAACGTTTTTACAAACTGTTCCACAATCAATCATCCCCTTGATTATTCATTAAAACCGTATTAAATTAAATATAAGGCGAAACGATGATATCGTTTGCAAAAGCAGAAGAGCGAGGAATCTTTATGAAGGTGCAGGCAACGATCAGAGACGTCGCACAGCAGGCGAATGTTTCAATATCCACCGTTTCCAGAGTTATGAACGATCTGGATCGTGTTAGCGACGAAGTGCGCAACCGCGTAAAGAAAGTCGCAAAACGCCTGAACTATGTGCCAAACAACATAGCGGTGTCTATGGTAAAAGGGCAGACCAGAACTGTTCTGGTAGTTGTACCGGATATCATCAATGAATATTATACTTCGGTGATACACGGAGTGGAAGAAGTGGCGCAGAGCAAGGGATATACCACAATTGTATATGCTTCGAATTCGGAAGAGGAGAAAGAAGCGGGGCTTTTTAGCGGCGGTCCTCTGGCTAAAATGATCGACGGAGCCATCGTGGTTCCTGCAAGTAGTGATTTTATGGTCTACCGCCAATTTGGAAAACCGCTTGTGCTGGTGGATCGGTACATTGTGGGCTCCGGGCTTCCGGGCGTTGTGATTGATAATTTCGGCGGGTCCTATCAGCTGATGAAACTGCTGGTCGAAAACGGACACAGGAAAATTGCCGCCATTATGGGAGATATGACATTCAACATTGGGCAGGAGCGTTATCTGGGCTATGAACAGGCGCTTAAGGAAAACGGGATTAAAATCAACAATGAATATGTATATTATGGCGATTGGTATCGCAATACCGGCTATGACGGAATGCGCAAGCTTTTATCGCTCCCTGATCCGCCCACGGCAGTATACGCGACAAATAACCTGCTTTGCATTGGATGCATCGAGGCCTTAAAAGATGCGGGGATGACAGTGGGAAAAGATATTTCTCTGGTAGGCTTTGACGATCATATTCTGGCGGAATTTGTGGATGATGGCGTAACGGTTGTTACGCGGCCGATGGTGGATATGGGGATCGTAGCGGCGGAAAAGCTGTTTCGCGCCTTTCAAGGAAAGAATATAGAAGAAAAAATTGTATTGGACATTGCGATTAAAAAGCGAGGTTCCATTAGACGCATATAGAGGCAATAAACTACGAAAAAATTTTATGAGGCTACTGTTTCGATTACGAATCGCATTTTGTATCGGTTTCTTTCGTGTACGAATAAACATACATTAATAGCAAAAATTGGAGGTCTATATGAAAAAAACATCAGTACTATTGATTGGAGAATCATGGGCGGTGCATACGGTTGAGGCAAAGGGAGCGGACGTATTTACCTACGATACCTATGAAGTAGGTACGCAGTATATGCAACGCGCCCTAAACACGGATGACATTGAATTTCATCACATGCCCTGCCATATGGTGCAGTATGAATTTCCGAATTCGGCGGCGGAGTTGTTGGAGAAGTATGACGTAATATTGATCAGTGACATTGGCGCAAATACTTTTTTGCTTCCTGTAAAAACGTTTTTACATTGTCAGCCAACGCCAAACAAACTGGAAATTTTGAGAGATTTTGTGAGCATAGGAGGCGGTGTGTGCATGGTTGGCGGCTACCTTTCCTTCATGGGGATGGAGGGAAAGGGCCGCTACAACAATACGCCGATCGAGCATGCGTTGCCGGTCAACTTTTTTCCGCATGACGACCGCGTGGAACTTCCGCAGGGCGCAATTTGCGGGGTAGATGTGAAAAAGCATGAAATTTTGGACGGTTTGGATGCAAAAACACCGATGATTTTCGGTTATAACCGCGCAACCGTAAAAGAAGATGCGCAAACGGTGATCGCATATGAAGGAGATCCCATTCTTTCGGTAAGGGAATATGGGAAAGGCAGGACGGCGGCATATGCTTCAGATTGCGGGCCGCACTGGTGTTCTTTGGAATTTTGCGAGAGTGATTTTTATAAAACGATGTGGAACAATATCGTGAAATGGCTTGCAAAGGCGTAGGAATTTTTTAGGAATACAATTTGTTCGTGCGCATAAGCGCGGACAGAAAAATAGAATGGAGGAGAAAATAAAATGAAAAAAAATTTAAAATCAGTAATGACAGTGTTGTTGTGTCTGGTACTTGCGGTTGCATTGATTGGCTGCGCGGCAGCGCCGCCGGCAGCTTCGGAAAGCGCTGCTCCGGCAGGAGAAGCGAGCGCAAGCAATAGCGCGGAGAGCTCTGCAGATGGTGCAAAAGCTGTGTTGACTCCGCAGGATGCGGGCTATTGGGACGGTTTGCCCTATAAAGACGTGCTGCCTTTAGACGCGGGTGCGGCGGGGGATAAGGAAATTGTGATCGGTTTTTCACAGACCGCATTTAACCATCCTTGGCGTGTGGAGATGATCAATTCGGCGGAAGCTGAGGTTGCAAGGCATCCAAATGTAAAAATGGTAACGACGGACGGAAATGCGGATGTCGTGAAGCAAAGCTCTGATATTCGTGACCTGATCAGTCAGGGCGTGGATGCGATCGTCATGAGCCCGGTTGAATCGGGAGGGCTGGTTGGCGCTGTAGAAGAGGCGACGGCAGCAGGCATTCCGGTGATTGTTTTGGACAGGGACGTTTTCACAGATAAGCGGACTGTGTTTATCGGGCAGAGCAACTATACCATGGGCGCGGCGGTTGCGCAAAAAATGGCAGATGATCTTGGCGGCAAAGGAAAGATATTGGAAATCACAGGTCTCATGGGGTCTTCTCCTGCGATTGGACGGCAGGAAGGCATGATGTCCGTACTCGAAAAATATCCTGAGATCGAAATTTTGGCTACGGGCGACGGGGAATGGATTCGTGAACCCGCGGTGAAGTTAATGGAAGACTGGTTGACCGCATATCCGCAGATTGACGCAGTATTTTCGCACGCAGAAGAATCTTCCTGGGGAGCGCAGCTTGCAATTGAGCGCGCGGCGCGTCAGGGCGAAGGCATCAAGCACTACACCATGGATGGCTCCAATCAGGGCTTTGTATCGGTAAAAGACGGTGAATTCCAGGCGGACGGAAACTATACGCCGTTCATTGGACAGCTGGGAATCCGCGCGGCGCTTTATACGATTATGGGCAAGGAGATTCCGGACACGCAGGATTATGAATATGGAAAGCAGATTGTTCTGCCTGACCTTCCGGTTGTCGTAGCTGAAAATGCAGGCGAGTGGGTTGGCAAAGGCTGGGGAGAGTACGAGGAATAAGCTTTAATCTTCTACAGGTTTGGCGCTGTGGTTTTCGAAGGAGGAATCCTGCGGAAACCACAGCAAACAAAAGCAAAGGATGTATCGGTCATGTATAGATTAGAGATGCAACATATTTTCAAAAGCTTTGGTGGAGTTAAGGCACTTTGTGATGTGAGCCTGAAAGTAGAGCCGGGAGAGGTGCATGCGCTGATTGGTGAAAACGGCGCGGGAAAATCCACTCTGATGAAGGTTCTTGCGGGAGCCATTACAAAGGATTCCGGCACCATACTGATTGAGGGGGAGGAAGTCAACCTGAACTCTCCAAAATCGGCTCTGGAAAGCGGAATCAGCGTTATCTATCAGGAACTGAATCTGGTGTCGGACCTCACAGTCGCAGAAAATATATTTTTGGATCATTTTTTACGAAAAGGATGTTTTGTGCAGTGGAAGGAGATGTATGAACAATCGGCGCAGTATCTGGCACAGCTGGGCGTTCAGATTTCTCCTAAAAAAACCATAGGTGAGATGACGGTGGCACGGCAGCAGATGGTTGAAATTGCAAAGGCAATTAAAAACAAATCAAAAATAGTCGTGTTTGACGAGCCGTCAGCGGTCTTGGGAAAACAGGATTCAGAATTATTATTCAAACAGATTGAGAAGCTCAAAAACCAAGGCGTTTCCGTGATTTATATTTCGCACAGGCTGGATGAAATTTTGAGGATTACAGACAAGGTAACCGTCATGCGCGACGGGAAATATATCACGACGCAGGAAACCAAGAATTTGCGAATGGAAGACCTTGTGTCCTATATGACAGGAAAAAGCTATGGGGATATGTGGACCAGAAAGGAATATGTTCCCAATGAAAATGAAATCGTATTGGAAGTCAAAAATCTGAAACGCAAAAATGTGGTGAACGATGTCTCCTTTCATGTGAGAAAAGGGGAAATACTCGGCCTGGCAGGGTTGGTGGGCTCAGGACGCTCCGAAATTGCACGGGTGCTGTTTGGGGCGGATGCAAAGTCCGGAGGAGAAATTTATCTGCACGGAAAAAAAGTGACGATCAAAAATCCGCAGGATGCGCGCAGGCATGGAATCGGATTCGTATTGGAAGACCGTAAGACGGAAGGTCTGTTGATCGAACGTTCGATCAAGGAAAATATTACAATTACTGATTTAAAACGATATAAAAAAGGTTTGTTGCTTGACGACAAAAAAGAGAGCAGGGCGGCAGCGGAATTCAAGGAAAAATTGCTGATCAAAACCAATAACCTTGATAATCCTGTCATGAGCCTTTCAGGGGGAAACCAGCAAAAGGTATCCATTGCAAAATGGATGCATATAGAGCCGGAGGTTCTGATTCTTGACGAACCGACCAGAGGCGTTGATGTCGGCGCAAAAAGCGAGATTTACAAATTGATTGAACAATTGAAGCAGCAGGGCAAAGCCGTACTGGTAATCTCATCTGAGTTTAGCGAAATTTTAGGGCTTTCCGATCGGATTATTGTTATCCGCAGAGGATCGGTAGTCGGCGAGTTCACACAAGAGGAAATACAAAACGACAGCAGTATCTTGGAAACTTTTTCTGACGGGGAGGACGCGATATAATGGACAAATTATTTGCGAAAAACAGGAACAAGGATGAAGCGATGAACTTTTCGACCTTTTATGAAAAGTATGGAGTACTCATCATTTTTATTCTGGAAATTTTGATATGCTTTATCATTTCGGACAAATTTTTAACGCCCACAAATATACTGAACATACTGAGGCAGATTGCGATGACGGGTATTCTGGCCATTGGTATGACGTTTGTTATCATCACCGGCGGAATCGACCTTTCCGTGGGCGCTATTATCGCGATGACAACGGTGTTCACTGCCGCCGCGGTAAGCGCAAAGCTTCCGTTGCCCATGGCGGTGCTGATCGGGCTTGCTTCGGGCCTTTCCATTGGCATATTAAACGGCGTAGGCGTGGCGTTTGGAAAAATGCCCCCCTTTATTATGACGCTGGGAACAACCTCGATTGCCAGCGGGATAGCATTCCTTTATTCAAACGGGCTGCCCATTATGATCAAAGGAGATTTTCTGAAAATAGGAAATGGGATGGTGGGAATCGTTCCCTATGTGGTCATTTATTTTGTGGTCTTGCTGCTTTTGGGGCATGTGGTGCTGCGGCATACTATATTCGGCAGATACGTTTATTCCATCGGGAGTAATAAGGAGGCAACGCGGCTTTCCGGCATCAATGTCAAAACGAACACGATGATGGTTTATGTGATCAGCGGCCTGATGGCGGGTGTTTCGGGTATTATCTATTGCTCACAGTTGGGCATCGGGACACCGATTGCGGGCGATGGATATGAGCTTACGGCTATTTCGGCGGTCATTGTGGGCGGCGCTTCGGTCATGGGCGGAAAAGGAACTATGTGGGGTACCTTTTTGGGAGCGGCGATTATCGGCGCACTGAATAATATTATGAATCTTACAGGTGTAAATCCGTTTTTGCAAACGTTGCTTTCCGGCGTGATCATCATTGTCGCGGTGCTGGCGCGTAAAAACCGCTAGGAGAGGAGTATGAGTGAAATGAAAGAAATTAGAGCGTTATTGGAAAAAAATAAAGAACAATACCTGAACGTGCTCAAGCGTATTATGGCTCAGGACAGTACAAACAGCGAGCATGGAATCCATGGAAATGAGGCAAATGCGCAAAAAGTGGTGTCGCAGGAGCTCAAAAGCCTTGGCATGACGGTAGATGAGTTTGAACCGGACAACACAGAGCTTGAAAAATGGCCGGAAATCAATCGGGGGCATGATTATGAAAACAGGCCGAATGTGGTTGGGACACTGCACGGAAGCGGCGGGGGCAAATCCCTGATATTGAATGGACATATTGACACCATGCCTTTTACAAATCTTGACGAATGGGTCACGCATCCACTCGAGCCGATGGAAAAGGACGGCCTGCTTTACGGGCGGGGCGCATGCGATATGAAAGGCGGGCTTGCTGCTGCTCTTTGCGCGTTGCAACTTTTACAGGAGGCAGGAAAAGAGCTCAAAGGAGATGTGATTTTCGAGTCGGTGGTGGACGAAGAAGGCGGTGGCAATGGAACGGTTGCCTGCATTGCCAAGGGATATAAGGCTGACGCGGCAATCGTCATGGAACCCACGGAGCTGCAAATTATGCCTGCACATATGGGATGGCTGTTTTACAAGATGAAGGTTGAGGGAAAGGCGTTGCATTCCGCCATGAAGTGGAAGGGCGTCAATGCAATCGAAAAAATGATGAAATTCATGACGGCTTTGCAGGAACTGGAACGCAAGTGGTGCATGGAAAAGCGCAGCGCTTTGCTGCCGCCTCCCACGATCAATTTTGGTGTGATCAGCGGAGGAATCGCGGGATCGGTAGTGGCGGACGAATGTGTTTTGGATTTTGGGCTGCACTATCTGCCGGCGGACGGCGGCGCAGACGGACTGGGCAAGGATGTGGAAAAAGAAGTTTTCGAAGCGCTTGATTATGCGGCGGCGGGGGATGCGTGGCTGAGCAAGCATCCTTATGAAATAAAGCTTTATCAAAATGGCAGCGGATACGAGCTTGCGCAGGATCATCCAATGGTAAAAATCCTCGCTCAAAGCCATGAAGCAATATTGAGTGAAAGGCCAATTGTGCGAGGCTGTGAATATGGAAGCGACGCGCGGCTTTTGACCAATTATGGAAAAACGCCTTCCGTAATTTATGGACCGGGATGCATTCAGCAGGCACATGCGGTCAATGAGTTTATAAAAATCGATGAATATCTGAAAGCTGTTGAGGTATACGCGCAGACAATCCTTGCATGGTGCAATCAGTAATGAGCGGAAACGGAGAGAGACGGGTGAAGAAAAAAATTGTTGTATTCGGCAGTTATGTGGCGGATTTGACAGGAACGGCGAATCATCTGCCTTGCGCGGGAGAGACTGTGTTTGGCGAAGTATTTTGCACGGGAGCGGGCGGCAAGGGAAGTAATCAGATGGTCGCCGCGCACCGCGCAGATGCGGACGTGTTGATGATTACCAAAATAGGGCGGGATACATTTGGCGAGATGGCGCTCGATTTTTACAATCAAGAAGGAATCTCAACGGAATGCGTGCTGTCAGATGAGGAAAAAACGACAGGAATCGCGTTGATTTGCGTGGACGCGGTTACAGGCCAGAACCAGATTCTGGTCGTGCCCGGGGCTTGCGCCGGATTTGAAGCAAAAGATATTGAAACGGTATCGTCCCGCATTCAAAAAGCGGATATCCTTCTCGTTCAGTTTGAAGTCAATATGGATGCGCTGCGGCAGGTGATCGATCTTGCAAAAGAGGCGGGTGTTACAATCATATTAAATCCTGCCCCTGCGCGGGAAAATGTGGAAGATATTCTTCGGCAGGTGGATGTGGTTACGCCGAATGAGGTGGAAGCCGAGGCGCTGACCGGCATCAAGGTCGCAGATGAGGAAAGCGCAAAACAGGCTGCAGACGTCCTGCATGCTTATGGAATTACCACGGTTGTGATCACAATGGGTTCCCGCGGCGTATTTGTCAGTACGGGGGGCAAATCCAGTTTGATATCGGCTTTTGTGGTCAAAATAGTTGACACCACAGGCGCGGGCGATGCCTTTAATGGGGCGTTTGCGGCATCGCTGGCGGAAGGAGCTGATGTTTTCGCGGCGGCGGGCTTTGCCAATGCGGCGGCGTCGCTTTGCGTGCAGGCGTTTGGCACGGCCCCGTCCATGCCACAGAGGAAGGAAATCGAAAAACGGATGTATGAAATGCAGAATTCTCCTATGGTCTGCAAAAAATAAGGGCAT
Source organism: uncultured Christensenella sp. (assembly GCA_964592155.1). Classification (GTDB taxonomy): domain Bacteria; phylum Bacillota; class Clostridia; order Christensenellales; family Christensenellaceae; genus Christensenella. The sequence continues at coordinate 34,234 of CAZQDA010000007.1, forward strand.
AGGGCAGCGGCGCTCGCCGCTTCTCATAAGCTCAAAATAAAGAGCGCCATTTTGGCGCTCTTTATTTTTGGGGAAACGCGCGAATAAATCTTTCCGAACATAAAACCCCCTGCCGCATTTTGATCTTTACGGCAAGGGGCTTTTTTTGCAGAAATTGTTTTGCGGCCTACCCCCTGCGCTTGCGCAGGACATAGACAGCGGGATAAAGCCCGCCCGCGTCAAAGGTCGCACGCTTTAAGATGTCAAACCGGCCGCCCTCCCTGATGAGTCGTTCGGTCAGGGTTTTTTCGTGGGTGTATAATACAGCCAAACCCTCGTCTGTCAGGATTTCAGGCAAAATAGCAAAATAAGATTTATAAAGCCGTTCATTCTTGGAATGATTTCCCACACGCAGTCCAAACGGCATATTGGAAATAATTTCATCATACTTTTTTGCGGTAAACTTCAGGCAGTCAATGTAATGAAACTGGGGATGCACATGCGCAAACCGGCTGTTTTCCTTTGCGGCCTCGATTGCAGTCATATTAATGTCCGCGCCGGTCAGCGAATGGTGCGGGTAAAAGCCGCGCTCATAAAGCATGGTTCCGCTGCCGCAGAAATTATCGAGTACGCGCGCATCCGGATTGAAATATTCGCTGGCATATGCGCATACGCTTGCCGCAACACCGGGATTGACGCTCGCGGAAATTGCCTTTTTGCGGTATGCAAAGCGATCGTCGGTCAACGGGTTCAAAAACACCTGGGCCTCGTCTCCATCCAGCTCAATCATGATCTCGATGGAATAGGAGGATGGTGAATTCACAAGCTCGCTCATAGCGGCCACGCACTTTTTGATGATATCGAGCCGGACCTCGTGGGAGACGCTGCGTACCTCCAGACGGTATCCACTGGTGCCGCCCGTGCGCTGCAAAATGGCGCGCTCGCGCTGGGCGAGAAACTCAGGCAAATTGGCAATGGATGAAGAGCCAAAATAGAGGTATGCGCCGGTATGGGCGCGCAGCTGATAGATGTCATAAAAATTGGTCAGTCCGGAGACTGCAATATATTTTCCGAATTTCTTCGGGCTGAGGCCCGCGTCTTTGCACTGGGCATAAGTTACATTCAGGTTGGGGGAGGCGAGCGCAATGATATCGGTCGGAAGAATGCGTACCCGCGCCTTTTTGCGGATGATAAAGCCGGAAAGGGCTTTGTCGAGAGCCGCTTTTTCCTCTTCGCGATGTTTTTCGAGATCGCTGCGCAACTGGTAGGAATCCAAAAACCGTTTTGCACGGTCTGTTTTTGCGCGCCCGATGGCGAGAAGATAGGAGGGCAGCGCAAACATGGTCTGCTCGTGCATAATCGCATCAATGAGCTCATCCAGATATTCGCTTGCGCATGTATTGCCAATGATTTGCGCGGCATGCATACGCATTTTGGGATCGCCCGTGCGCAAAATTTTGAGGATGCCATCCACATTGGCGCGCACAAAATCCACGGCGCGCGCGTCGGCGTCCGCGATTACACGAAGCGCGGCCCGTGCGTTTGCGCCTTTCGTCTGATTAAATACAGTTTGGAGCTTTCCGTCCCTGATAATTTCAGAAAGACCTTCTTTGCGTTCTTCCGAAGCAAGTTCGTGATAGTTTTCTACAAAATTTTGAATATTCATTGTACTCCGATACTCTCTAAAATAATGTTGAGGACATTGCTTGTGCCGTCGGCCTCGTTGCTCTGCTCCATATTGCGTATAAGCTCTTCGCGGCAGGCCTGAAGCTTGTCGAGATGCTCCATTAGCGTCTGTGCGTTGAGCGCATCCTGATCGAGCACACAGGCATATCCCCGCTTTTCGAAATAATTCGCGTTCAGAATTTGATCGCCGCGGCTCGCGGAAAGCGGCAGGGGAACCAGCAAAGCCGGAAGCTTTAGCGCCAGAAATTCGAATACCGCATTTGCGCCGGAGCGCGAGAGCGCAAGATCGGCAGCGGCAAAAACATCGTTAAGCCCATCCTCGATATATTCAAACTGGCGGTAGTGCTCTGTGCCCTCAAGCGCGGAATTCAATTTTCCTTTCCCGCGCAAATGGACGATGTCATATTGCGTTGTTAATTCGTCGATGGCGGCATCCACCGCGTCATTGATGGCTTGAGCGCCCAACGATCCTCCCATTATTAATAACACGGGGCGGCCCGAGCTAAACCCGAGTTTGGAAAGCCCTCTGGCTTTCTGCCCTGTCAAGAGGTCTTTGCGCACAGGAGAGCCGGTCAGGATTCCTTTTCCGTCATGTGCCGCGGGAGTGTCAAAGGACAGGCAGATTTTCTGCGCTTTTTTGGTGCACAGCCTGTTCGCGAGGCCCGGCGTAAAATCGCTCTCGTGAAGGATTACCGGAATATGGAGCTTTGCCGCCGCCCATGCCACAGGCACGGAAACAAAACCGCCTTTTGCAAACACAAGGTCGGGACGGAGCTCCTTTAATATTTTTTTTGCCTCTCGATAGCCTTTGAATATTTTAAAAACGTCGCTTATATTTTTTGCGCTTGCGTAGCGGCGGAGTTTTCCGGCGCTGATCACATGGTAGGGGATATCGTGAACCAGGGTTCGCTCGATTCCGTCCGCCGTACCGATATAGTGCACCTGCAGCCCGTGCTCCAAAAGCCCCGGAACAAGCGCGAGGTTGGGCGTCACGTGTCCGGCTGATCCGCCACCCGTCAAAACGATTTTTTTACTCATAAATACCACCTGAATCTGATTTTGTCGACTGGGGAAATGATGCGTGGTTATCATCATTTTCCCAAACAAACCATTACTTATCATAGCACAAGCGGCACTTTGCCGCAACTGGAAAGATCAGAGAGAAAAACAGAAAGAAAATCTTTGAGTAAGCAACGGCGAAATGGTGTATAATAAGTACAACAAATGTTGCAGGGAGGAATCAGGTATGGTAACGGAAAATAAAGTAATTTGTAATTGCAAGCAGGTGACGCTTGCGGATATCGAAAAAGCGTTGAGGGAATCCAAGCAAATGTCGGATGTGCGACAGGCGTTTGAAAGTGTGCAGCAGGTCACAAACTGCTCTACCGGATGCGGAAAGTGCCACGATAATATTATGGACGTTATTTCAGACATGATGTATGAAATCGTCTGAGTTAGGAAAAGCGAAAAAAATGGCAAGCAGGCCTTCGGCGCGGCGGCAAACGCGCAGGAGGCCTTTCTCGCGCCTCACAGCGGGGCGCTGCAAAACGGCGCTGTAAAATGGATTTTGTTTGTAAGAAAGGTTTAATGTTTAAAGAATTGATAATGATTTTTGTTTATGCTATATTAATTAAAATGTGTGAAAACAGGAAAGGGAAGGGCTTATATGAAGGTACTTGTTTTAAGCATGACCGTCGGGCAGGGGCATAATTCCACAAGCAAAGCCCTGCGCGAAGCGCTCGTCAAACGGGGGCATACCTGTGACATTCTGGATACCTACAAATTTTTGAATAAAGCGGTGGGCCTGGGGTTTGACAAAGGCTATACGGCAATGGGGCGGTTTGTGCCGAAGCTCAATGAAAATATATATAAGGCCGCAGAAAAAGCAAACGGGCGGGCAGATATGAAGCTTTATTTTCCGTGGGCGTTTGCAAACCTTGCCAAAAACAAGCTGCAGCGTTATATTGACGAGGCAAAGCCGGATGTGATCGTGTGTTCGATTGTGATGACGGCGATGCTCATAACGGCGCTCAAAGAAGCGGGAACATTCGATGCGAAAATCAAAAGCATCGGTATTGTTACGGATTATGCGCTGCATCCGTTCTGGGAATATACGGCGATGGATTATTTTGTTGCGGCGAACGAGCTTATGATTCCTGAATTTACGCGCCGCGGGATTCCGGAAAATAAAATTCTTGCGACGGGGATACCGATCGCGCCTAAGTTTACGCATTCCATGGGTAAAAGCGAAGCGAGGGAAAAGCTGGGTCTTGACAAAGATGCTTTCACGGTGCTGCTTGCGTCCGGCGGTATGGGCTTTGCGGGCATGACGCCGGCGATGGAAGAGCTTGACCATTTGGAGAATATCCAGCTCGTTGCCGTATGCGGTTCCAATTCGAGACTCAAAAACAAGCTGAAAGCAGTGGAGTTTCATAATCCGGTGCATGTGCTTGGATTTGTGAAAAATATGGAAGAATATATGGACGCGGCGGATGTGGTGGTGACCAAGCCGGGAGGCTTATCCACCTCGGAGGCGATTGGCAAGTGCAAGCCGATGGTGCTGACAAGGCCCATGCCCGGCGTGGAAAACATGAATCTGGCATTTTTGCTGAATAATTCGCTTGCAGTACATTCCAACCAATATCAATCGGTGGGCAATGTGCTCTCACAGCTGCGTCTGAATGACTTAAAGATAAGGGAAATGGAGCACGCCCAGAAAAAATGGGGTAAAAAGTACAGCGCCAGAACCCTTGCGGAGTTTATAGAAAAGCTTGTATAGATAGATCAGCAAAGAGACCTTTTGCCTTAAAAAGGGCGGGAGGTTTTTTGTTGCCCAATTTTTCGTTATGACAGAAATTTCACTGAATGCAGGTTATGCAAAACTTGCAATAAATTGCTTGCCTATGCAATTGATGCCAAGAATTTGTAAAGGGCCGTTTGAAAAATTGTTATAAAAATTGATTCAGTGACCTTATTTGTCAGGTTCGCATGCTATACTTTTTATACCATAAAATATTATTCAGGCAGGAGTGCGCATGGATATTTTTAAAAAACTGGAGATTTTGGCGGATTCTGCAAAATATGATGTTGCCTGTACCTCGAGCGGCGTGGATCGGATTGCAAAAAAAGGGCAAATCGGCAGCGCGACGGCGGGCGGCATCTGCCATAGTTTTGCGGCGGACGGCCGGTGCATCTCGCTTCTAAAGGTGCTGATGACCAACATCTGCGTTTATGATTGTAAATATTGCGTCAACAGGAAATCAAACGATGTGCCACGCAGTATTTTTACCCCGCGCGAGCTTGCGGAGCTCACCATTCATTTTTACCGCAGGAATTATATTGAAGGGCTGTTTTTAAGCTCGGGCGTGGTGAAAAATCCGGACTATACCTGTGAATTGATGATCGAGGCCCTGCGCATTTTGCGCAAGGAATATCATTTCAGCGGATATATCCATGCCAAGGCGATTCCCGGCGCATCCGATGATCTGCTGTCGCAGCTTGGGATGCTCGCGGACCGGATGAGCGTCAACATAGAAATGCCCTCCCAAAACAGTTTAAAATTGCTTGCGCCGGATAAATCAAAGCAATCCGTACTGGAGCCGATGGGATTTATCCGCAACCGGATGCAGGAGAATACCAAAGAAATTGTGGCATACCGGCACGCGCCAAAGTTTGTCCCGGCGGGGCAAAGCACACAGATGATCGTCGGCGCGTCGCCTGAAACGGATTTCCAGATTTTAAACCTCACGGAAGGGCTATACAAAAAATATCAGCTGAAAAGGGTCTTTTTTTCCGCATACATTCCCGTAGTGGAAAATTCGCTGTTGCCCGCGCTTCACACCAAGCCGCCGCTGCTGCGTGAACACAGGCTCTATCAGGCGGATTGGCTGCTGCGGTTTTACCAGTTTACCGCGAGTGAGCTACTTGACGAAAAACACCCTGATTTCAATCCGTTTATCGATCCGAAATGCAACTGGGCGCTTAACCACATGGGGGATTTTCCGCTGGAAGTGAACAAGGCATCTTATGAAGAGCTTTTGCGTGTGCCTGGGATCGGCGTACAGAGCGCACGCCGCATTCTGATTGCCCGCCGGACAGCCTTACTTACCTTTGAGGGACTCAAAAAGCTGGGCGTGGTCTTAAAGCGTGCGAGGTATTTCATTACGTGCAGGGGGCGTATGGACGAAAACGTGCGGATGCGGCAGGAGGAAGTGTTGTGCGCGATGATGTCAAAAAAATCGTTGTCCATGTATCATTCCAGTGGATTTGACAGAAACGGAAACAAACAGGTCTCTTTTTTTGAACCGGCGGCGGTGCTTGCAGAGGATACGGTCAAATGCCTCACAGGGCAGCTTTAGGAGGAAACCATGCAGACGGATATGACAGTGAATTACGAGTATGACGGGAGTTTTGAAGGGCTTTTGTGCTGTGTGTTTGAAAGCTTTCAAAGCAAAGAAATACCGGAGGAAATTTTTGGGCCGCAGTCGCACCAAATTACTTTGTTCTCTACGAAAACAATCGAAACGGATTTTGCGCGCGCAGGACGGGTAAAGGCCTCTATCCCGCCAAAAATAGGGCGTGACGCGCTGGGATTTTTGCAGCGGGCTTTTTTATCATGCCTGCCGGAAAAAGAGAAATATATTCTGTTGTTTTTGCACATGGGTTACTGCTATGGGGCAAAGGTCATGCGCATGCTTTCGGATCCGGTGGTAAATACCCTGTTTAAGGCGGTGAAACATCTTGGAAACGAGACGCACCTTTTGACGGGGTTCATCCGTTTTTCAATTCATGGAGAGGTTTTAGCCGCGCAGATCACACCCAAAAATTATGTGCTGCCCCTCCTTGCGCCTCACTTTGCAGGGCGGTATCCGGACGAAACGTTTTTAATTTATGATAAGACGCATCAGGCGGTATTGATTCATGAGGCAGGGAAGATGTACATCAATTCGGTGGAAAATTTCAGTATGCCGCAGCCGGACGAGGAAGAACTGAGATTCCGCAAGCTGTGGAAAATGTTTTACGATACGATTGAAGTGGAGGGCAGACACAATCCCAAATGCCGTATGACGCATATGCCCAAGCGATATTGGGAAAACATGACGGAGTTTGCGCAAGAATCTGAAAGTTCACGACCAGCAGGTTCGGAAAAGGAAATGATTTACCTCGCCAAATGAAGATGCGCCGGATGATAGGAGCGTATTCCGCAAAGATTGGATGAGTCATGACGACGCGAGTAAGAAAACTATTGACAGGGTAAAAGGCGGGACTTATAATAAATTTAAATGAACAGTAAATCCGCAGAGCAGAAGTAAGTAGCTGGCAGAACGGTGTTAAGAGAGCGGGCGGTTGGTGCGATGTCCGTACATACGCTGGCAGTGAATGGGTCTGTGAGGAGCAGGGGGAAAGGCAAAAAGCCGAGTATACTTCGCCGTAAATCCCGCGTTAAGGGAAAGGATATAAGCGCATAAAGCGCCGTATCTGTGAAGGAGCGGACTTTCTTTTTTGAGTCCGGAATTTGGGTGGTACCACGAGCTTCTCGTCCCTTTGGACGAGGAGCTTTTTTGATTTTAAAAAAAGAAGGAGTCATAAAAAAATGATGTTGTATCCGGAACGAAAAGAAGTGCAGGCGCTCATGCAGGAATATGATGTTGTGCCGGTATTTTATGAAGTGCTTTCAGACAGCTGTACGCCGGTCAATATTTTCAATTCCCTGCGGCAGGGGGAGGAAAATTGCTTTATTTTGGAAAGTGTGGATCACTCGCAGCAATGGGGGCGGTATTCCTTTATCGGCGTGCATCCGAAGATGGAAATCAGCATGAAGGACAAAGTTGCGGTGGTGACGGAAAAGGGCGTGCAGGAGAACAAAACGGTTGAAAATCCGATTGCATTCCTTTCAGGAATCATGGAGCGTCATCGGTCACCTACGGCTTTGAACCGTCCGAAGATGACAGGCGGACTGATCGGATATTTTGGATATGACACCGTGCGTTATCTGGAAAAGACGCTGGTAAGCGCGCCGAAGGACGACCTTGAAATGCCAGACTGCCATTTGATGATGTATGATGAAATCGTGGCGTTTGATCATCTGACCAACAAGGCGGTGATTATCTTAAATGTACACAAAAAAGGGGAGAGCCTTGAGGAGCAGTATGCGGCGTGTGAGCAAAAGGCAAAGGAAATCGCAAGGAAAATAAACAGCTTTGTTCCCGCGCAGGAAAAAGCGCATGAGGGAGAAATTCGTGTGCGATCCAACATCACTAAAGACGAATATATGAAGAATGTGGAGACGGCAAAGGAATATATCAGGAATGGAGATATTTTTCAGGTGGTGCTTTCCCAGCGGTTTGAGGTTGAAAACCCGCCCGACCCGTTTGACGTATACCGCGTGCTGCGCGCGGCAAATCCGTCGCCTTATCTATTTTATTTTCAGATGAAAGATTACAGCATTGCGGGCGCGTCGCCTGAAATGCTGGTGAATGTGACAAAAGGAATCGTGACCACAAAGCCGCTCGCGGGAACCATCGGGCGCGGAAAAACAAAGGAAGAGGATGAAACGCTCCAGGCGCAGTTGCTCGCCGATCCCAAGGAGCGCGCGGAGCATACCATGCTGGTGGATCTTGGACGCAACGATGTGGGCAAGGTCAGCAAATTTGGCACGGTGGAAGTGACAAAGTTTATGGAAGTGGAGAAGTACTCCAAAGTGATGCACCTGATGAGCGATGTGAAAGGAATTTTGCGCGACGACCTTACCGCGGTGGACGCGCTGCTTTCCGTGCTGCCTGCGGGAACGCTTTCCGGCGCGCCCAAGGTGCGGGCGATGGAGATCATCGACGAGCTAGAAACGAGCAAAAGAGGGCTTTACGGCGGCACGGTAGGGTATCTTGGCTTTGACGGAAATATTGACACGTGCATTGCGATCCGCACGGTGCTGTTTCGCGGGCATAAAGCCTATGTGCAGGCGGGCGCGGGGATCGTTGCGGATTCTGTGCCGGAAAAGGAATTCAAAGAGACGGAGAACAAAGCGATGGCTGCGATTCAGGCAATCAGGGAGGCGGCGGAATTATGATACTGTTGATTGATAACTATGATTCGTTTACCTATAACCTATATCAGGAGATCGGACAGCTTTACGGCGACATCAAAGTGGTGCGCAACGACGAGATTACCCTTGCGCAGATACAAGCAATGCAGCCGGAGGCGATTGTAATTTCACCTGGTCCCGGATATCCGGATGCTGCGGGGATTTGCGTGGAGGCAATCCGCGCGTTCAGCGGAAAAGTCCCGATTTTGGGCGTGTGTCTGGGGCATCAGGCGATTGCACAGGCGTTTGGGGGAAGAATTGTGCGCGCAAAGCAGATGATGCACGGCAAGGCGAGCAGCATTGGGATCGATGCGGAAAATCCGCTCTTTTATGGGCTGCCGGATACAATTGAGGTGGCGCGGTATCATTCGCTGATCGCGCAGGAGGATACGCTTCCCCCCGAGCTTCTGATTACGGCAAGGGATGAGGCGGGGCAGATTATGGGCGTAAGGCACAGGGAACATCCGACCTATGGCGTACAGTTTCATCCGGAGTCGGTTTTGAGCAAGTGCGGGCCTAAGATGCTGGAAAATTTCCTGTCGCGCGTGGCAAAGCTAGACATTACGCCGCTTGACTATGATGAAGAATTGCTGCCGCCCGACCAGCGCAATCTTTTGAAGCCGTATATTTTTAAAGTAATCGAGGGAGAGAACCTTTCGCAGGAGGAGGCGTACGCCGCCATGGATTGCGTGATGAGCGGCGGAGCGACGGAAGCGCAGATCGGCTCGTTTATCACGGCGCTCCGTATGAAGGGCGAAACCATCGACGAGATCACCGGATTTGCGCGGGTGATGCGCAGTAAGGCGGCGGTGATGCCGCACAGCTCGGTTGCGATTGACATCGTGGGAACGGGCGGAGACATGGCCAACACGTTTAATATTTCCACCACAGCGGCGTTTGTGGTGGCGGGCTGCGGGCTGCCTGTCGCCAAGCATGGCAACAGGAGCGTATCGAGCAAGAGCGGCAGCGCGGATGTACTCGAGGCTCTGGGGGTGCAGATTGATATGACTCCGGAGCAGGCGAGCGCCTGTCTTGACGAATGCGGGCTTTCGTTCCTGTTTGCGCAAAAGTTTCACGGCTCTATGAAGTTTGCCGCCATGCCCAGAAGGCAGATCGGCGTGCGCAGTGTATTCAATATATTAGGGCCGCTTGCCAATCCGGCGTTCACGCAGTATATGCTGATTGGGGTTTATGATGAAGCCTTGATGGAGCCCATGGCAAAGGTGCTGCAAAATCTGGGCGTGAAGGGCGCGATGGTGGTACACGGAAACGACGGGCTGGATGAGATCACAATTTCCGACACCACGAAAATTTGTGAGATCAAAGAGTCAAAACTGATTAAATATGAGTTAGATCCGCGTGATTATGAAATCCCCCTATCGGGTTTAAGTGAGGTTGTGGGAGGTACGGCGCAAGAGAATGCCCGCATTACGCTTGACATTCTGAGCGGGAAAGATCAGGGAGCGCGGCGCGATATCGTTCTTTTGAACGCCGCGTGTGCGCTTGTGGTCGCGGGAATTGCGGAGGATGTGCAGCAGGGGATAAAAAAAGCGCGGCTGTCCATTGAAAGCGGCGCGGCGATGGAAAAGCTTGTGGAGCTTAAGGCAAAGACCTGCGGCTTTGGAAAAGGAGAAAAGCAATGATTCTGGATGATATTGTGCGGTACAGGAAAAAGCAGCTCGCGTATGAAAAAGAAATATTGGGCGAAAAAGAAGTGATGGATGCGGCGGCGGAGGATGAACGGATTCCATATGATTTTGTGGCGGCGCTTAACAAAAGCCGTCTTGGCGTGATTGCGGAGGTAAAAAAAGCGTCGCCCTCCAAAGGGGTAATTCGTGAGGATTTTACGCCTGTGGGCATTGCGCGTGATTATGAAAAGGCTGGTGCGGACGCGATTTCCGTACTCACGGAGGAGCATTATTTTCAGGGAAGCAGTCAATATTTGCAGGCCATCCGTGAAAAGGTGCGCATTCCCATCCTGCGCAAGGATTTTATCATTGACGAATACCAGATTTATGAATCGCTCGTGATCGGCGCGGACGCGGTATTGCTGATCGCGGCGCTGCTCGAAGAAGCGCAAATCACGCGGTTCATCGGCATTGCGGACACGCTGGGAATTGCGTGCCTTGTGGAGGCGCACAACAGGGAGGAACTCAAGAAAGCGGTGGGCGCGGGCAGCCGGATCATTGGGATCAATAACCGCGACCTGAAAACGTTTGAGGTGACGCTTGATACCACAAAAGAGCTCGCGGCGGAAATACCAAAAGGGCGCGTGATTGTTTCGGAAAGCGGGATCGTAACCAACGCGGACATGAAACAGGCGGTTGCATATGGCGCGAATGCGGTGCTGATCGGTGAAACGCTGATGCGCAGCCATGATATTGGCGCAGAGCTTGCTGCGCTTAGGCAGGGCGTATGAGGATCAAGCTGTGCGGTCTGCGCAGGCAGGAGGATATCGACGCGGTGAACCGCTATTTGCCGGATTTCGCGGGCTTTGTGTTCGCAAGCAGTCCGCGGCAGGTGGATGCGCGCACCGCGGCGGAATTGATCGGGCTGCTCTGCCCGTCTGTCAAAAGCGTGGGCGTATTTGTAAACGAACCGCTTGAGCGGCTTGGGGAAATTGTGAAAGAAGCGAAGCTTGATATTGTGCAGTTGCATGGCGATGAGAATGAAGACTATGTTACCGCAGCAAAAAAGCTGGGCTTGCCCGTGTGGAAGGCCGTGCGCGTGCGCACGGCGCAGGACATTAGGGCGGCGCAGAAGTTTCCGGTTGACGCGCTGCTGCTGGACAGCTTTTTAAGAGACGCCTACGGCGGCACGGGAAAGGTCGCAAACTGGGAGGCGATTGCGCAGGCAAGGCCGCAAATGCCGTTTTTTCTGGCGGGCGGATTGCACGCGGGAAACATAGCGGAGGCGGTGCGGCAGATTAAGCCATATGGCGTGGATATTTCCGGTGGGATTGAAACGGACGGATATAAGGACAGGGAAAAGATCAGGCAGATTATGGGGGTATTAAGAGGGCTATGAGCAGAACAGGAAGATTTGGCATGCACGGCGGGCAATATTTGCCGGAAACGCTGATGAATGCGATCATCGAGCTGGAAACAGCGTATCAGAAATACAGCGGGGACGAAGCGTTCCAAAACGAGCTAGCGGACCTGCTGAACAACTATGCGGGGCGTCCGTCGCTTCTTTACTGTGCGCAGCGCATGACAAAGGAGCTGGGCGGCGCAAAAATCTATTTGAAGCGCGAAGATTTGAACCACACGGGTTCCCACAAGATCAACAATGTGCTGGGACAGGCGCTGCTCGCAAAAAGGATGGGAAAAACGCGCCTGATTGCGGAGACGGGCGCAGGGCAGCACGGCGTGGCAACGGCGACGGCTGCCGCGCTGATGAACATGGAATGCGAAGTGTTTATGGGAAAAGAGGACACGCAACGGCAGGCGTTAAACGTATACCGCATGGAGCTTTTGGGCGCAAAGGTACATGCTGTTACGAGCGGTACACAGACCCTGAAAGACGCGGTGAATGAAACGTTGCGCGAGTGGACGGCGCGCATGGCGGATACGCACTATGTGCTGGGCTCCGTGATGGGGCCGCACCCGTTTCCCACGATTGTGCGGGATTTTCAGAGCGTGATCGGCAAGGAAGTGCGTGCGCAGCTTAAGCAGCAGGAAGGAAAGCTGCCGGACGCCCTCATTGCCTGCGTGGGCGGCGGAAGCAACGCGATGGGGCTGTTTTATGAGTTTATCGGCGATGAGGACGTGAGGCTCATCGGCTGCGAAGCGGCGGGGCGCGGGGCTGATACAGAGGAAAACGCGGCCACCATCGCAAACGGCACGCCGGGCATTTTTCACGGCATGAAGTCTTATTTCTGTCAGGATGAATACGGTCAGATCGCGCCAGTTTATTCCATTTCGGCGGGGCTTGATTACCCGGGCATCGGACCGGAACACGCCAACCTGCACGACACAGGACGCGCGCAATATGTGCCGGTGACGGACGACGAGGCGGTGCAGGCGTTTGAATACCTGTCGCGCGTGGAAGGAATCATTCCGGCGGTGGAAAGCGCGCATGCGGTGGCATATGCCAGAAAGATCGCGCCGCAGATGCGTAAAGATCAGATCATCGTGGTCAATCTTTCGGGCAGGGGAGATAAGGACGTGGCAGCGATTGCGCGGTATCGGGGGGTGCAGATTCATGACTAAAGTAAAAAAAGCGTTTGAAAAGGGCAAGGCGTTTATTCCGTTTATTACGGCGGGCGATCCCTGCCTTGCGCTCACAGAGCAGCTGATCCTCACGATGGCAAGGGAGGGCGCTGACCTGATTGAAATCGGCATTCCGTTCTCTGACCCTGTGGCGGAGGGGCCGGTGATCCAAAATGCGGATGCGCGCGCGCTTGCCGCGGGAACCAACATGGACGGGATTTTTGAGATGGTGGAAACGGTACGCAGGGAAACGAATATCCCTTTGGCGTTTATGACCTACGTGAATCCGGTGTTTACCTATGGAACGGAGCGTTTTTTGCAGCGCAGCGCACAGCTGGGGGTCGACGCGCTGATTGTGCCGGATGTGCCGTTTGAGGAAAAGGAAGAATTGCAGCCGTTTTGCAGCCGTTATGGGGTTGACCTCATTTCACTGATTGCGCCGACCTCAAAAGAGCGGATCAGAAGGATTGCAAAAGAGGCGGAAGGGTTTTTGTACTGCGTATCGTCATTGGGCGTGACGGGTATGCGCAGCGCGATTACGACCGACGTGGGAGAAATGATCCGGATTGTGCGGGAGGTAAGCGATATTCCGTGCGCGATCGGCTTTGGGATCAGCACGCCGCAGCAGGCGGAGGAGATGGCGCGCAAGGCAGACGGGGCGATTGTGGGTAGCGCGATCGTGAAAATCGTCGCGGAGCATGGGCAAGACAGCGTGCCTTATGTGGCGGAATATGTACGCGGCATGGCGCGGGCGGTGCATGGGGTTTTGCAGGAGCTGTGAATCGGATTTCATGTGATTGTGCAGGGGAATTGCGTTTTTGTGTGGAAGAGGAGCGGAGTATGGTATAATAAAGCCACAGAGGATGCAGATATGGAAAAGAAATATAGAGAGCTTGATCCCAAGGTGCAGGCAGCTGTGGTTGCCGACCTTCAAAAAAAACAAGAGCAACTGTGCGCGTTTGCCACGCGGGATAATCAATCCATGCGCAGGGAAAAAGAGGAGTTCCGCGTACAGCGGCCCAATTTTTCCAAGGACAGCGAGCGTATTTTGTATTGCCGTTTTTTTAACCGCTACGCGGACAAGACGCAGGTTTTTTCCCTCTATAAAAACGACGACATCACGCGGCGGATTTTGCATGTGCAGCTCGTGTCGCGCATTGCGCGCAACATTGGACGGATGCTGAACCTAAACCTTGATCTTATAGAAGCGATTGCGCTGGGGCACGATCTTGGACACACGCCGTTTGGGCACGCGGGAGAACGGTTTTTATCCGCGCTTTATTTTGCGCACACCGGCCGCTATTTTAATCATAATGTACACAGCGCGCGCATACTTGACCGCGTGCTGTCCTTAAACATCAGCTTGCAGGTGCTGGACGGCATTCTGTGCCACAATGGGGAAAAAGTAAGCGGGGAATACCGTCCGCACAGCTATGGAACGGATGACCCCGGGACGGCGTTTTTGAGGTTTGGGCAAAAAATTGAGGAATGCTGCACGGATGAGAGCGCGGTGGGAAAACTTGTCCCTGCGACGCTGGAGGGCTGTGTGGTGCGGCTTTCTGATGTGATCGCCTACCTTGGCAAAGACAGGTTGGACGCGCAGACTTTGAAAATCGGCGGAAAACAGCATTTTTCAGAAAACAATGTTCTTGGCTCCACCAATTCGGAATTTATCAATAATCTGATTACAAATGTCGTTTCCAACAGCTATGGAAAGGACTATATTAAGCTTGACGACGAGTATGCGCAGGCGCTTGCCTATGAAAAACAGGTGAATTTCCAGTTGATTTATGAGCCGCAGGACAAAAACGAGCCATACCCGACCATCAAAAAAATGTTTGAGCGGGTTTATGAAAAGCTGCTAGGCGATTTTGAGGCAGGGGACGAAGCATCTCCTGTTTTCCGGCACCATATCAACCATATCTACCGCGGATTTAAGCGCGCCGCGGGTCTGAAAGAGCAATATTTGCAGGAAGATCCAAATCAGGTTGTGGTGGATTATATTGCGAGCATGACGGATGATTATTTTATGGATTTGCACGAACATCTGTTTCCGGGGGTTTCCAAACTGGAATATATTTCCTATTTTTCAAAAAAATAAGCGCATAGCGCACTATTTTTCAATACGGACTTTCAAAATGGCCTTGCAAACAAACTACAGGATGAAAATTTTGCAAATTGAATTTTAAACGGGTCGGCGGCAGGAGAATGCTGTATGGTGCCTGGGGTGTGTGACGCCGGTCATATGCCCGATTGTTTTTATGCCCAGCAGACGAAATTTTTCTCTTTTGGGAACCAAACGCTGCTTAAAATTGCTCTTATCTATGTCCGGACAATACTGACAGGAGGAAAAGCAAGTGAAAGACATTTTATTGACCGCTGATTTGAGTATGCACTCAAATGACGCTGTGCCGGAAATGAGCGATGAAGCGTTTTTCATCAGTGAAACAGGCCGGTGCAAGTTTGATTTATACCGCGTTGCCTACAGTATTCTTCAAAACCATGCGGATACCGAGGACGCGCTCAGCAAGTGCATCATTTCAGCTTATACAAAATTATCTTCGCTGCGTTCCCGCAACAGCTTCAAGACGTGGATGATCAAAATACTCGTTCGGATATGCTATGCTATGAAACGTGAAAAAAAACGTTTTGTCTATGAAGAGGATATGGCAGGCGTTCCGGGTATACATGTCGATACCTTTCCGGAATTATTTGGAACAGTCAATCGATTGCCGGATGAGTTTCGTGTTGTGATCGTCCTACATTATTATGAAGACATGAGCGTCAAAAAAATGGCGTCGGTTCTCAGGATTCCACAGGGCACGGTGAAGTCCAGACTGTCGCGGGCGAAAGAGAAGCTAAGGGCGATGATGGAGCATGAGGGAGGTTTGGAACATGAACCAGTTTGATGAAAAAATAAAATGTATGGCAAAGCGGGAAGCATCTATCGCGCCAATCGGCGCAGAAGAGCGCATCAATCGCGTTCTTGCCGGTTTAAATCAGGAAACGATCAAAAAACTCAGGCGGGCGTCGCTCAAAGGCGGGAAACTCGCGGCAGCCGTGGTTGCGGCCTGCCTGCTGATCGGCGGGACAGCATATGCGGCGGCGAACTGGAAATCGTTTGACTGGCAGGGAAATGTTGTAAATACTGAGCCGGGGCCTGCCGGAGAAGGAGAAGCGGCAGCCTATGCAGGCGTGACCAGTGCGCCGAACGGCGCACAAAGTGCGGATGAAACGGAATTTTATGATCTGGATGCCATTTCAGAACGTTTGGCGGAGGATGAAGTGTTTCGTGTGGTCCAGGCTGGCAATGCCGGACTGCAGTGGGTGGATAATAGTATTTGCATTTCTGATGTTTCTTCTCTGGAGAGATTGTTTGCAGAAACGGGATGCGCGCTTATGCTGCCCGCAGAAATTCCAAGTGGCTATGAATTCCAAACGTCCAGAGTATCCTTTTACTTGCCGGCGGACTATGCAGGACTGATTTCCGGCCCGACGAAAACGGAATCGTTAGGCAATGGCGCGATGCTGGAAATATTCAAGCTTCCGGATGGCTACCGAAATCATATTGCATCCGTGGCCATTGAATATCAAAATCAGGACGGTGAATCGATTCGATACGATGCTTCGCTGATGGAAGGAACAATGGACTTTGGCGGATCGGAATCGGCACAGGCCGAAACGCAGCATAAAGAGGGATATACGAATCTATTATACCTGAATGACACATCTGACGAGTTTGCTTACAGGTATCGGATGTACGCAAGGCAGGAGATACAAGCGACGCGGTATATGACTGTTTCTGAACTTGGTGCGGAGCCTGACGCCGATCGGTTTGGTTCTTATGATTCGATCGTTTATTCTGTCCAATCGACCGCGCTTGGCAAAGGTGATTTGCTGCCTATGTTAAGCTGAAAAAACGCGGGGCAAAAGCAGACGGCTTTTGCTTTGCACAAAAAAGAGGAAAACACATCATTTGCAGGACGACGATTCGATCAAAAGTGAAAATAGATTTCCTCTGCCCGAAAAAAGATTAAAAAATAGAGCAAAGGGCTGTTTATGCTGTGCATGGATTGTTTATTAAAAGACCATGCGGTGAAAACCGGAGGGGAGCCGATGCGTTCCCGATCAAAATATTTATGAAATTTTAGGGGTGATTGCCATGAAAGAAAAAGCAGTATTTTACAGATGTGAATTGTGCGGAAACATTGTCGGCCTTGTGAAGGATGGCGGCGGCGAGCTTGTCTGCTGCGGAAAGCCGATGGTAAAGCTGGTACCGAACACGACGGACGCTGCGCAGGAAAAGCATGTGCCGGTTTTTGAAAAGAACGGAAACAAGCTGCACGTACAGGTGGGCAGTGTGGAGCATCCGATGACGGATGAGCATTATATTGAATGGATCGCGGTGGAAACGCCGAACCTGATGCAGCGCCATGTGCTGAATCCGGGTGAGCATCCGATTGTTGACTTCAATATCGATTCCGATGAGTTCGAAGTGTTTGCGTATTGCAATCTGCACGGGTTGTGGAAAGCATAATGCGAGTCTGAAAAGAGAATACTAAAAAGCAAAGGAATGGGGTTGTCTCGATTTTTGTGAGACAGCCCTTTTTTATTGCCTATTTTTGCCAATATTATGCCACGAAAAATCGAAACCTCGAAAATTGTCAATTTTGTGACCGTTTTTGTGACCAGAAAGAAGTAAGATATAAGTGAAAAGTTATGTTTAGATTAAGAATATGTTAAAGCAGTGGAGCAGACACATAATAAATACTATACAAACAATATATTGTTCACAAAAATTGTTTTATAAATGTGAAGTTTTTGAAGGTTTTCTATGGAAAACGGTGCGAGGGGGAGTTAGTGAAGATGGAAGCAAAGAGAGTAGCAAAGAAAACAAGGTTTCGGCTTAGAGCCAAAGGAATCCGCAGATTCGTCGGATTGATCGTGGTTGTGGCTCTGGTGCTTACGATGATGTCAAGCGTGGCATTTGCGCAGGACGCATCGCAGATTCCGGACGATATGGCGAGTGTGGAACAGATATCGGGGGATGAAGGCGGCACGCAAGAAGCAATCACCCAATATAAGGTGAAGCTTATTTTTGGGGAAAATACTGCGGAAGCGTCGATTCCGGCGGAAGGAAAGCTGTCAGAGGATCAGATTCCCGCGGTGGAAAATCTGGAGTGCTGGAAGGATGAAGCAGGAAAAGAATATTCTTCAGCAGAACTGCTTGATGTTGCAATTACGCAGGAAAAAACCTTTACAGCGGTGACAAAAGCGCCTGAGGCGGCTGCGACTCCTGAGGCTGCGGCAAGTCCTGAGGTCGCGGAGAGTCCTGAGTTCAGGTTTGCGGAGGCGGATAGCTTCTCGATGCAGGGGAGATCCTCAAATGGGCTTGGATCGCTAAAAGTGGTTTATAGTGGGGATGCGTACGTACAAGCGCCGACAGATAATGCAAGGTATCGTATAGGGCAGGAAGCGACTGTGCTGGATGCCCTGAACGCCGACGCGCACGATAATAGCGAGCACAGGTTCATCGGGTGGTCTACGGATAATAATGTCATCGTGAATAACGATGGTCAACTCCAGAAATTGATTAATGCAGGAAAATTCTATCAAGCAGGCGACAAGGTCAGGTTTACCAAATGGTCGGATATTGCGCTGTATCCTGTTTACTCAAAGGTAGACGCGCCTGAGCCAGAGCAAACGACAGCGAAATGCACATTTTATATCACGATGAAGGAAATTGGCGTCGATGTGGATACAACGGCCCCTACGCCGATCGACTATTACGCAATGGCGGGAAGAGCCAATCAGGGTACGCTGCTTGTGCCAAAGAATTTGGATGCAAACGGCGGCATGAAAATTTCCCTTGACCTGTATAACGGCGATACGCTGATTACAGGCGGCAAGCCAAGTGCGGCACAAATCGGTGCTGCGCTCGACAGGCTGGAAGAAATTATAAAGAGCAAGACGGGCAGAACGGTGAATTTTGCGTCGGATACGCAAATCTATTGGAACGTTCTGAAATATGATGCGTCGGACGGTTGGCATGTGGACGGATATGTGCTTGATTCGGCATCGGTACAGAACTATAACGCTACCTATCAATATGGAGTGGTGCGGGAAGCGGATATCTTGGACAGCAGCAAGCCGGAGTACAATCCATGGCCTTTAAAAGCGGGCAGCGACGTTCCCCTGCCGCAGCTTAGCGCGGAGGAGTATAATTTTCTGGGATGGGAGTATGATGGAAAAACCTATCAGAAGGCCGGTGATTTAAAAATGCCGGCAAAGCCCATTACGCTTGTCGCCCAATGGGAAGAGAAAGCAAAGATTGAAATCACAGCGGTCAGCAAAACGGGAGCTGACGCGCATATCTATGATGGAAAAGCGTTTACAGCCGTTGGCGGTCAGGTGACGGCTGGTGTGCTCAAACAGGGTGATGAACTGAATGTGACGAAGATGACCGACAGCAGCGCGATCACAGATGCGGGAACGGTAGCAAATCAGATTGAGAACTATCAGATCTTGCGCAACGGCGCGACGGATGTGACGGAAGAGTATAAGGTTGTCAAGAAAAATGCAGGCACGCTGGAAGTGAAGCCGAAACAGGCGAGCATGACCGTGCAAATGGACGCTGCAACCAAAAAGGTTGGACAGGCTGACCCCGGCTATTCTGTCGTGCCTGATGGCTTTGTAAAGCCGGCGGACGTGCCGGTGGCAGGGCAGTATACCACTTCGCGCAGCGAGGGGGAAGAGGTTGGCACTGTGACGGTGGCGATTGCAAACAAGCTTGCAGCCGAGGGCGGATATGACAACAAAAATTATGAAGTCTCGTGGAATGCGGGAACATTCGACATTCTGGCAAACGAGGCGGTCTCTTTAAAAGTAACCGCCAATTCGAAAGAAACGACATACAACGGCGAGGAGCAAAAAGCAGAGGGCTTCACGGCAACGAATGCAAGCGGAGGCAGCCTGCCGCAAGGGTTCTTTGTGACGGCAGAGACTTCAAATCCCGCGCAAAAAGATGTGACGCAGTCGCCGGTTGAAAACAAGCTGAGCAATGTGCGTGTGTATTATTTCCCGCAGGGCGAGTCGGCGTTTAACGAAGCCGACGCAGCGACACGTGCCAAGTATGAGGTTACGCAGAACATCACGCTGACCACTGTGAATGGAAAACTGAACATTACACCGGCAAAGGCAACGGTGATTGCACAGCCGAGCGGCAAAGCGGTCGATGGGGCGGAACCGGACCTGAACGCGGACGGAAGCGTGAAGTATGAAGGATTCTTTAACGACGAGCAGCCGAAGCTGGGCACGCAGGGCGATTTCACGCTGGAAAGAGCGCCGGGCAACACTGTAAATGAAAAATATGCGATTGGTTTTGTCTACCCGAATAATGAGGAATACACAGATAATAACTATGACATAGAATGGCAGACGGGATTGTTTACCATTTATCCAAATGAGATTGCCGCGGCGGATTTGTCTGTAGAAAGCGACACAAAGATGTATGGCACGGGCGACCCGACGTACAAGATCAAAGGACTGCCGGCGCACTTTGTGGCAGGCAAGGACTACGAGGTTGAATTTGAGCGGGAAATCGCGCCTTTTGCCGATAAAGAGGCTGTAAATACCTATCCAGTCAAGGTAACAGCGTTAACGCTGCTCAATCAGGACTATACCCTGACAGGAGAGA
>CAZQDA010000008.1:0-51155 GCA_964592155.1 uncultured Christensenella sp.
CATCTTCCTGCCATTTCCCGACACAAATCTGACACCCCACTGACATTCTCCCTTTTGGAGACTCCAAAACGCCCGCATGTGCCGCAAAAAATGCGCCGATTACCTCTGGTTTTCGAACAGCTTATCGATGCGTGCTTGCATGCTTACACCGCGCACTGCGGTTTCCTCCAGATTGACAGTCACTTGGATTACATCGCCTTCGCGGGCTTCTTTGGGGAGCGCCGCGCGGGGCAGGCGAATTGTTTGCTGATTTTCCAGCTCCACAATGGCGTATTCGTCTTCAAACCGGTCTATGACATAGTTCATACGATTGCTCCTTGATTATGCTTTAGCCTGCGGGTTGCTCTGTGGCCTGCATGATATGCCACTGAACGCCAAATTGATCGGTCACCATGCCGTAAAGACCGCTCCAGAAGGTTTGTTGGAGCTCCATGCCAACTGCCCCGCCCTCTTTGAGTGCGTTAAAAATGCGGCTTACCTCTTCTTTGTCTTTGGCTGTGAACGTGGGCTGCATATTGTTGCCCTTTTTCAGCTGCATATTGGATGGGAAGTCCATAAACATTACATACACTCCGCCAATCAGCAGCTCCGTGTACATAATCCTATCCTTATCCTCCGGCGCAGCATCGCCTGTCGGCGCTTCGCCATATGTCATAAAAACGGGTTTTTCGGTTTGAAACACCTCTGTGTAAAATTCTACTGCCTTGCGGCAGTTCCCATCGAAATTAATGAATAAACTGAATGCCATATGAAATCCTCCTTATTAATCGCCCGCAAAGCGTTTTGACCTGCGACCGGTATCTTTTTCATTATAACACGCAAACAGAAGCTTAAACTTTATTTTTTACACGTTTGATGATACGATAAGTGCAATTCTTAATTTTGTATAAAATCAAGTGAAAACTATTGACGGTCACGTGACCACGTACTATAATAAAGATGCTTGGGAGGAAAGGAAACCATCCTCAAAAAGTGATTTTGTGCGGTTCTGTTTGAAAGGAGCAAAAAGTGTTAACGATCAAGAATTTTACAAAGAGCTACAAAGGCGGCAACAAAGCGGTGGATAACCTCACGCTCACGGTGGAGGACGGGGATATTTATGGCTTCATCGGTCATAACGGCGCGGGGAAAACGACCACGATCAAAGCGGTGGTAGGTATCCTTGACTTTGATGGCGGAGAAATTGAGATCAATGGAATGTCCATCAAGGCTCATCCCATCGAATGCAAGAAGATCACGGCGTATATTCCGGATAATCCTGACTTGTATGACAGCCTCACGGGAATACAGTATCTCAATTTTATTGGCGATATTTTTTCGATCCCCAAGGCGGAGCGCGAGCAGTTGATTTCTGAATATGCCGGTCTTTTTGAGATCACAGGGAACCTCGGAGACCTGATTTCTTCTTATTCCCACGGCATGAAGCAAAAGCTGGCGCTGATATCCGCGCTCATCCATAAGCCCAAACTATTGGTGCTGGACGAGCCGTTTGTGGGACTCGATCCCAAGGCCGCGCATACAGTTAAGCAGATCATGCGTGAAATGTGCGATCACGGCAGCGCGATTTTCTTTTCGACGCATGTGCTGGAAGTTGCGGAAAAGCTGTGCGACAAGATTGCCATCATCAAAAACGGCAGGCTGCTGCGTGCGGGAACAATTGAGGAAGTCAAGGGAGACGAAAGTCTGGAAGACGTATTTTTGGAGTTAATCGATGAATAATCTTGGATTGTTATTAAAAATTTATCTGCGTACCTCCTTTGGGTTTAACAAGGCAAGGTATACGCACGAAAAGAAATCAAAGTCGACAGGCATGACGGTGCTTTTGACGTTCTGCTATATTATGATTGTGGGCGCGGTGTTTGCGCTTTCTATGGGGCTGATGTACTCGCTTTCGATGATTCATGCGGAATACATTGTGCTTAATATCATGATGATGGGAGCGTCGGTGATGGTGCTGTTCACCACCATTTATAAAGTAAACGGCATACTGTTTGGGTTCCGCGACTATGACGTGCAAATGTCGCTGCCGATCAGTACCGGAACGCTCATCGCAAGCCGCGTGCTTATTCTTTACGGGTTTAACATCCTGTTTACGTTAGGCGTGATGGTTCCCGCGGGCGTGGCTTATGCGATTGTCGTGCAGCCTGCCGCAGCGTTTTATCCGCTGTTTTTTGTCACGCTGTTTGCCATTCCCATGCTGCCCATTATCATCGCGACGGTGATCGGCACGCTGGTTGCGCTTGCCGCGTCGCGTTTTAAGCGCAAGAATGGAATGAATGTGATCTTCACAGTGGCGGCGTTTTTGATTTTTATGGTGGTCTGGATGGGCTTCTGGACAAATTCGGGCGATGTCATTATGAACTTTGCGGACATCGGCGCGACGGTAAACGGCGTACTCGTAAGCGTATATCCGCTGGTCGCCCTCTATGGCAATGCGGTTGCAGGGTTTGACGTTCTTGCGTTTCTGCTGTTTTTGCTGATCTCTGTGGGAGCGTTTGTGGTATTTTCAGCGGTGGTGGCAAAGCTGTTCAAAAAAATGAACACATCAATCACCACAACGCGCACCTCCGGCGATTACAAAATGACGGAGCTTAAGGAAATGCCGCCCCAAAAAGCGTTGATGCGCAGAGAGTTGAAGCGATTGTTTTCCTCCTCGCAATATGTGCTCAACACGGCGATCGGGCCGCTGCTTTTGATTGTGGTGTCCATCATCCTGCTGGTTTCGGGCACGGACGGGTTTGGCGTGTATTCAAATATTCCGCAGTTTGCGCAGCTCATTTCGGTGGCGGGCCCGCTGGGGATTGCTTTCTTCATTTCCATGGCAAGCCCCACGGCTTCATCGGTTTCGCTCGAAGGGAAAAATCTGTGGATAATCCGCTCTTTGCCTGTGGATACGCGTCTGGTGCTCAAGGCTAAGCTCAATGTGACGCTCACGCTCTTTCTGCCAGCGGCGGTCATTGCCGCAACGCTTTTCTGCATTGCGTTAAGGCCTGACCCATTCTACATAGTGCTAATGTATGCGGTGCCGATTGCCTATGCTTATTTCATCGGCCTCATGGGGTTAAAATGCGATCTTTCGAATCCCAAGCTCGACTGGACAAACGAGGTGACTGTCGTGAAACAAAGCAAATCAGTGCTGCTTACCATGCTGTCAGGCATGATACTGACCATTGTTCCTGCGCTGCTTGCGCTGCCATTCGGCTCGATTCCGGTTCTTGCGGCGTTTGTGTTGGTGGTTGTGCTTGATATCCTGCTTTACCGCAGTGTGATGACAAAAGGAGTCCGGCAGTTCGAGAGCCTGTGAGGTCTTGAACAGAAATCATACATAAAAACACGGCGTAAAAGAGGATTTTCACGTCGTGTTTTTTCTTTTCTTAAAAATTTGCAGGAATATTCATTTGCAATGGGGAATTATAGAATCATGTTTTCATTTCCAGTCTATCGCGGTGCTTTTGAATCCGCAGAAAAGAGGGAGTTTCCTATGCTGAAAGAACTTGATTTATCGAAAAAACTCACAAAAGAGGAATATACACCGTTTGCAAAGGCGCTTGGGCCGCGTCTTGTGGTACTCCAGCAAAAAATAATTCAGGCAAAGATTCCGGTCATCATCATTTTTGAGGGACCTTCCGCGGCGGGGAAAGGCGCGATTGTGAATTCGCTGATTCTGAATTTTGACGCGCGCGGTTTCACGGTTTACAACACGCAGGAGCCGGAGCCTGCCGATCTGCGGGTGCCGTGGCTCGTGCGCTTCGCAAAGCAGCTGCCCTCCTATGGGCGCATGGCAATCTATGACCGCAGCTGGTATGGAGGCTGGGGCACCAAGGTGGAAAAGAAAGAGGCACAGCACCGTTTTGATGAAATCAATGTTTTTGAACGGCAGCTTGCGGACGATGGGTATTTGATTCTCAAATATTTTCTGTACATCGATAAAAAAGAACAGAGGAAGCGCTTTGAAAAACTCAAAGAAACCAAAAGCACATCCTGGCGGGTGGATAAAAAGGATTTTGAAAACCTAAAGCATCACAAGGAGATCACAGAGCTTGCCGAAAAAATGATTTCCGCCACGGACAAGTCGTATGCGCCGTGGCATCTTATTGCAGCCACTGACAAACGTTATGTACGCGCCACAATCTTTTCCTCCATTGCGGAGGAAATGGAAAGAGCGCTGCAAAAAAAGCAGCAGGCGGCAGAGGCGGACGCAGACTTTTGCCCGCAGATCAATCCAAAATTCAAGCTGCTTGCGCACGAAACCATCGAGCAGCTCGATTTATCTAAATCCATTGTGGAAGAGGAATATAAAGAGCGGCTTGACCGATTGCAAAAGAAGCTGTTTCAACTGCAAAATAAACTGTATCTTGCCAAAATTCCTGTGATCATCGGTTATGAGGGGAACGACGCGGCAGGAAAGGGAGGAAACATCCGCCGCGTCGCGTCTGCGCTGGATGCGCGCGGATACTCGGTGACGCCTGTCGCCGCGCCTACGCAGGATGAAATTAACCGTCAGTATTTGTGGAGGTTTTGGAAAGCGCTCCCGCGCACAGGGCATTTTGGTATTTTTGACCGTACGTGGTATGGCAGGGTGCTGGTGGAGCGTGTGGAGGGCTTTACTCCAATTTCCCGCATCAACCAGGCTTACGATGAGATCAATGAGTTTGAATATATGCTGCACAGGTGGGGTGCGATCATCTTCAAATTTTGGCTGGCGATTGATAAGGACGAGCAGCTAAGACGGTTTGAAGACCGGCAAAATACACCGGAAAAGCAGTGGAAAATTACGGAGGAGGACTGGCGCAACCGCGATAAATGGGATGTTTACACTGCGGCGGTCAATGATATGCTGCGCTATACAAATACGGATTTTGCGCCATGGACCGCCATCGAATCCAATAACAAACGTTTTGCGCGCATTAAAACTCTGGAAACGATGATTCAAACAATTGAGAAACGGTTATAAATAGCAAATGGAAGGTGAGAACAGCGGAATCAAGCAGGTTATCATCTGTCGGTTCCGCTGTTTTTATTTTCAGAGTGGAACAAAATTCCTGCAAATGTAACAAGATTTCATATTGGGGAAACGGGTTACCATTCGGTCGTACCGCGTTACTATTTTTGATAGAACGTGTTACTATAAAATTGATTTTATTCCTATTTCACAATTGTAAAGGACAGCGATTATGGCAAAGAAAAAACTTCGACTGTTTGACGCCATCCTCGCGGCTGTTTGTGTCGTGCTTACGATAGACGCGGTCGCGCCCGCAGCCGCAATCGGAAATTCTCAGTATTTCTGGTGGATTTTGCTGCTGCTGGGTTTTTTTATTCCTTACGGGCTTGTGAATGCAGAACTCGGAACGGCGTATGAGGACGAAGGCGGGCTGTGCGACTGGGTAAAGCGGGCGTTTGGCATCCGCACCGGTTCGCGCGCTGCTTTTTATTACTGGATCAATTTTCCGATCTGGATCACTTCCACACTCGTGGCGTTCACGCAAATTTTCACTGCCACAACAGGCATACGGATTCCGCCGCTTACGGCGCTTTTGATTCAGCTGGGGATTGTGTGGTTGGTCGTGCTGCTTTCCAACTTCCGAATCAGTGAAAGCAAATGGCTGGTGAATATCGGCGCGCTGATCAAGGCGGGGCTGATTTTGATTCTGGGGGGGCTGGGTATTTACGCAGCGCTAACACACGGAGCTGCGAATCCTGCCTCGTCGGTGATGGATTTCCTGCCGAGCGTAGCGGGGATGTCTTTTATCTCAATTATCATTTTTAATTTTATTGGATTTGAAGTTGTGACGACCTATGCGGGGGATATGCAAAACCCCAAAAAGGAACTGCCACGCGCGATCATCTGGGGAGGAATCCTCATCACGGCGTTTTACCTGTTCGCATCCTTTGGAATCGGCGTGGCGATTCCCACGGCGGAGCTTTCCAAGGCAAGCGGGTTTATTGACAGCCTGCGCATTCTTGCCGGATCGGGAGGAGGAATCCTTGTTCTTGTGTGCGGGTCACTTTTCCTGTTTACGCTCGTCACCAATATGCTGACCTGGTCCTTGGGCGTGAACTATGTGACGCAGCATGCGGCGCAATACGGCACGCTTCCCAAATTTTTGGCTTCCAAGAGCAAAAAAGAAGATATGCCTTTGGGGGCGAACCTTACCAACGGCGTGGTGATTTCCATATTACTGATTGCTGCCGCAGCCATGGAGGCGTCCGGCAGCGGCACAGATATTTTCTGGGTGTTTTTTGCGCTGAATGTGGATTTGCTTCTGGCATGCTACCTGTTTTTATTTCCGGCCTTTTGGAAACTGCGCAAGATCGATCCCGACAGGGAACGCCCGTTCCGCGTGAAGGGCGGCAGGGTGAAGCTGTTTATTATTGCGGCTGTTCCGTTTTTCCTTCTTTGCATGACGCTGTTTTTCACCTTTTTTAACGAGGCACCGGATGGTAGCCTTTCTCCAAACCTGCCGTTGATTGCGGGAGTGGCCGTTGCCGTCGCGATTGGTGAGATGATTGCATGGCACAGCGTGCGCAAAAACAGGCGTGCGCAAATGGTGGAGCAGGACGCATAGATATAGTCAAGAGGGGAACCGCTGACTGGCGGTTTCTTTTTTTATGCTTTTTTACGACCCAGACGGTTCTTTGCGCCGCGCATCAGTTTTCCTGCCGTTTCAATTTTAAGCAGCCAGGCCGCGAGCGCGAATACGGCGAGTCCGGCAAGTCCGCTCGATAAAAACCGGATTGCGTTGTGCGTGAAATCCGTGCCGGTGACCGGCAAAAGCTGATGGATCAAAAGGGCTGTGAGCGCGCACAGGCCGGAGGCAATGAGTATTTTGATGAATTGCAGCGCCGAGCGCTTCAGGTGCATGGTTCCGATTCGTTTGCGCAACACAAACATCATGATGAGCGCGCCCGCAAAGCTTGCAATCGAGGTGGCAAGCGTAAGGCCTTTTGCGCCCAGAACATCCTTGAGCATCATATCGAGGACGATGTTGAGCGACACGGAAAAAATTCCAATATACATGGGAATTTTATTGAGCTGCAGCGCATAAAAGACGCGCGTCAGGAAGTTGCGCATACCAAACGCGAAAATTCCGATGATGTAAAACGCAAAGATGGGCGCTGTGAAGATGGTGTCCTCCAGCGTAAATTTGCCGCGCTGATAAAACATTCCGATGATTTCCTGACTGTTGATAAAGGCGATCACAATGATCGGAAGGGTGATGAGCGCAACAATTTCAAGCGATTGGCGCACGGTGCTTTTCAGTTTGTCATGCTGTTTTAAGGCGGCGTATTGCGAAAGCTGGGAAAACATGATGGTTGTGATCGGAACGACGAGGATGCCCAGAACCGCCTGTGCGAGCGTATAGCTATTGCTGAGCGCAGAGACGACGCTGGTTCCCATGCCCGTGCCAAAGAATTTATCCGTCATGTTGTTGATTTGGTCAAACGCCATGCTGATGACCGCTGGAATGGCAAGAATAAAGGTGCGTTTGATTTCAGGGCTGCGCACGTCAAGAACGCGCTGGTATTTGTAGTTTTTGCGCAAAAAGGGAAGCAGGATCAGGATTTGCAGAGCGGCGGAAATGGCCGTGCCGATTGCAAGGGCTTCAATAGAGCCAAAAGAGAGGCAGGCGACGATCATGCAAAAGCTCAGTGAAAAATTGGTGAGTTGCTCCGGAATGAAGATTTTGCGCGCGTTTAAAACATTGGTCAGCACGCCGGAAATCGCCCAAAAGACAAGCGCCGGATACATCATCTGCGTCAGACGGACCGCAAGGGCGCGTCCTTCCGGATTCTGCCAGAGAAACTCATACAGGCCGGGCGTTGCGAAAAAACCGACGACGCTCACCGCAAGGGCGGCGAGAATGTACAGGTTTAAAATGCTGTTGGTGTAGCGGTTTGCGCTTTGCTCGCCCAGTTTTAACCGGTTTTTGGTGTAGATAGGGATAAACGTAGAGCCGATGCCAGTGCTGAATAGAATCATCAATATGGTGATGACGGAATACGCAAACGTATATGCGTCGTTTTCAAGGCTTTGCCCAAATGTCGCGCTCCTGACCATCTCCCGCGCAAAGCCTGCGATTTTGCTCAGGATGATCACAAGCGTGAGCATCATTGTGGTTTTTAGCGTCTTACTTTCTTTTGCCATACCGTTTCCAATCAAATTTGTTTTCGTTGCAAAGGGTCGCGCCCTGCGCATCGAAAGTTTGCATAACGTTTATTATAACCCTTTTTTTGTGAAATGCAATTTTTTTGAATCGTTTTTTTTGCAGGCAAAAAAATGGCAAAGAGGCTTTTTGCCCCTTTGCCGTGGTGCGATTCAACAGAATTATGCTTCAGGTAAAACCTCCAGCCAATAACCGTCAGGATCTTCGATGAAATAAATTCCCATCTGCTCATTTACAAAGCAAACACAGCCCATTTCCTGATGTTTTTTGAAAGCGCCGTCATAATCGTCTGTGGTAAACGCCAGATGGATTTCGTTGTCGCCAAGGTCATACGGTCCGTCTTTTTCTTTCAGCCACGTAAGTTCCAGTTGATGCGGCGCATTTTGATTGGCAAGATACACAATAATAAAATCGCCGTTTTCCCCTTCCTTGCGGCGTACCTCGTGCAAATCGAGCGCCCGTGCGTAAAAATCAAGGGATTTTTCAAGATCGAGTACATTTAAGTTGTTGTGAACCATTTTAAAATTCATTCTCCGGCCTCCTCCGTTAATTTACGTCCATAAGATTTTTTTGCCTCCTGTTTGCCCGCGTTAACGTCCGGGTCTTCGGGCAGGATGGAGGTACAGTGCGGGCAGCGTGTGGCATCGTCTGCGATTTCGGTTCGGCAGTAAGGGCACAGGCGCGCCGCCTTTGCCTCCGGCTCCGGTTCCGGTTTTTTCAGGTGGATGCTGTTAAGACCTTTGATGAGCAGGAAGATCACAAGCGCGATAAGCAGGAAGCTGATCACCGCGTTGATAAAGCTTCCAATCTTGATCTGCGAATCAAACAGCGGGATAACCCAGGCTGAAAAATCGACTCCGCCCGTTACAAGTGTGATGAACGGCATGATGATATCGCTCACCAGCGAGTTTACGATTGCGGTGAAAGCGCCGCCGATAATCACGCCCACAGCGAGGTCCATGACGCTTCCGCGGGAAATAAATTCTTTAAATTCCTGTATCAATCCTTTTTTCTTTTTTGTTTCCATAGCCCAAAGCTCCTTTCGTGCGGCAATTTTTATTTTTTGGCAATCATGCCATTTGCATGCAACAGAATAAGCCTCCCGCGGGCGTAACAGTCACGCGCCGTTCCAGCCGTGTTTTTTGATGTCAACATAACCCTGCGCATCTACCGCAACGCCTTCGGCGTTAAGAAGCCTCCTTTGTGCATCCGTTCCGCCAAACGCAAACGCAGGCGCAAGCCGGCCCTGTCTGTTTACAATCCTGTGGCAGGGAATAATTCCGGGCTCAGGGTTTACGTGCAGCGCGTAGCCAACGGCGCGCGCGGCGCGTGGGTTTCCCGCCAGACGGGCAATCTGGCCGTAGGAAGCAACCTTCCCTTTGGGAACATTTTTCACAATTTCATAAACGGTTTGATAAAAATTCATGAAACCACCTCATTTTTTTCATTATACAATAAATAACGTTGTTTCGCAAAGCGCGATCCTGTTTATCATAATTTCATACGAAACACAAGAAAGGCAGACGGAATCATGGCAAAAAATGTAAAAATGATGATGCTCGACACCTGTCCGCATTGCAAAAGGGCGCTGGAACTGATTGACGAATTAAAGCAGGAACATCCGGAATATCAGGAGGTTTTGATCCAAAAGATCGAGGAAAACCGTCAGGCGGAAGAGACGAAAGGATATGATTACTGGTACGTGCCGACTTTTTTTGTGGATGACGTGAAGATTCACGAAGGAGTTCCCTCGAAAGAGAAAATCGATTTGGTTTTTGTCGAGGCGTTGAAATAGCTTTTCCTCCCCCCATTATTTAAGGTTTATGTAATAGAAAAGAAAAGCCGCGGGCTATAAGTCCGCGGCTTTTCTTTTCTACCTGCCGTAGAATTTTGCAAAAAACTCCCTGATGCGGTTATTGCGGTTTTTTGGCAAAGCATGATATAACAGAGGAAAGGAAAGGGGTGGTTGACCCATGATACAGTCATTTGCAAGAAATCTTGCAGCGCTCAGGAAAAAAAGAGAGATGACGCAGGAAGAGCTGGCGCGGCAATTGAACGTTTCTTTTCAGGCGGTTTCCAAATGGGAGAACGCGCAGTCGAGTCCGGACATTGCATTTCTGCCGGAACTGGCACAAATTCTTGAGACGGATATTGATTTTTTGCTGGGTTATCTTCCGCAGAAAAAACAAATAACGGCTTACGAGCAAAGATATCAGAAGGAAGGATATTACTGGGGGATCGAGCCGCAGCCTATGTGTTATGAGGTGCTCCGGCTGCGTCCGCCGGTACGGCCGCTCCGGTTGCTGGATGTAGGGTGCGGAGAGGGAAAGGATGCGGTATTTTTTGCCAAAAACGGTTATGTGGTTTCTGCTTTTGATATTGCGGAAGCGGGGATTGAAAAAGCGAAAAAACTCGCTGCGGCGCATGGAGTACAGGTCAATTTTTTTACGGCGGATTTAAAGGGATTTCGCCTCGTAAATGACTTTGATATCATTTATTCAAGCGGCGTATTGCACTATATTGAGCCGGAATTGCGTATGGAACTTTTGGGAAACTATCAGGAACACACGAGCAACGGCGGACTTGCCGCGCTTAATGTATTCGTGAATAAGCCGTTTATACCGCCCGCGCCAGACGAAGAATTGCCGGACCTTACATGGAAATCCGGAGAATTATTTACCTGTTATGCAAACTGGCATTTCCATCAGTGTGAAGAGCTCGTTTTTGACTGTGGAAGCGGTGGGGTTGCCCACAAGCATTGCATGGATATGTTGCTTGCGGAAAAAAGGGACCAGTAATGCGAAAGGAAAAATAAAATGAAGACGAGTGAATATTTAAAGAGGATGCGGAAAATTAAGGATGTGTCCTTTGCCACCATCGGGCGCGACGGACATCCCGCATCGCGTATGATCGATATTATGCTGGCAGGGGAAGATTGCCTGTATTTTCTTACGGCGCGTGGCAAGGAGTTTTACGAACAATTAATGGAGCAAGAATTTGCAGCGGTTTCCTGTATGAATAACAACTGGCAGATGTTTACCCTGCGGGGCAAAGTGAAAAAAGTATCGCAGGATATGCTAACTCAAATCTTTGAAGAAAATCCCTCCATGAATGAGGTATACCCGGGAGACAGCCGCAATATACTGGAGGTGTTTTGCCTGTATGAAGGGCAGGGGGAATTTTTTGACTTATCCTGTACGCCGATCTTTCGCGAAACATTTTTGCTTGGCGGCTGGCAGGAGATATCAAAAGGCTATGAAATTGGAGAAGCTTGCATTGCCTGCGGGATTTGTGAAACCGTTTGTCCGCAAAATTGCATCGAAAGAGGCACGCCTTTTGTCATCCGGCAGGAACACTGTCTGCACTGCGGATTATGCGTGGAGCGCTGTCCGGCACAGGCGATTTATGCACGGCAGACAGCACAAAAATTGTGAGTGCGGATCAAAAAAAAGGCAGGAATCTAATTTTCGTGCCTTTTCTGACAATCAGTCGTTTGCGTTGTTGCAGACTGCCGTTTCAGGTTGCGCTTTTCTGCATGGCCACAATCTCTAAAAACCGCTGTTGTGAAGGGGTGTCGCTTATCTTTTCTTTTTTGGGGAAATCTTCATCAAAAAGGGCGGCGGAATATGGGTCGATTTCGTAAATGGAATTTTCAATGTAACGCCCCTTTTTGCCTTTAAGAGCGTTCTTATGCAGCTCACATACCTGAAGGGCGGCGATATAAAGGTTATCCGCGGTGCGGATTTCCAGTTGCTCGGCAGGAACAAACCCCTGACGGGAATAATACGCCGGATCGCCGCAAAGCAAAATAGCGCGAAAGCCCATTTGGAAAGCTGTTTTCTTGACCTGCTTTATTAGCTTGCCACCCACGCCCTTTTGCTGATACTCCGGCAAAACACAGACCGGCCCTAGGGTCAAAACTTCATACTCCCTGCCGTCATCGCCGTGAACGATTGCTTTTACACAGACAATATTTCCAATGATTTTGCCATCGTGCACCGCCACAAAATCAAGCTCCGGCACAAACGCGGGGCAGTCGCGCATAATATGAAGTAAATAATGCTCGTCGCATCCGGGTGCATAATGGTTCCAGAACGCTTCGCGCGTTACGTTTTCCGTCTCAAGGTAATCTGCGGGCTGTTCCTGTCTTAATTCTACGTTCATTCTGCTATATTCTCCTCATTGCTTTGATTGAATCCGTACTTTAATATTTCTGCGCGATAGACCTCTTTCCCTTTTTCCGTCAGAAATAAAGAAGCCAGACTCCACAGGCAGGCGCGCGTGTCGTAGGGGATGCCGTTCCAACGCTCAAAATTGACACTCCAGCAAGATTGTACTAAAATTTCAATAAAAAGGAATGTACCGGAAAAGGATTGTGGCTTATGGATACGGCAATGAACGCAGCGCAAAATCCGCTGGCAACGGAAAAAATTGGAAAGCTGATCGCGAAGTTTGCGGTTCCTTCTATCATCAGCTTCCTGGTTAGCGCGCTTTACAACATTGTGGATCAGATTTTTATCGGACAGGGTGTGGGAATGCTCGGGAACGCGGCGACCAATGTTGCCTTTCCATTGACCACGATCAGCACTTCGATTGCGCTGCTGCTGGGCGTGGGCAGCGCATCTAATTTTAATCTGGAGCTTGGCGCGGGCAACAAAGAAAAGGCGGGGCGCATCGCCGGCACGGGCGTGACGCTCATGCTCGCCTTTGGCGTGACGCTCGCGGTTTTGGTCATTGCTATGCTCCATCCGCTTTTGATGGCGTTCGGCGCGACAGATAACGTGTTGCCTTATGCCCAAACCTATACGGGGATCACAACGCTGGGAATTCCGCTCGTAATCCTGACCACCGGCGGCAGCCAGCTGATTCGCGCGGACGGCAGCCCAACCTATTCCATGGCGTGTATGCTCACCGGCGCGGTCATCAATATGGTTTTGGATCCGCTGTTTATCTTTGGGTTTGATATGGGTATTGCGGGCGCGGCGATTGCCACGGTAATGGGGCAGGCGATTTCCGCGGTTATGGTGATCCTTTATTTCAGGCGGTTTCAGACGCTGAAACTGACAAAAACATATTTTCGTCCGCATGGGGAATATGCGAAAATGATTTTTTCACTGGGCGCGGCGGCGTGCTTCAACCAGCTTGCCATGACTGCCGTGCAGATTGCCATGAATAATACGCTCACTTATTATGGAGCGCTGTCTCATTATGGAAGTGAAATTCCCCTTGCGTGCGTGGGCGTGATCACAAAAGTCAATATCGTATTTATGGCCTTTATTCTGGGGATTTCGCAGGGATGCCAGCCGATCAATGGGTTTAATTACGGTGCGCGTAATTATGCGCGCGTGAAAAAGACCTACTTTACGGCAACGGTGATCGTGCTGATCATTTCTGCAGTGGCTTTTCTCTGCTTCCAGCTTTTCCCACAGCAGATTATCAGCATTTTCGGACAGGGCAGCGAGGCATATTATGAATTTGCAGAGCGCTATTTCCGCATCTTTATGCTGCTTACCTTTCTGAACGGCATCCAGCCGGTTACGGCGAATTTCTTTACGTCCATCGGCAAAGCGACGCGCGGCATTCTGCTTTCGCTGACGCGGCAAATTATTTTCCTGCTTCCGCTGATCCTGATTTTTCCCGCCATCTGGGGAATCGACGGCGTGATGTACGCAGGTCCTATCGCAGACGGCGCGGCGGCAATTTTGGCGGCAGCGCTTGTGACGGGAGAGCTGAAAAATATGGAAAAACGAGATACCCGCCAGCATGGCGAATGAAATCCGTCTGAAAAGCAGGTGTGACGGATCTATCTGATTCCATGACTTTGTGTATCAACAAACCGGCGGTGTGCGGGCAAAAATAAAAAAAGGCTGTCTTGAGACTTTCTTAACAGCCTTGGATTCTTGAACATTTTACAATGCGCTATGGCTGCAAAACAGCCTGAACAATATATTTTGCGGTATCTTTTCCCTTTTCGCAGGTAGACAGTGTCAAAATACTCTTCCCACCAAGAATATTGGCATTGCTGTCGTTTGTGGACAATGCCTCCATAGCGGTCACATATTTCTCAAATTCTTCGCGCGTTGCAAAGCTGTCGGTAAAGGTCGCGCCCTCATCGGATGCAATATACGCCGCAAACACCGTATAATTCCTGACCGTTCCATCCGGAAGGAAGAGCTCGATTGTGCTATGTGCGTCAAAAAAGCTTTTATCCTGATAGTTTTGCAGCGCGGCAAACATGGAACCATCCGTCATATTCTGTCCGAAGAGGACGGTATTTTCATCTGAAAAATCAAGATTGTTGCCAGCGTTCAAAAAAACTGCGCCACCACGGTTTTCTTCACGGAAGAAATTATGAGTTTGATAAAAGTCATTGTCTTGAGTTTGCACAACAGGATAGCTGATGCCGGTTTGGGGAACGTTGACCCATCCTGCAATGTCCGGATTTGTCTCGCGGAGCTTTTCGAACATGGACGTCAGTTTCTCCGGGGAATCCTTTGCCTGCACAAACGTCTTTCCGGCGAGATCGCGGTAGGAGGAAGAATTTTGTAAATCCCCCAGACGCACATCGAACATATTCATCATGGAAAAAGCAAAACAAACGAGCGCAACTGTGATGACAACAACGGTAATGACAGTGCCACGTCTTTTTTTGGTTTCAAGGGAATTGTCTTTTTCGCTCATATGAAAAACTTCCTTTGATTTGATAAGTTTATTATAGCAGTCACCTGCAAAAGAAGCAATAAGAGTGGGCTGCAAAAAAAGGAAAAGCCGCTACAGGGCAAAAATAGACCGTGAAATGAACAGATGCTGCCATGGGAACAAACGCTTTGTTAAAAAGTATGGAAAAAAAAGTAAGATGTTGGTATAATAATGAAGATTATAGTATAGGATTGGTTAAAATTGCGGAGGACGCTTGTTTGAAATATGACGTAACAGTCAGCATTGTAAATTATAATGATTACGACAGGGCAAGAAAGGCCATCGCGTCGATTCTGGAATATACGCATGGCGTGCGCGTTAAGATTTATCTCATCGATAACGCCTCCAAGGACGCGAGCGCGGTGAAGCTTGCCGACGAATTTCCGGCGATCAGTGTCATATTCAGCGATAAAAACCTGGGTTTTGGCGCGGGACACAATCTGGTGCTTCCGCTGATCGATTCGGATTTTCACGCGATTGTCAATCCGGATATTATTTTAAGCAGCGATATTCTGACTGAGCTTGCCGAGTTTATGCATAAAAATCCAGACATTGGGTTGTGCGCGCCCGCCATTCATTATATGGACGGCCAGCCGCAATATTTGCCCAAACGCACGCCCAAACTGAAATACCTGATTGCCAACCGCGCGCCCTTGAGGCGTTGGGAACAGC
Organism: uncultured Christensenella sp.; assembly: GCA_964592155.1. GTDB lineage: Bacteria > Bacillota > Clostridia > Christensenellales > Christensenellaceae > Christensenella. The sequence goes on from CAZQDA010000008.1 coordinate 15,537, forward strand.
ACCGCCAGCATTACAAAATGCTGGATGAAGACCTTTCAGGGGTGACTGATATCGAGTTTGCGTCCGGCTGCTTTCTGCTTGCGCGTACGGCGCTCCTGCAATTTGTGGGGGGCTTTGACGAACGGTATTTCATGTATTTTGAAGACGCGGACCTGTCGCGCACGCTGCGAAAGAATTTTCGCGTGGTGTATTATCCGTTCGCGTATGTCTATCACGATTATTCGCGCACAAGCGCGCACAGCCTCAAATATTTGATGATCCATGTTTTTTCCATGTTCAAGTATTTTTGGAAGTGGCGGGGCGATGCGGACTTTAGAGAAGAACCGGAGACGGATCCGAAATAAAATATTGATCAGAAGGGACAGGATACAATGAAAGGAATTATACTCGCGGGAGGATCGGGCACGCGCCTTTATCCGCTCACAATCATGACAAGCAAGCAACTTTTGCCGGTCTATGACAAGCCGATGATTTATTATCCGCTTTCCACGCTGATGCTGGCGGGAATCAAGGATATTTTGATCATTTCCACGCCGGTGGATTTGCCGAGATTTGAAAGCCTGCTGGGGGACGGTTCCCAGTTTGGAATTTCACTTTCCTATAAGGAACAGCCGTCGCCGGACGGCCTTGCGCAGGCGTTTATTCTGGGTGAGGAGTTTATTGGGGACGATTCGTGCGCGATGGTTTTGGGGGATAACATTTTTTATGGAAACGGGCTTTCGCAGCTGATGGCTCAGGCGGTGGAAAACAAAAACCGCGCGACCGTGTTTGGGTATTATGTAGATGATCCGGAACGGTTTGGCATCGTGGAATTTGACGGACAGGGAAAAGCGCTTTCTGTGGAGGAAAAACCCGCGGTTCCCAAATCAAATTACGCGATCACAGGTTTGTATTTTTATGATAACCGTGTGGTGGAATACGCTAAGAATTTAAAGCCCAGCGCGCGCGGCGAGCTGGAAATCACAGACCTTAACCGTGTTTATCTTGAGAAGGGAGACCTTGACGTTCAGCTGATGGGAAGAGGATATGCGTGGCTTGATACAGGAACGTTTGACTCGTTGATTGAAGCGGCGGAGTTTGTGCGTATGCTGCAAAAACGGCAGGGCATCGTGATGTCTGCGCCGGAAGAAATCGCATTCCGTAAAGGCTGGATCGATTGCGATACGCTGCGCAAGAGTGCGGCAAAATATGGAAAATCTTCTTATGGACAGCACCTGAATGCTGTAGCGGAAGGGAAGGTGCTTGACATATGAAAAAGAGGGAAACCGGAATTGAAGGGCTTGTGGTGCTTGAGCCGGATTGCTTTGGCGACCACCGCGGATGGTTTATGGAGACCTACAGTAAGCCGAAATTTGAAGAGCTTGGAATCTCCTGCGAATTTGTGCAGGATAATCAGTCTTTCTCCGCGCAAAAGGGCACGCTGCGGGGATTGCACTTTCAAATTGAGCCGATGGGCCAGTCAAAGCTTTTGCGCTGTACGCGCGGCAAAATACTGGATGTGGCGGTGGATATCCGCAAAAGCTCGCCCACCTATAAAAAATGGTACAGCATAGAGCTTTCAGCGGAAAACAAACTGCAGTTTTTTATGCCCAGAGGTATGGCGCACGGCTTTGTGACGCTGAGCGACGATGTGGAGGTGCAATATAAGGTCGACAGGGTTTATTCGCCGGAATGCGACCGCTCCATTCGTTTCGACGATCCGCAAATCGGGGTGGACTGGGGAATTAAGGAGCCGATTTTGTCGGAAAAAGATTTAAAAGCACCGCTTCTTGCAGACAGCGACGCGAATTTTTAAGGGATGGCAGGGACGAGGTAACATCGCATGAAAAGCCTGAGTGTGCAGAAAACGGACGAAGATCAATATGTCAGGAAAGTATATTCCCAGATTATTCTGCTTTCTATATTGATCCATGTCTCTTATGTGGTTATTTTTGCCGCGCTTTCGTTTGTGATGCCGCTCATTTACAATTTTTGCAGCATGGGGTACTATTTTATCGCTTTTATCTTTGTGCGCAAGGGCTTTTACCGTACTGCCGTGGCGCTGACGCATCTGGAAGTATGTGTGTTTGCGATTGTTTGTACGCTGCTCACAGGCTGGTGGACGGGAATACCCCTGTTTTTGATTGCGGCGAGCTCGCTCGTCTATTTTTGCCCCTATGATCATAAGTTTATTCCATATTTATTTTCTGTGCTGGAAATTTGTGTGTTTATCCTGCTGCGGCTTTTTGCATGGGGCGGCGGGTACTTGTATCCGGAAGCCGCTGAGCCGGTGAATACGGCCGTCTTCATTTATAGCGCCTGCGTTGCGTTTGCCATTATTTTATATTCCGCATTCGTATCACGTATTTCGGCTACGGTAACCAAAAAGGTGCTGGAGAATGAAAATGAGGCGCTCAGCGCGCTTGCAAATTATGACCTTTTAACAGGGCTTTACAGCAGGCACGCATTTTTAACAAAATTAGAGGAATGCGCGGGACGCTATTTTATTGCGCTTGGCGATATCGACGATTTTAAGGCGGTAAACGACACCTATGGGCACATGTGTGGGGACGAAATCCTGCGCAAAATCGGGAAGATCATGAAAGAGTACTGTGAAGGGAAGGCGGATGTGTGCCGCTGGGGCGGAGAAGAATTTTTGCTTTTGATTCGCGGCGGAACTCTGGAAGACGCCCAAAATCTGGTCAATGGTTTGCGCAAAAAAGTGGAGAAGGCGGTGTTTTCTTTTGAAAAACAGCAGCTTCATATGACAATGACTTTTGGCATAGCAGAAAACATGGACGATCTGTCGCAGGATATGGACGCGCTGATTAACCTTGCGGACGAGCGGATGTATCAGGGGAAAAAACAGGGCAAAAACAGGGTGGTCCTGATCTCCGCAGAATAAGGAAGCGTTTGTTTGCGAAGCGCACCATGTGATATAATAAAAAATAACGAATCAAATAAAGGAGTAACAAAACGAATATGAAATTATTGATTACAGGCGGAGCCGGGTTTATCGGAAGCAATTTTGTATTTCACATGCTGGAAAATCATCCGGATTATGAGCTTGTTGTGCTTGACCTGCTGACTTACGCGGGCAATTTGGAGACGCTCAAGGATGTACTCGAAGAGCCGAACGTAACCTTTGTAAAAGCCGATATCGCCGATAGGGACGCGATGTTTGATTTGTTTGAAAAAGAAAAGTTTGATGTTGTGGTAAATTTTGCCGCGGAATCCCACGTAGACCGCTCCATTGAAGACCCCGGCATTTTCCTGCGCTCCAACATCATCGGAACGCAGACGCTGATGGACGCGAGCCGCAAATATGGCGTAACGCGCTATCATCAGGTTTCCACGGACGAGGTATACGGCGATCTGCCGCTCGATAGGCCGGATTTATTCTTTACAGAGCAAACGCCCATCCACACATCGTCCCCCTATTCCGCCTCGAAAGCGAGCGCCGATCTTCTGGTGCAGGCATACCACAGAACATTTGGCCTGCCCATCACAATTTCGCGCTGCTCCAATAACTACGGGCCGTATCACTTTCCTGAAAAGTTGATTCCGCTCATTATTTCGCGCGCGCTGGCGGATGAAAAACTGCCTGTTTACGGCACGGGCGAAAATGTGCGCGACTGGCTGTATGTGCGCGACCATTGCGCCGCCATCGACAGGATTCTGCACGATGGCAGGGTAGGGGAAGTATATAACATTGGCGGACACAATGAACGCACCAATTTGGAGGTGGTGAAGACCATTTTAAAAGAGCTTGGAAAGCCGGAAAGCCTGATTTCGTTTGTAACGGACAGGGCAGGGCATGATATGCGCTATGCGATTGACCCCACCAAGATGATGAATGAGCTTGGATGGGAGCCTACCACCACCTTTGACGAAGGCATCAAGCAAACCGTGAAGTGGTACCTTGACAATGAAGACTGGTGGAAAAACATTGTGAACGGCGAATATCAGAATTATTACCAGAAGATGTACGCCGGAAGATAGGAGTCATAAGAATGAAAGTATTGATCACAGGAGTGAAGGGACAGCTTGGCTTTGACGTTGTGCGGCACCTTGACGCACGCGGCATTGAAAACCGCGGTGTGGATATCGATGATTTTGATTTAACGGACGAGCAGGCTGTGCTTGCTTATGTGCAGGAATATCAGCCCACGTGTATCGTGCACTGCGCGGCTTACACAGCTGTGGACAAGGCAGAGAGTGATCGTGAAAAGTGCTATGCCGTCAATGTGACCGGTACGAAAAATATTGCGCTTGCCGCAAAGGCCGTGGGCGCGGAGATGATGTATATCAGCACGGATTACGTGTTCGACGGTTTTTCCAAAGACACTCCGTGGGAACCAGATGACAAAAAAGAGCCGCAAAATGTATACGGACAGACAAAATACGAGGGCGAGCTTGAGGTGCAGAAGCTGCTTTCGGACTATTATATTTTGCGCATCTGCTGGGTGTTCGGCAAGAACGGCAGCAATTTTATCAAAACCATGCTGCGCATCGCGGATACCAAAGAGCAGGTCAGCGTGGTTGCCGACCAGCACGGCGCGCCCACCTATACCTACGATGTGGCGAAGCTCATTTGCGATATCATTGCTTCGCACAAGTTTGGCATTTATCAGGCGTCAAACGAGGGAGATATTACATGGTATGATTTTGCCGTGGAGATTTTCCGTCAGGCGGGAAAAGGAATCCAGGTGATTCCTGTGACAACCGAGGAATACGCGAAAATGTATCCCACCGCGGCTTCGCGCCCCAAAAATTCACGGATGTCCAAACAGGCGCTTATTGAGGCCGGATTTGAGCTTCTGCCGGATTACAAGGACGCAATCGCAAGATATCTGAAAGAGATATAGACTGATGCAGCCGCTGATTTCAGTTGTGATTCCATCCTATAACTATGAAACTTATCTCTGCGGGGCGATTGAATCAGTCGCGGCGCAGAGCTATCAACAGCTTGAGCTTGTGGTGATGGACGACTGCTCCAAAGACGCGAGCTTTGAAAAAGCAAGCGCGCTTTTGGAACAGGAATCCATGCAAAAGCGGTTTGCGGGAAGAATTGTGCTGCGCAAAAACGAACGGAATCTGGGCGCGCACGAGACCATCAATGAAGGGCTCAGAGCATCAAGCGGCGACTATCTCGCGATCTTGAACGCGGACGACCTATACGAATCAAACCGTTTTTCCGTCATGATGGACGCGCTGCAAAAGCAAAGCTCCATGTGGGGGTTTTCGCGCGTCAAATGTATCGGCGCGGACGGCGCGCGGAGCAAAGACGATCAGGCAAAAACGTTTGAGGCAATTCAGGAAAAACTGGAGGGCAAACGGTTTGCAGCGCTGGCGGCGGTTGCTGAAAACGTGAGTATTTCTACAGGCAATTTGCTATTCGCAAGAGAGCTGTTTGACGGGATCGGCGGGTTTAAGAATTATCGGTATGTCCATGACTATGATTTCTTTTTGCGCGCGTGCTTATACGATGAGCCTGTCTTTGTAAAAGAAACGGCGTATCGTTACCGCCTGCACGGTGAAAACTCGTTTTTGTCCCTGCAAGAGGAGGGCGTGCGTGAAAACCGCGTAGTGTGGCTGGAGTTTTACCGCGAAGTACAAAAAGGCAATATCGCAAACCATTTGATTCTGGAAAATCCGGCATATGTGCAGGAATTTTATGAAGCAGTGCGCAAGGAAGGCGAAAAAAAAGCGAAGCTGTGGAAGCTGGCGGGAAATCCGCTGATGCGCGCGGGGCTCAAGGTATTCAAAAAGCGTTATCATATGGATTAAAGTACGTCACAAAAAATTCACAGAAAAACCGCTTGTGGGCGGCTTAAGTTTATGTTAATATAGTGCTTGTCGCCCTTGGGCGGCAAGTTTTTTATTGCAACGCAATGAGTCACCCGCACGCGCAATGCGTATGCGCGTGCGGATTCTCTGAGAAAGAAAGGAGCGGATTTATGACGGAGCTTGTAAAAAACAAAGGACTGATGAAATTGTTTGCTGCAATCGCCCTGCCTGTGGCCTTGCAGAATTTGCTGACCTATGCGGTGGGACTCATGGATTCGGTCATGGTGGGTTCTCTTGGAGAAGTGCAGCTTTCGGCTGTCACGGTGGCAAACCAGCCATTCTTTTTGTTTATGATGTGCATGTTTGGCCTGTCATCAGGCGCGTGCGTGCTGATTTCACAATATTGGGGCAAAAAAGACACGGACACCATCTCCAAAATTTTGGGGATTGTACTCAAAATCGCGCTTGGCGTCGGAATAGTGGTTACGGTTCTGGTGGCGTTATTTCCGCGGCAGGTGATGGAGCTTTACACCGATGACGTGCAGGTGGTGGAATACGGCGTACAATATCTGCGGGTCGCGATTTTTTCCTATCTTCCGTTTGCGTTCACAAACTCTTACCTTACCTGTGTGCGCAGTGTGGAACGGGTGAAGATTGCGGTCGTTACCTATAGTATTTCCTTTTGCGTCAACGTGTTTTTCAATTATATGTTCATCTTTGGAAAGTTCGGCGCGCCCGCTTTGGGCGTTGCGGGTGCGGCAGTCGGCACGATCATTGCGCGCGCGGTGGAATTTGTGATCGTTTTCTTTTACGCCAAAAAGGAAACGCGCGTTACGATAAAGCTGCGTTATATTTTCCGGTCGGAAAAGTGGATTTTCAGGGACTACATCAAGTTTGCGCTGCCTGTGCTGGTGAACGAAATGCTGTGGGCGGTGGGCTCTTCCGCGCATACTGCGGTTTTGGGACGCATGAGCGTATCGGCTGTGGCCACGGTTTCCATCGTATCCACTGCCATGCAAATCATGACGGTATTCATCTATGGAGCGGCTTCGGCTACGCTTGTGATTGTAGGAAAGTATATTGGAGAGCGCAAGTATGATCTTGCGAAAAAAAGCGCGAATTCGCTGGTGCTTGCGAATATCATTATCGCTGCCATTACGGCGGGAGCATTTTTACTGCTCAAGGATACCTTCATGAGCTTTTATTCGATTACGGAAGACACGCGCGTTGCGCTCAATGGAACGATGTACGCCTCAGCAATCATTATCCTGTTTTACGCGGTCAACATGGCGTGCATTGTGGGCGTATTTCGCGGCGGAGGGGATACCATCTATGCGATGTATCTCGATCTCATTGCGATGTGGGCGATTGCGATTCCCCTTGGCGCGTTGGGCGCGTTTGTTTGGGGACTTCCCATTCCGGTCGTTTATTTCCTGCTCCGGTCGGATGAGGTGGTGAAAGCGATTGTGTGTCTGGTACGCATGAAAGGCGGAAAGTGGCTGAAGGTGGTCACGCGTTCACATGACGGAAAGACGGACGCGGGCGTTATGCGCCCCGAGGCAAACGAGATACTGGAGTGACGATGGAAGAGATTTTGAATGCGCAGGCAGGCGATCTGCAAGAAATACTACAGCTGCAATACCTTGCCTACCGAAGCGAGGCGGAGACATTGAATGACTTTTCGATCCAGCCGCTCACGCAAACGATGGACGAACTGAAAAAGGAATTTTGCGAAGGCATTGTATTAAAGGCTGTGGAAAATGGAAAAATTGTAGGATCGGTTCGTGCGAAAAAAGAGAACGGAACGCTCCTGATCGGCAAACTGATGGTGCATCCGCAAAAACAGGACAAAGGTCTTGGAAAAAGATTGCTTCAGGCAATGGAAGAGGCTTGCCCCAGCGGGCGGTATGAGCTTTTTACGAGAGCGAAAAATGAAAAAAATGTTCGTTTTTACGAGCGCGCGGGCTATACGGCATATACGCTCAGGCAAGTGCCGGGCGGACCGGAAATGGTGTTTTTGGAAAAACGCAGAACGCTTTGAGATTAGGCAGCCACAGAGCGGAAACAACCGGTGATGCGCACAAACATGCGTGCGTGTTGCCGGATGCGTCACAATAAAAGGCCGCCCATACTGGACGGCCTTACAATTTTGCCTACTTTTTAGCCTTCATAGTCTCTTCTGTAATTGTTTCTCTGCTGCTTTCTGGACTTTCTGCAAGCGGGGCATCTGACGGGATCGTTTTCAAACCCTTTCTCTTTGTAGAATTCCTGTTCACCTTCTGTAAAAACGAATTCGCTGCCGCAATCTTTGCAAATTAATGTTCTGTCTGCCATGTTATAGCATCCTCCTAAAAAATTTTTGGGAAAAGAGACCGGCTTTAAAAATTTCCCCCAAATATTTTTCGAAGGCAAGTTTTAATTTGTGGGTCTTTTTCTGCTTGTATTCTAACACAGGAAATAAGGGCTTGACAATGTTTTTCGCCAAAATATCATAATTTTCTGTGAAAATATTTTTCCGATGTAAAAATTTGTGATATAATCAATATAATATATCATGGGTTTCTGTATTTTTTTATTGGAAAAGAGAACCTGTGAGGCGAAAAAACCGCACATGAAGCGGTTTTTAAAGCAATTTAACTTAATATAGGTAATGCAAACCTTACGATAAATCGCTTGCATGTGCAATTGATACCAAAAGTTTGTAAAGGGCCTTTTGACAAATTGCTATAAGCGAAGGGAATAGGAAACAGAGATGACGATAACAAGGCAAAATATTATGGTAAACATCCGCGGAACGCAGGAAGACGCGGAAGACAGCAACTCAATGGAGCTATATACCGAAGGCATGCTGACGCATGACGATGAGAAATATATTATCGAATACGATGAAAGCGAGCTCTCCGGACTGGGAAATACAAAAACCCAGCTTACGGTGGAGGGTGAACGGGTGCAGCTGCGCAGAACGGGTCCCTTTGAGACGGAATTCGTGTTTTTAAAAAGCCGTGTGTTTGAAGCGGCCTATGAAACGCCGTTTGGAATGATGCAGATGTCGGTGCTGCCCACGCAGATTTTAAGCGAGGTATCGGAAGAAAGCGGAAAAATAGACCTCGAATATGTGATCAGGATAGGAGACCAGCAGGCGGTCAACAAGCTGAACATCAATTACAGGAAAATTCCCAAGGCATAATTTATTTGCCGGTGGATACTATTTTGAGGAACAAACAGGAGGATTGATACAATGTTGATTGAATGGATTGGGCACTCGTGTTTTTATGTGACGACACAAGAAGGAAAAACCATCATCATCGATCCGTATGATCATACGATCGGGCTTAAGGTGGCGCAGAAACCTGCGGATGTCGTTCTGATTACACACGATCATTTCGATCACCGCAACGCGGATTATTTAAGTGCGCTTCCCAAAGAGAGCACGGTGATTGAAAAAGAGGGCAGCTATGAGGTGTGCGGCATAAAGATTACAGGGATTCCTGTATTCCATGATGAAGAGCAGGGAACGCTGCGCGGCACTGTTGTCACGTATATCATAGAAGTTGACGGGATGCGCCTGCTGCACATGGGCGACGTGGGAGAGATGCCCGCTCCGTCCTATTTTGAAAAATTAGGCAAGATCGATATTTTGATGATTCCGGTGGGCGGCTATTATACCGTGGACGCAAAGGGCGCGCTCAATATTATGGATACGGTTCACGCAAATATCACAATCCCCATGCACTATTTGACCGGTACGCTCAACCTGACCGAGCTTGCGAGCGCGCATGATTTTCTCGCGCGTGCGGCGAGCAGGGAATATGATGTATCGCGTCTGGGTGGCGGATTGTTTGAAATTACCGCAGACAACCTGAAAAAACGCAACAGAATCGTTGTCATGGAGTGTACGCACTGCTAAAAAACGCAAGATTTTAGAACGAAGTTTGAACGGTGCGCATCTGCTGCAAGCTGCGGATGCGTATCGTTATGTTTCCAAGGTTTTGATTCATGAAGGAGGATTTTATGAAAACCGGCTTTGATAATGAGTTATACATCAGAAAGCAGACAGAGAAAATTTTAGAACGGATTGAGCTGTTCAAGGGAAAGCTGTACCTTGAATTTGGCGGAAAGCTGTTTGACGACTATCACGCGTCGCGTGTGCTGCCGGGTTTTGACGTGAATGGAAAGGCCAAGCTGCTCCAGAGCTTAAAAGACCAGGCAGAGATTATCTTTTGCATCAATGCGGGAGATATTGAAAAGAACAAGGTGCGCGCAGACCTTGGAATCACTTACGATCTGGACGTGTTGCGGCTAATTGATCATTTGCGCGGCATGGGGCTGCTGATTGGAAGCGTGGTCATCACGCAATACACACAGCAGCAGGCAGCGGATATGTTTCGCCAGAAGCTTGAGCGCCGTGGTGTAAAGACTTATATCCATAAACACACCAAAGGATATCCCTCTGAGATCGAGCTTATTGTGAGCGACGAGGGTTATGGCATGAACCCATATATCGAGACGACGCGGCCGCTCGTGGTTGTGACGGCTCCGGGGCCGGGCAGCGGAAAACTCGCGACCTGCCTTTCCCAGCTCTATCATGAGTATAAACGGGGGGTAAAAGCCGGATATGCAAAATTTGAGACATTCCCCGTCTGGAACCTGCCCTTAAAGCATCCGGTCAATATGGCGTATGAGGCGGCGACATCCGACCTAAACGACGTAAACATGATCGACCCGTTCCATCTAGAGGCGTATGGTAAAACGGCGGTGAACTATAACCGTGATATCGACGCTTTTCCGATTGTAAAGACAATTCTTGCCAAAATCACAGGCAACAAGGACTATTACCAGTCGCCCACCGATATGGGCGTGAATATGGCGGGCTATGCGATCACGGATGATGAGACGTGCCGTGAGGCGGCCTGCCAGGAAGTGATCCGTCGGTATTATAACGCGCAGTGCGATTTTAAAAAAGGGATCGTTTCCCAGCAGGCGCTGCAAAAAAACCTGATGTTGATGAAACAACTGGAGCTTGAGCCTGACGACCGCGCCGTGGTTGCGCCCTCGCTCAAAAAATCTGAAAAAGAGGGAGTTCCCGCTGCTGCAATCCAGATGAGCGACGGCAGCATCGTGACAGGGAAAACAACAGAGCTGATGAACAATGTTTCCAGCATGGTGCTTAATGCGGTGAAGCAGCTGGGAAATATAGCGGATGAAATCAGGCTGATTTCTCCCATGGTGCTGGAGCCGATTCTGGAACTAAAAAGTTCCGCTCTCAAAGAGCTCGATCCTATTTTGAATATTGAAGACGTGCTCATCGCCCTTTCTATCAGCGCCGCCATGAATCCCATGGCAGAGGTCGCGATGGAAAAGTTAGGTGAGCTTGCGGGATGCGAGGTACACTCCACCTGTATGCTGACGCAGGTGGACGAGTCCATACTAAAGAAGCTGAACATCAATCTTACCTGTGAGCCGACGTATCCGTCAAAAGATTTGTATTATGTATAAAAAAGAGGCTGTCCGGAAACAGAAATTCCGGACAGCCTCTTTTTGATTACTCTGTTTTTGCATTGCGCGCAGGAAGAGCTTATTTATTGCGGGGCAGCGTTGTTTTTTGGGAGGCGCTTATTGGCTAGGCGGGGATAGAAAAGCAGGAAGAAAAAGCCAAGCGCAATCAAGATCAGGCTGACCCATTGAGAAACCGAAAGCGCGCCATAAAAGCCGCGAATTGCGTCGTAGCGGAAAAACTCAAGAATGAAGCGGATGACTCCATAGCCAATCAGGTAAATGGAAAGAATCCGGCCCGGAGTCCTTTTTTGTTTTCCGTAAAGAAACATGAACCCGAAAAGCCCGAAAACGCACACTGCTTCAATCAGCTGTATGGGAAGCAGCCGCTCATCGTGCGGCGCGAAGGGTGAAGCGTTGAAATAAAATCCAATCTCAGAAGGAATGCCATAACAGCAGCCTGCAGCAAGACAACCCAGCCGCCCGAAGGCGTGCGCCAAAGGAATGGAGGGCAGGATGGTGTCGAGCATGGGCCACGGCGAAACTCTCACAATTTTGATCGCAAGCAAAAGGAATAGGATGCCGCCGATAAAGCCGCCGTAATAGACTAGCCCCGCACCCGCAAAATAGGATAAAAATCCGATGCTCTGGACACGCTCTAAAAATTCAGGGAAGCCGCTCAGCATATCCTGCGCGACGAAGAAAAATTTACCGCCCAAAAGCGCGCCCGCCGCGGCAAGCACAAGGCAGGCAATCGTGTCGTCGATGCGCACGCCGTTGATCTTGCGGCGCAAAAGCGCAACCGCAACGCCAAAGGCAAATCCGATCATAATCAGGAGCCCGTAAGTGGAGAGTGAAATGCCAAAAATTTGTGTGTAAGGATACATTCTTTACCTCGTTGATAGTAATTTGTGAAAAGGCCCTTTGTGACCTTTTGGAATGATTTGCACATGCAAGCGATTTCGCGCAAGTTTTGCAGAACCTATCGCGTGTTAAATCGTCGCGGAATCAATTCCTGAACGGTATCATTTGAATAAAAAACAGGCAAATTTTATATTTGCCTGTTTTTGTACATCAGTACCAAGCCTTACGGGCGAAAGCAAAACCGCCCCAAGCAGGTTTTAGCCCAACATACCCATGCCGGCAGCTGCGCCAACCAGCATGCCAACGCAAGCCAGAGCAACGATTACCAGAATCACAGACAGGATCAAGCCGATCAAAGAAAGGATAAATCCGGCTGTTGCCATGCCGCTCGGCTGTGCCTTCTTTGCCTTAATCGCAAGAACAAGGCCAACGATACCGGCGATGAGTCCGATCCATACAAATACAAATGCAAAGATGACGGAAACGACGCCAAGCACCAAAGATACAATAGCAAGCGTGTTATTGTTGTTTTCCATAAAATGATACCTCCAAGAATTAAATTTATTTATGGTGTAACTTCCTCGATAAGTACAACTTTCTGCAAGAGAGAAAATTAACCTTACCTACGGTATATTATATAATTAAATAGGTAAGTAAGTCAAATGAAAGCATAGAAAAGATATGTAAAATATGAATTTTTAGTGAAATTTTTGTTTCAAATGGCGTAAAGAAGTATATTATGTATTTATACAAAGAAAAAAGTTGATTTTGATTGACAAAGACGCTATTTTTGCGCATAATAAGAGAGACAGATAGTGGAAATTTATTGAGGCGGAGGTCCGGCCGCTTTTCTTGGAAAATTATTTTATCACTTTCTTCTTATTTCAATTGTTTTTGATAAATCGTTTATTAAATTTTTGTAATATTTTTATCATATTTTAAGGAGCGTATTTTTGTGGATACCAGTTTACTCGAATCAAAAAGCCTCGCTGATTTGCGCGAAATTGCGAAACTGGCGGGTGTTAAGTCCCCAACCAAGTATAAAAAAGCGGAATTGCTTGGAAAGCTTTTGGAGCTTGAGCAAAACGAGCCGGAGCAGGTCGACGAAGAGCCTTTGACCGAGCCGTTTTTTGAGCAGATTACGATTACGCCGCCGGAAAAACCGTTAAAGCGGGCGCCAAAGCAGAGCGCGCGAGCGCCGAAGACAGAGCAGCAGCCTGCAGAACAGCCGCGCGAAGAGTCGATCGAAGTGTTTGGCGAAGAAGAGACGCACGAAGAGCAGCCTCATGATTCCCGCCGCCGCAGGATTATTGAATATGTGCCCAACAACGACGCAGTAAATGAAATTCTAAACACTGGAGAATGTAAAGAAGCAAACGGCATACTGGAGGTGCATTCCGAAGGATATGGTTTTTTGCGCAGTGAAAATTATCTGCCCGGAGCAAAAGACGTTTATGTATCGCAGGCGCAGATCAGAAAATTCAACCTGAAGACGGGTGATAAGGTTTACGGAAAGACGCGACCCTCCAAGGATGGCGAGCGGCTTTTGGCATTGCTGTATATTGAAACGGTGAACGACGAGCCGGTGGAAAACTGCCAGACGCGCCGCCCGTTTGAAGAATTAACGCCAATCTATCCGGAAGAACGCTTTACGCTTGAAAATGTACGAGCTTCGCGCGACCTTGCTATCCGCATGATCGACCTGATTTCCCCCATCGGAAAAGGCCAACGCGGACTGATCGTTGCGCCGCCCAAGGCAGGTAAAACGATCCTTTTGAAAAAAATCGCGAATAGCATCACAACCAACTATCCTGAAGTGGAGCTTCTCGTTCTGCTGATTGATGAGCGTCCGGAGGAAGTGACGGATATGCAGCGTTCGATTGCGGGCGAGGTTGTTTATTCCACATTTGACGAAAAACCGGAAAACCATGCGCGTGTCTCCGATATGGTAATCGAGCGCGCAAAGCGCCTTGTGGAGCATGGGCGCGACGTGGTTATCCTTCTTGACAGCTTGACGAGGCTCGGGCGTGCATACAACCTGATTGTGCCGCCGTCCGGCAGGACGCTTTCCGGCGGTCTTGATCCGGCGTCGCTTTATAAGCCGAAAAGATTCTTCGGCGCAGCCAGAAACATCGAGGGCGGCGGCTCGCTCACCATCATCGCGACAGCGCTTGTGGAAACAGGCTCGCGTATGGATGAAATCATCTATGAGGAATTTAAAGGAACCGGCAACATGGAAATCCATCTGGATCGCAAGCTGTCGGAAAAACGCATTTTCCCTGCGGTGGATCTTGCAAAATCAGGAACGCGGCGTGAAGACTTGCTGCTTTCGCAGAAGGAGCTTGAGGGCACATGGGCGCTTAGGAAGGCGCTTTCTTCCGGAAACACCACAGAGGTGACAGAGCAGCTCATTGGCATGCTGGTGCGCACGCAAACCAACGAAGAGTTTTTGGCACGGCTGCACGAATGGTTCCGTATCTGGGAAAAGGAAGGATATAACTCAGGCTCGGGCGGGAGATATTAACCATACCGTATCGCAATAGACATCATGTCCGGTTGCGGCAACCGGTCTTTTGGAGCAAATGAAAACGGCAGGCGCAACGCCTGCCGTTTTCATTTGTCTGCGCAGATTCTATTGCGGCGGGTTGACTTCCGATTAGGCTGTGCAAAACCCGCTATAAAATATTTCTGACTTCCTGTGCAACTGCGCGCCCCAGGCACCCGTGCCCCTCGGCGCTCATGTGCAGATAATCATCCTCGTGCGGCTGGGCATATTGGGACGCATCCAAATAGCGGCATCCTCGCCGTTTTGCAATCGTCTGATAATGTTCGCGCAAAGCGCGCACTCGCGCGCCGGACTCTTCGTTGTAATAATTTCCGGTCCAGCGTGTGGGAATTTTTTGGTCGATGTCGATGGGCGCGAGGATCAAAATTTCAGGCGTGGCGCCTTCCCTGCCAAACATAGGGTTTTGCGCGGTAGCGATCAGCTGGTCCAGTCCCTTTGCGATGCTAAAGGGGGTTTGCCCCAGATGTATTTTCACGTCGTTGGTGCCAAGCATAATCACAAGAAGATCAACCGGCATTTTGGTAAGCAGGCAGGGCGCGAGATAAGAAAGCCCGTTTCGGTATGGGCTGATCGGATCGTCAAATGCGGTGGTGCGCGCGTTCATGCCCTCCTCGCAAACCAGATACTCCGGCCCAAGTTCCTTTTGCAGCACGCCCGTCCAGCGGACGTCATAAGGGAATCTTTTATCGGTTCCCGCCTCTTCGTCATGTCCGGAAGGATCAAAGCCCCATGTATTGGAATCTCCATAGCAAACGATTGTCTTCATTGCAACATCTCCTGTTCTTTTGGCATAAGCTTGAATTTTATAGACCTATTGTTAGAATACCGCAAAACCAGGGAGCGATCAATGCGCAAAATGTGTTTTTCTTGTATTCGGATCAAATTTATGCTATATAGGATAAGGAGAAACCTTTAGGGAGAAAAGCCTGTTGAAGCTGCACGATTTACCTGTCCGCAAAAAAATAACGCTTGCCAATTTTACCATGATTATTATTCCGGTTTTGATCGTTATTGTGATCATGATCGGTATTTTGATTGGGATTCTTGCGGACGCGGGGTCAAGCGTCACCATTGCGGCGGTGGACAAAATGAGCGGTATGGTTACAAATTACCAGTTGCAGATGATGCTCGATTCTGTGAGCGAGGATATTGTGGAAAACAAAGACGCGTTTGCAGCCGAGGATTCCGCGCTTCATGAGATTTGCAGGGAGCTGGAACAAATGGGCGTTCGCGTGGCCATCACATCCGGAGCAGAGACGCTGTATGAAACCGCGGGATATACTGCGGAGCAAATCCGTGGGGAAACAGAGCGGCAGGACGCAGAAAGCGCGCATCTGTTTTTGCGCACGGGAACCAAATTTGCCTATCGTGAACTGCTGTCCTTGCGGGATGGCTCGGAATATTCCATTTATGCGGCGGCTTCCGGTTTACCTTACGAAAATGGAGAATATTACAGCTATCAGCAGATAAAGGACCATTTGAAGATTTTACTTGTCGCAGTCTTTGGCGCGGCGGCGGTCATTATTATCTTGACGGGAGTCTGGCTTTCCAAAAAGCTTTCGCGCAGTATCCTGGTTCCGCTGGGAGCGCTTTCTCAGGCAACCGCACAAGTGCGCTGCGGGAATCTTGACAGCCCTGTGAGATACGATTCCGGCGATGAATTCGGGCAGGTGTGCAAAGAATTCGACGAGATGCGTTTGCGGCTCAAGGAATCCGTGCTGCTGCAGCAAAAATATGAACGGCAGCGCAAAGAGCTGGTGGCAGGAATATCGCATGACCTTTCCACGCCGATCACATCGATCAAGGGATATGTGAGCGGGATTCTAGACGGAATTGCAAACACGCCTGAAAAGAGAGAGCATTACCTGCGAACGATTTATGACCGCGCGTGCGATATGGAACGCATGGTGGAAAGCCTGTTTGTGTATTCCAAGCTCGATTTGGAGCAGGAGCCGTTCCGCCTGGAAACCGTGGAGCTGGGAATCTACCTTGAAGAATCTGTCGGCGAATTGCGCAGCGGACTTGAAGCGCACGGAATGCAAATGGATTTTAAAAATGAGTGTGCAGAGCCTGTTTTGGTGCAGCTTGACCGTTTTCAATTTGGAAGGGTGCTATCGAACCTCATGGATAACAGTGTGAAATACAAAAAACCGCGGGAGGAAAAACCCAAAATCCGGCTCACTCTCACATGTGATGGTAAAGCGGCTGTCCTCCGGTTTTCTGACAATGGAATCGGGATTGACGAGGAAGAAGCGGAGAAAATATTTGAGAGCTTTTACCGCACCGATCCCGCGCGAAGCAATACAACCAAGGGAAGCGGCATGGGGCTTTCGATCGCAAGGAAAATCATACGGCGGATGGGCGGGGAAATAAAGGCCGCGGGCAGGGCGGACCATGGAATTGAAATCACCATGATTCTGCCTCGAATGGAGAATGGACAATGAAAAAAATATTAATTGTGGAAGACGATAAAAGCATCGCAGAGTTGGAGCGTGACTATCTGGAAGCGGAAGGATTTTTGACGGAGATTGTATTTACAGGAGGCGATGGGCTTGCAAAGGCACAATCGCAGGAGTATTCGCTGATTGTGCTCGATGTGATGCTTCCTGAAATAGACGGCTTTGAGCTATGCCGCCGGATTCGAGAAAAAAAGGACACGCCGGTGCTCATTGTTTCCGCGCGGCGCGATGATGTGGATAAAATACGCGGGCTGGGGCTGGGCGCGGATGATTATATGGTCAAACCGTTCAGCCCGTCGGAGCTTGTGGCGCGGGCAAAGGCCCATATTGCGCGGTATGAGCGGCTATGTGGAACGCGGGAGGAAGACAGGAAAAACAATAGGATCGCACTGGACGGGCTCGAGATTGATTTGGATGCGCACAGGGTTTTTGTGCAGGGCAAAGAAACCGTTTTAAAAAATAAGGAATTTGAGCTTTTGGTATTTCTAGCACAAAATCCGAATATCGTTTTCAGCAAGGAAGCTCTTTTTGACCGCATTTGGGATATGGAAGCGCTGGGAGATACGGCGACCGTAACCGTACATATCAACCGCATCCGTGAAAAAATTGAAAGCGCGGGACACAAGTATATCGAAACCGTGTGGGGCTCCGGCTACCGGTTTCAGGGATGAGTCCCCGTCAAAATTTCAAGATCAATGGTGATTTGTGTTGCTTGCGCTCCCTTGAGCGTCTGAAGATCAACGCCGAAGGTCATGGGAGTCATGCGCAAAAACGCCTGAAATTGTTCCGGTGAGACGGGCAGCTCATAGTGCACTTTTTTTCGTTCCAATAGACGGGTACTTTGGCAAAAATAGTCTACCACCTTTTGGTTGGAATACTCCTGTCGCCGGATTTGAGAGCCGAGGCACGCGCGGATTTCTTTCAGGTAATCCATGCCCGGCACCACCTTGACCACCACGCCGCGGGGCGAAAGTACCCGCATAAATTCTTCATAATTCGCGGGCGTAAGGATATTCAAAAGGCAGTCTGTGCCGCCGCCTTCCATGGGCAGGTTTGCAAGGTCTGCCACCATCCATTTGACTTTGCGGTTTTTTTGCGCCGCAAGCTGGATGGCCTGCCGGTTGTTGTCAATGGCATAATAATCGGAATCTGGCACGGTTTTTTGAAGTCTGCTGATATAATAACCGTCTCCGCAGCCTGCGTCCAGAAGAACGGCGGGCGTATTGTTCTGCACGATTTTTGTGATCGCATCCAGCACGGGCGCATAAAAACCGTCCTCAAAAATAGCGTTTCTGGAGTCAAACAGTTCTTTGCCATATTTTAGCTTATCCTGATTCTGATTTGGTATGAAATTGACATAACCTTTGGCGGACAGGTCAAAGCAGTGCTGTTTTGCACACACAAAACTGCCGCTTTCCAAAAGAGACAGCCTGCTATGGCAGACGGGACACAAAAGATGATGTCCGCTTTCCTGAAACTGTTTGACTACGGCCTCAATCTTCATATGGAATCCTCAAAATAGCCGATAACCTCGCGCTGTGTATATTCACTGAATTTTTCATATCTGCCATGCACATCGATCACTTCTTTTTGATACAGTGGATAAAGCGCCTTGTTTTCCCATTCCTTTACCTGTGGCGCAACAAAATGCAAACAGCCTTTTTTGTAGCTGATCTGCCCCAGAACATGGACGAGCATAGCTTTTACTCTTCTATTTTGTTCATGCTGCAAAAGCTTTAATATATCAATGATTTCCTGTGGGTGGGTGCGTCCGCGAAGTTCGAGCCCGTGACACATCAGGCGGCGGGTTTCAGGGTTATCCGAGAGAATATTTTCCCTGCAGTATGCAAGAATTGACGCGGGATTTTTTTCACCCGCTTTTTTCAGGCAGCCCACGGCAGCGTTGCGCACCGAAGCGTGGGAATCGTTTACAGCGCGGTCAATCAGAGGCCTTGCCGCATCAAAATCATAAACGGCAATTTCGCCGCAGGAATAGGCGACGGTTTGACGAATCCGCTCGTTGGTATTTTGCTGCAAAGAGTTTAACAGAAAAAGAATATCCGTCAGCAATTGCGGATGTTGGATATAAATCTTCCCCACGCCCAGATAGGCGGCTTTGCGGATGTAGGTATCCGGATCGTCAAAAAAGGAAAGAAAGGCATCATCTTCTTTTTTGACGACCGCTTCGTGCAGCCGGTTTTGGATTTCCGCATATTTTTTTTGCCGTTCTTCCTTGGAAAGATCGTAAAACTTCATGATAATTCTCCATCAGATCTGTTTGTATTTGATTTTTTGAACACTTCTATCTTATCATGAACAGAAATACAAAAAAAGAATTTGATGGATTCTGTTGATTCGGATTAAGGCGGAAGCGATAGCAAGCAAAGTTGAAGCCGTGAAAATTCATTAATATAAATTGATTTTCATTAAAATAAATTATATACTGTAAAAAACGCAAAATGAACTGCGTTCGGTTTTTGATACAGAGAAAAATTGATTGTCTGTTCAGGGCAGGGGGAATTTGATATGAAACGCAACGTAAAAATAGGGGTTCTTTTTTTGACCGTGATGCTGGCATTCTGCTTTTTCTTTGTTCCGGCGACTTCGTTGGCGCAAACCGTGCCGGAAGATGTGGATATCACAACCGGACCAGAACCGGAGTCCGCGCAAACGCAGCAGGCTTCCCAAGAAGAGCTGCCATCGGAAGCGAAAGAAACACAAATGCCTTCTTCTGAGCCGTCCGCTTCCGCAACGCCTTCGGATGCGGAAAGCGGGCTTGCGGTGACAGATGTGCCACAAAACTTTGCGCTGTTTGCGGGTGCGCGCGCGGCAGATCCAACGATCATCCAGTTGTTTCCGGACACCGAATTTGCATATAAAATCAGTCGGGTACTCTATAAAAACAGCATAAACGATACCATAACACAAGACGAGCTAGATAGCATCACGGAGCTGGGTCTGCCGGACACGGTGCGGGATCTGACCGGAATCAGTCATTTGACCAAGTTGGAAACGCTTAACATTATGTACAATAAAAATTTACAGACCCTGCCTGCGGAGATTGGCAGCCTTGCCAATTTACAGAAGCTGAATGTAAGCGCGTGTTCGCTCACCTCGCTTCCTGCCGAAATCGGCAATCTCAGAAGTCTGCAGCGGCTTGACCTGCAGAACAATTCTTTGACTTCGCTTCCGGCGGAGGTGGAGAATCTTTCTTCGCTGAAAAAGCTTGATCTTTTGAAGAATAAAATGGAGCGCTTTCCTGTTGAGATTTGCAGAATTCCGAATCTGACGGAGCTGATCTTATCGGAGTGCGGCCTTCAAAATATACCCGCTGAAATCGGAACGATGGAGCAGCTCGAAATCCTTTGGATAGATGAAAACCAAATCAGGGAAATTCCAAAAGAAATTGGAAATCTCAAAAACTTAAAAACGCTTGTTCTTCGAGACAACCTCATTTCTTCAGTTCCGGAAGAATTTGGAGAGCTTGAGAGCCTTGAGGGCATCAATCTGGAAAACAACCTGCTTGAAAGGGTTCCGGATGCGATCACAAAGCCGGCGGGACTTACTTTTATCAGCCTGAACGGAAATTCCCTGACAGAGCTTCCGGCCGGAATCGGAAAGTTACAACATCTGAATGCGCTCCATGTTTATGATAACGAGCTCACAGAGCTTCCGGCGGAAATTTATGATTGTCCGAGCCTAACCAGAATTAATGCGTTCCAAAACAGGATTCAGGAATTGCCGGAGGATATCGGCAAGCTGCGAAATTTGTTTTCGCTTGACATCGGACAAAATGAGCTGCAATATCTGCCGGATGCAATTGGCACGTTCTCTGAATTGCGGGTGTTGGATGTGGATGATAATCACATTGCCTCTCTGCCGGACACGATTAAAAATCTGGCACAATGCTATGAGCTATCGGCAAATAACAACGATCTTACTGAGCTGCCTGAAGTAATTGCGGCTATGCCCAAGCTCGACAAGCTGTATGTGTCAGGGAACCATCTGGCAGACGTTTCCATGGTTCCTAAAAAGTTGACCAAATTTGAGGCGCATAATCAAGAGATTACGATTCGCGCATACAAAAAAGAGATTACCCTGCCCTGCACCTATTCCGTAGGTGGAGTCATCCTGTGGGACAGGGGATATCAGCAAAATGAAATGAAAAGCAATGAATTTTATAAAAACGGCGCGTTTCATCTGCCAACCAATCCGGCAGGCGGCAAGCTGGAAGGAAAGAGCGGGAATTTCAGTATCAATTATACGATAGACCTGCGTGATAAGCTGTTTGTTGATCTGGGCGTTACGCAAATTGACCTGTCCGTAGGCGAACTCTATACGCTTACTCCGACATCCGATGTTTTGGACGGATATGAAGTGGAATATACCTGCACATCGTCGGACGGCTGGAAAACATTTGGTTTTCTTCCGCCGGATGCGGTGCTGGGCATGAAGGAGGGCATGGGATACCTGACTATGGAGGCAAAGGTGATTGGTACTTCCATAACCGGAAAAACAACGGTTCCCGTTTTTGTAGCGCCGGAAAAGCCTGCGACACAGGGAACGGTTTATCCGGTTTTGGAGGGAGGCGGACAGACCTTGTCCGCAGATGCAACGGAGCTTGCTTTTCGCATTGACGCGCCCATCAGTAAGTTTGTGCATGCGTGGATTGACAAAACGCGCCTTTTAAAAGACCTTGACTATACATTGCGCGAGGGAAGCACAATCATTACCTTAAAAGAGTCTGCCCTGCGTGAGCTTGCGGACGGCACGCATACGCTGACTTTGGAATTTGAAGACGGTTATGCGCAGATTGAATTTTTGGTAGATAAGACGCAGGCGGAATCAACGGTTAACAAAGGAGCGCAAGACGATGACGGTGGAAGAAAAATTGCGCCCAAAACAGGAGACGGCGCGCCATCAGGAATGTCCGCGCTTGCGGTTTTGTCCGGCGTGATGCTTGTGGTTGCGCTCAGGAAAAAATGGATGACCAGACCGCAACGGTAATAGACGTTTTTTGCTCGATCGTGAAACAAAAGGGCTGCGCGGCAGATTGCGCAGCCCTTTTGCATTGACACTGTAATTTGAAACCGATACAATAAAAAGAGCGTAAAACGCAGGGAATGAAAGAAAGTCCGGCAAGCGCGGTATCCGCCGCCAGAAGAAAAGGGGAAAAACTATGAATAATCAGGTGATACAAATCGCGGCAAGAATCCGTGAACTGCGTGAAATTTTAGACGTTCCGCAGGAGGTTTTGGCAGAAAAAGTAGGCGTTAAGCTTGACGAGTATCAAAAATATGAATCAGCGCAGGACGATATTCCGATTGGCGTGCTGTATGCAGTGGCCGCAGAGCTCGGCGTAGACCCGACGGAGCTTCTGACAGGGGAGGCCCCCAGAATGGATGAATATACCATTGTGCGCGGCGGGCATGGGGTGAGCGTGGAGCGTTATCCGGGGTACGCGTTCACATCGCTTGCGTTTAACTATAAACACAGGGACATGGAGCCGATGATTGTCACCATTTCGCCCAATGAAGAGGCAGAGCTTGTCACGCACGGAGGGCAGGAGTTTAATTACGTGCTGGAGGGCAGCATTAAGGTTGTCATACAGGAGCGGGAATTTATACTAAACGCGGGCGACAGCATTTATTTCAATCCGGAGCTGCCGCACGGCCAGCATGCAGTGGGCGGACAGGCAAAATTTTTAACGATAATCAACGAATGATGGTGGGGGAAGACAGATGTTAGAGCGGTTTCTGGATCGAATTGAGTTCAACAGTTATGATGATTTTAAGAAAAACTATAGGCTGAATATTCCGGAGCATTTTAATTTTGCATACGATATTGTAGACGAATGGGCACGGCAGGATGAGCAAAAGCCCGCGCTGGTGTGGTGTGATGACAATGCAAACGAAAAGCGGTTTTCGTTTGGAGATGTAAAGCGCATGAGCGACAAGGCAGCCAATCTGCTCAAAAGCATGGGTATCAAAAAGGGCGATACGGTAATGCTCATGCTAAAGCAGCGTCCGGAGGTCTGGTTTATGATGGTAGGGCTTCACAAGCTGGGGGCAATCTGCATTCCGGCAACCTTCCAGCTTACCCCCAAGGATATCATTTATCGCTGCAACGCAGCGCAGGTCAGCATGATTTGCGCCGTGGACGACGACGAAATGCTCAGGCATATCGCAGACTCCCTTAAGGAATGCCCGACTGTGAAACATGTGGGGATCGTGGGGCAGACGGTTCCGTCATGGGCGTTTGATCTGCGTGAAAAGCTTGCGGAGGCCGATGAAAACTGGACGCGGGAATATCAAAATGAAAATGGAGAGCCAATGCTCATCTATTTCTCATCGGGGACGACGGGCATGCCTAAAATGATTTTGCATGATTTTACGTATCCGCTGGGGCACATCGTTACCGCAAAATATTGGCAGAAGGTGGAGGACGGCGGCCTGCACCTGACGGTTTCAGATTCCGGCTGGGCGAAGTTTGGATGGGGCAAGATTTATGGACAGTGGATTTGCGGGGCGGTGATTGTGGCGTATGATACGGAAAAGTTTACGCCCGCTCAGATGCTCTGTACCATCAACCGGTTGAGGCTCACAACCTTTTGCGCGCCGCCCACCATTTACCGTTTTTTGATTAAGGAAGATATGAGCAAGTGCGATTTTTCCACGATCAAGCATGCCGGAATTGCTGGCGAACCGCTGAATCCGGAGGTATACAACCGTTTTCTGGAAGCGACGGGGCTAGCGGTCACGGAAGGGTTTGGACAGTCGGAAACGAGCGTTCTCATCGCCAATTTCGGCTGGGACCCCATCAAGCCCGGATCGACAGGAAAGCCGTCGCCTCTTTATGACGTGGACATTGTGGATGAAGACGGCAATTCGTGCGAGGATGGAATCGTTGGCTCGATTGTGGTAAAAAATACAGATAAAAAACATCCGACCGGATTGTTTCAAAAATATTATAAAGACGAAGAGGCCACAGACCGTTGCTGGAAAAACGGCGTTTATAACACAGGCGATACCGCATGGCGGGACGCGGAAGGATATTTCTGGTTTGTGGGAAGAAACGACGACGTCATCAAATGCTCCGGCTATCGCATAGGTCCGTTTGAAGTCGAAAGTGCGCTTTTAACGCATCCGTCCGTGTTGGAATGCGCGGTGACGGCAGTGCCTGACCCTGTGCGCGGGCAGGTGGTGAAAGCTACGGTTGTACTGACGCGCGGTTTTGCAGCAAGCGATGCGCTCAAAAAAGAGCTGCAAACGCATGTGAAAAATGTGACAGCGCCATACAAATATCCGCGGGTGGTGGAATTTGTGGAAGAGCTGCCCAAGACGGTGAGCGGCAAAATCCGGCGGGTGCAGATTCGCACAGAGGACGCGGAAAAATAAAAAACGGCCACGCGCTTGCGGCTGGCTTGATATTAACGCAATAAAAGACGCTTCCTGTGCGGGGAAGCGTCTTTTTCAGCGGTTAAACCAGACCAAAGCATGGGATAGACCGCTTACATGTGCAATTGGTATCAAAAGCTTACATAACCAATTGCAATAAAAGGGAAAGAAGAATTTATCGAATCAGGATCATCTCGCATTGGTCATCCGGGCATGCTCTGCGCCACATGGCGGCTGTCATGCACTGCAGGGATACATCATAATATTTTCCGCCGCAAAGGATATGGTCTATGAGCACGCCTTCCTGCAGGCATCCGCTTTTTGACCGGCGGTTGATGGAAACAATATTATCCAAAAATGCGGCGAATGTCACTTTGTTGAAGTTCAATTCATGAAATACATGGTGATACACGCTGCGTTCCAAAAGAAAGGACAGCTCGTCCGTGTCGTCTTTACAGTCGTGCAGATAATAACTCCACGCGCAGCGCTTATTTTCCAGATTCATATCGAGAAGCGTAAGCAAACCGATGGGTTCGTCATCCCTGCGGATCATCCAATGGGTTGAAAAAGCTTCTGTTTTCATATTTTCGAACCATTTGAACAGGTCTGCAAGGGACATCCCCGCGTTATAGGCCAAAAATTCCTGTGCATTTTCGCCCGCAAGCCACCCAGACAACAAACTGATTTCTTCCCGTGTCACAGCCGTACATGTAATCATTTTTCACACCGCCTTGTTTTTTTGCCGTTTTGTGGTTTTAATATACACGCAAAGAGATTGTGCTAAACGAAATTTTCGATGGAATCCGGAGGGATAAAATTTTTATCAAAAACTTATGTTATAATAGAACTGTATTTTAAGAAGCGGAGTGAAAAGAACAGATGAACGTACTAGATAAATCCGGAATCCTGCTGTTTGACGGTGCGATGGGCACCTATCTTGCGGGCAAATATGAGGGCAGCGTGATCCGGTGCGAAATGGAAAATATCAGCCATCCGCAGCGCGTAATAGCGGCGCACAAAGAATACATCGACGCGGGCGCGGGCGCAATCAAAACGAATACCTTTGCGGCAAACACGCTGGCAATGGCGGCGGATTTGCAAACGGTTTTTGAAGTGATTGACGCGGGCTGTGCATGCGCAAAACAGGCCGCGCAGGGAAAGGCGCTGGTGTTTGCGAGCATGGGGCCGATCCTGTATGAAGATCAGGAGCAATGCGAAGAAGAACGCCGACTGATCATAGACCGCTTTTTGCACAACGGCGTTCAACATTTTTTATTTGAGACGTTCAGCGAAGCGCCGGTTTTGCTTCATGCCGCGCGTTATGTAAAAAGCGTTGCACGGGAGAGCTTTGTGATTGCGGAATGTTCGGTTGCTCCGGATCTTTATACCCAGTCCGGCGTTTCCGCGCAGAGCATTATCGACCGGCTGTATGAGTCGCAGGACATCGACGCATACGGGTTTAACTGCACCTGCGGTCCGCTGCACATGGTGCATGTGGTGCAGAGTACGGATTTTTACGGCAGGACGGTTTCCATCATGCCCAACGCGGGGTATCCGACCGTAATCGGAGGGCGAACGGTCTTTAAAAGCGCGCCGGATTATTTTGCGGAGCAGCTCAAAAAGATTTGCGCACAGGGCGTTCAAATTTTGGGCGGGTGCTGCGGCACAACGCCGGAGCATATCCGTGCGGCAAAAAAGGCGCTTGAAACGCAGAGCGGCGAAGCGCATATAGCAAAGCCCGCGAAAAAAGAAATTGTGCCGCAGTGGGCAAAGAGGAACGATCCCCAAAAACCGATTGCGGTGGAGCTTGATTCACCGCTGGACGCGGACGACGCTTTTTTTGTGCAGGCGGCGAAAGATTTGCATGATGCGGGCGCGGACTATATAACCATTGCGGATTGCCCCATCGGGCGGGCGCGGGCAGATAGCAGTATGCTGGCGGCCATGCTCAAAATGCAGTATGGAATTGAGGCTGTTCCACACCTGACATGCAGGGACAGGAATTTAAACGCCTCCAAGGCGTTGCTTTTGGGGCTGTGTATGCAGGATATCCGCAATGTTCTGGTGGTGACGGGTGATCCGATTCCCAATAACCGAAGAGGAGAAATCAAAAGTGTTTTCCAGTTTAACTCCGTGCTGTATGCGGATTTTATTAGGGATTTGAACCGCACGGTGTTCGCGGAAAAGCCGTTTCGCGTGATGGGGGCGCTCAATGTAAACGCGCAAAACTTTGACGCGGAGCTTTCAAAGGCCAAAAAGAAGGAAGAGGCGGGCATGACCTGCTTTTTGACGCAGCCGGTTTATGATGAACGGGCGGCAGAAAATCTGCGGCGGGCAAAAAAAGAGCTTTTCTCTGATGTTTGGGCGGGAATCATGCCTGTGGTCAGTTATAAGAACGCGTGCTTTATCAATAATGAGCTTGCGGGAATCGAGATTCCCGAGGAAATTTGCGCGCGATTCCAGGATGCGGACAGGGAGCGCGCGGCGAAAATTGCGGTGGAAACGGCGCTTGAAGCCTCGCGGCTGGTGCGGGATGTGGCGGACGGTTATTATATTATTACGCCGCTCAAAAGGGCGGATCTTGTTTGCGGGATCATAAAGGAGTTGAAAAAATGATTATCATTGGAGAAAAGCTGAATAGCTCAATCCCCTCGACGCTTGAGGGACTGAACCGAAAAGACGAAGCGTTTGTGACGGAGCTTGCCACGTGGCAGGCGGAGGCAGGCGCACAGTATCTGGATATCAATACCGGCATGTGTGAAGATGAGGGTGAAATGCTCAGGTGGGCGGTGACGCTTGCGAAAAAGGCAGCGCCGGCTTGTGGGATCATGGCGGATTCCACAAGCCCGCAGGCGTTGAAGGAGCTGTTTGAAGCGGTGGAGATGAAAGATGTGATCATCAATTCCGTCACGCTGGAAGAAGAGCGCATGAATGGCGTACTGCCTTTGGTCAGGGAATATGGCACGGGTATTGTGGCAATGCCGATTGACGGCGACGGAATCCCCAAGACGGCACAGCGCAGGGTGGAAAACGCGCAGGCGCTTGTGAAAGTATTGCGTGAAAGCGGCGTGCGGGACGAGGATATTTATATGGATATCGTTGTGGAGGCGGCGGCGACCGGCTGGGACGCGCCCGCGGCGACTCTCGAGGCGACCAGATGCTTGCGTGAGGAGTTTTCCAAAATACATTTGCTTGCGGGTCTTTCCAATATTTCGTTCGGGCTTCCGAAACGCGGGATCATCAATCAGGCGTTTCTTGCGTGTGCCATGACGTGCGGGCTTGATTCGGCGATTATGGACATCACAAACCCTGCGATGAAGATGCATTTAAAGGCAGCGGCGATGCTGCTGGGGCAGGACGAATACTGCATGGATTATTTGCAGTCGTTCCGCGATCTGGAAGAATAAAAGAGGAAAGCCATGAAAAAGAAAAAAATAGTCAGGATTATCGTGATTGCGGCTGTGGCAGCGCTTGTGGGCGCAATGTTTCTTTATCTTGCGACGGGGAATCATGCCGCTTCGGATGTTGCAAAACAGGCGATGCAGTCCACAGACAAGGTTACGGTAGAAGAAACGGGCGGTGAAATTGCGTTTGTTCCAACTGAAAATCCGACTAAGACAGGGCTGGTGTTTTATCCCGGCGGCAAGGTGGATGCGGACGCATATGCGCCGCTTGCGCATGGCGTTGCGGACGGGTCTGTTTTGTGTGTGATCGTAAAAATGCCTTTTGACCTGGCGGTTTTTAACAGCGGCGGCGCTGCCAATGTGCTTGGCGAATATCCCGAAATTGAAAACTGGTATATCAGCGGCCATTCTCTGGGCGGGGTGATGGCGGCAGACTATGCGGCAAAGGACGAACGGATCAAGGGTGTGGCCTTTCTTGCGGCCTATCCCAACACGGATCTTTCCAAGAGCGCCTTGCGCGGTCTCAGCCTGACAGCCTCAGAGGATCAGGTGCTCAACCGGCAGAAATATCAGGAGGCATTGCCGACGTTTCCCGCAAACACTGTTTTTCAGGAAATAGAAGGGGGAAACCATTCGGGCTTTGGAAGCTATCAGAGGCAGCAAGGGGATGGAGAAGCGCTGATCTCAGGCGAGGAGCAGAATAAACAGACGACACAAAATGTTTTGGAATGGATGAACGGATAACGGACATTGAAGCGGGGATGAACTTCTTTGGAACTGCAAAAGAAAAGCGCGGACGCGTGGCTTAAACAGCTGTTTTTAAAAAGCAAATATTCTTTTTGGAATATTTGTCTTTTTTCGTTGATTCTTGTTCTGGTTTCACGGGTGGTTCTGTTTTTGTTTTTTCAGGGATATGCCTACTTTTTTGGAGATTCCCGCAGCTTTTTTCAGGCGCTCAACATCTGGGATGCGCAGTGGTATCAGGGAATTACCACGGACGGGTATACGAGCGGGGCGGAGTATACGGGCGGGCTTGTAAACTGGGTGTTTTTTCCGCTCTATAGCCTGATCGTGCGGGGGGCGCACGGCCTTTTGGGACTCGATATCAACCTGCTGGGGTTTCTCTTGAATCTGCTGTTTCAAACGGCGGCGCTCTGCTTTTTACTGCAATATGTGCTAAAGACGCGCAAAAATGCCTTTCAGGGTGCGGTGCTCTGCGTCCTTTTGAGTCTGGGATGCTATACGCTTTATTTCGCGAGCTATTATACGGAATCGCTTTATATGATGCTGTTTGCGGGCGCGCTGTACTTCCTGCACAAACGAAGCTATCTTGTTGTGGGACTATTTGGATTTTTCCTGACGCTGACCAGAAATACAGGAATTGTGCTGCTGCTTGGCATGGCAGTGCAGGTTGTTTTTGATTATTGCCGCAGCGAACGGTCAAAAAAGAGCGTGGGCGGTTTTTTTATCTCCTGTTTTACGAATGCAAAGCTGATCGCTGGTATGCTGCTGGTGCCTGCGGGGCTTGTTTTGTTTATGGTGTTTCTGGGTTTTCGGGCGGGCGATCCGCTGGCGTTTGTGCATGCGCAGGCGTTGTGGGGAGGCGGCATAGGAAACCCCTTTGCAACGATTGCAGGCGGTTTTTTATCCGGAAGCGCAAGGGAGTTCTTTTTTGCGGTTTGCGCTGCTTGGGGGCTGTTGCTGTGTATCTATTTGCTGGCGCAAAAGCGTTATGCGGAGGCGAGTATGGCATTTGCACTGCTTTTGATCCCCGTCTCGGTTCGGTTGCAGTCGATTCCGCGATATCTGGTGGGGAACCTGTTCTTTGCGCTGAGCTTTACGGACCTGCTTGCAAAATGGAATAAAAAACCAGTTACGATTGTAGTTGTTGCGGCATCTGTGGCTTTGGAATTTTTCTGCCTGTTTTTATGGTTTCAAAGTTCGACTTTTTTGTGGTGACATGAGAAAAAGTTTTACAAAATATTAATGCCCCACGCCGCTGTGCTGATTGAATCGTCCATCGTTTTATACTATAATAAAGTATTATGGAGCATAAAAGGAACGGGAATGTTTAACAACAATACGATACAAATTACATCCTATGGGATTTTAAGTGATAAAGTGAGCGACAACATTGTGGTGGCGCATCTTTCCGATCTTCATGAGAAGGAGTTTGGCGCGAATAATGAGCAGTTGTTTGAAAAAGTGAAAGATTTGAAGCCCGACGTGATTGCCATTACAGGAGACATGGTGGCGCACGGGCATCAAAAGGAGATTGACACGGAATACACCGAACAATTTGCACGCGGGATGGCGAACATTGCGCCTGCCTATTTTGTAACGGGAAACCACGAACTCAATTTTGAGGGAAACGTTGAGCGTATTATGCAGGAGCAGGGCGTGACGGTGCTGCACGGCGGCGACCTGAAGATGATTCAGACGGGCGCAGGCAAGGTTAACCTTGCGGGAATGGACGATATCTCCTTTGAAGATGTGGACGTTTTAAAATCGGTGGAGGTGTTTTCCGGACGGCGGGAATTCAATATTTTTCTCGCGCACAGACCGGAATTTTATCCGCTTTACCGGCACAAAAATATCGACCTTGTATTATCAGGGCATACGCACGCAGGGCAGATCAGGTTTCCTAAGATTGGGACGTTTGCAATGAGCGGGCAGGGATTTTTGCCTAAATATGTGCAGGGCGAGTTCACAGACGGGCATACCACTATGATTATCAGCCGCGGGCTTGGGTCGAGCGGATATCCGAAAATCAGGATCAATAACCCGCCGGAGCTGGTGGCGGTGTATATTGAACCGGAACCAAAAAACTAAGGGCGGTCTGCCATAATATAAAGTTTGAAAATTTTGCAGGAAGAGGAGTAGAAGATGGAGAAAAAACCTTTCGTGACCAAGGAACAGCTGGAAGAGATTGTAAAAAAATATCCGACGCCGTTTCATCTTTATGATGAGAGGGGGATTCGTGAAAACGCGCGGCGGATGAACAAGGCGTTTTCGTGGAATTCAGGATTTAAAGAATATTTTGCGGTGAAGGCGACGCCGAATCCTGTGATTATGCAACTATTGCGGGAAGAGGGATGCGGCGTGGACTGCTCTTCGTATACGGAGCTGATGCTGTCGGAGGCCTGCGGGTTTCAGGGGCATGAAATCATGTTCTCCTCAAATGACACGCCCGAGGAGGATTTCCGTCTGGCAAAGCAGATGAATGCGATCATCAACCTTGACGACCTGACGCACGTTGATTTTCTTAAAAAGGTTGCGGGCATTCCGGAGACGATCTGCTGCAGGTATAACCCGGGCGGGACGTTCCAGATTTCCACGAGCATTATGGATAATCCCGGAGAGGCAAAATATGGCATGACCTATGAGCAGATGCGTGAAGCGTATTTGAAATTGAAAGGGTTGGGCGCAAAGTATTTTGGAATCCATGCGTTTTTGGCGAGCAACACACAATCCAATGAATATTATCCTGTGCTCGCAAAGATATTATTTGAGCTTGCGGTGAAGCTGCGCAAAGAAACGGGCGTGGATATCCGCTTTATCAATCTTTCGGGCGGTGTGGGGATTCCCTACACGCCGGATGGCGAAATGCCTGATATTTTACAGATTGGCGAGGGTGTGAAAAAAGCGTTCCATGAAGTGCTGGTTCCGGCGGGCATGGGAGACGTTGCGATCTATACGGAGCTAGGGCGTTTTATGCTCGGGCCGTATGGCTGCCTTGTGACAAAGGCGCTGCACGAGAAGCACACCTATAAGGAATATATTGGGGTGGACGCGTGTGCGGCAAACCTGATGCGTCCGGCAATGTACGGCTCTTACCACCACATCACGGTGATGGGCAAGGAAAATGAGCCAAATGACCACAAATATGATATCACAGGTGGGCTGTGCGAAAACAATGATAAATTTGCGATAGACCGCATGATGCCCAAAATTGATCTGGGCGATTTGCTGGTGATTCATGATACGGGCGCGCACGGATTCTCCATGGGATATAATTATAATGGCAAGCTTCGCAGCGCGGAGGTGCTCTTAAAAGAAGATGGAAGCACGCAGCTCATACGGCGCGCGGAAACGCCGGAGGATTATTTCGCGACGTTTGATTTTATGGATTTATTTCAAAAATAGCGTACCAACAGCGGAAAGCAGGGAAAAGGCAATGAAAAAGATGGGAATGGTCTTTTTGACAGCGGCAATGCTGTTTTTGTGCTGTTCCTGCGGGCTTGTCCGCGACCTTGCCGGACAGGCAAAGGACAGGCTGGAGCAAAGCGTGGCAAATCAGTTTTTTTCTTTGCCGGACATTGCTGCAGAAGAGAGTCTGCCTGCTTTGCCCACGGAAAATCCCAATCAGATGACGCCGGAAGAGGGGGAAGAAGAGCAGGATACTGCGGCGGCTGAGGAATTTGCCCAGATGGCTGATCCGGAAAGCTTCATTTCAGGGGAACGGGTTGCACGGCTTGATGAGATCGAGCAGGATATGCTTTACTTTTATCAGGCGGATACTGGAACTTATCAAAAGAATGTTCCGTTTATGGGGAAAGCGGGCAGCGTGGAGCTTGCTTTTGACCTAGACGGACGAAATAATTACATCGACTATTGTTATACAGGCGAGCTTTCGACATTGAACGCGCAGCAGGTGGCTCGTGAATACGAGTATCTTTACCGGTTGGCAAGGGAGAAATATGGGAAAGTTACGATCCATACATGGCTTTTGAATCCGACTGGCATAGGGGATAACTTTGTCAATATGGGCGAATTTGATGAGGAAGAGATCACAGATGCGGTGAATGAGAATGCGGTCGCGGATTTTTATTACGCTTGGAGCCGCCCCGGAAACAGCATCCTATATGCCTACCTCTTGTTGGAAAGCGATGGAACCTATCGGGTTGGGTTTTCCTATGACCGCTCCAATCAGTTTAATTTTGGCAAGGGTGGGTCCTTGTAAAAAAGGGCGCAGCACCATCAATAAGGGAGTTTATCTACGGAAGGAAACAAAATGAGCAGAAAAATTGGCGGCGATCAGCCGGAGCAGAGTGTGGAAATCGAGCAGCACAGCGAAGATGAGCGGGAAGAGCGGTTTGACGCTCGTGGAAATGATGAAGAGCAGGAATGGCCGGATGATTCTGAAGAGGAAGCGGCGGCAGGGCAACAGGAGCCGGAAAAAAATAAAAAGAAAAATGTAATCACATGGATTGTAATTGTTGTTGCGGCGGTGGTGCTGGTCATTTCCCTTGTGAATATTATCGGGATCGGCGGAGAAAATCTGGCGAATGATAAGAGCTATCAGGAACTCAAGAATCTTGCGATCGCTTCTGATGATTCAGGGCAGAATAATCTTCCCGCGGAGGAAAATCCGCTTGACCGCAAGATTGATTTTGAGGCGTTGCAGGCTGTGAATAAGGAAATTATCGGTTGGATTTATATGCCAAATACAAAGATAGATTATCCTCTGGTGCATGGAACAGATAATGACTATTATATCTCGCACAGCGCAAACAAAGAGACGAACCGCGCGGGGGCAATTTTCCTTGATTACCAGAACGATTCCGGATTTTCTGATCAGAATACTGTTATTTATGGGCATCGCATGAATGATGGCTCTATGTTTGCTGATTTGCATCTTTATGAGAAAGATGCGTTTTTCAAAGAAAATGATCGCGTTTATGTTTACCTGCCGGATGGTACGGTTTCAACCTACGGCATTTTTTCTTCCTATATTGTAAATGAGATAGACGACACTTATACGCTTGGTTTTTCGAGCGATGACAAGTTTGATGATTATCTGAAAAAAATGCAGGGTCGCTCCGGCGTAAAAACAGATGTACAGCTATCGCCGCAGGATAAAATTATCACGCTCTCCACTTGCGTGCAGGGGCAGGATACGAAGCGATACGTGGTGCAGGCGGTATTGGAACAATGAAGTCAAAAGTTCTTTGTCAATAGAACAGGAAAAGAAAGCGAAAATCAAACAAGCGTTTCTGACCCCCAATCATGGCAGAAACGCTTGTTCTTGTGAAGAAATATGTTAGTTTCTATAGCGAATGCTTATGAAGAAGCCGCTACAGCAGAAACGCATTTTGGGCACAGACCATAAAAAACGATCGTGTGGGCGGTGATGCGGCAGCCGATATTTTGTTCTACCTGCCAATTAAATTTCGGTACATATTCGGAAGGGATATCCACCATTTCCCCGCATTTCTCACAAATCATGTGATAATGATCTTTGAGCGTTCCATCAAAATGATCCGCTCCATTGGGAACTGGAATCTTGAGCAGCAAACCGTTTTCTGCAAGCTGATTTAAGTTGCGATAGACGGTTGCGAGGCTAAGCTCCGGATGATCCGGTTTCAAAAGAGAAAAAACACGATCAGCAGTCGGATGAACTTTATTCTCTAGCACTGTCTTTAAAATTAATTCTCTTTGTTTCGAATATACCATTATTTCAACACCTAATCAAGAACGATTATCATTCTTGATTACTATTATAGTACAAGAAAATAAAATGTCAACTATTTTTTTAAAGAAAGATTAGAATCTGTGGATTTTTGGTATAATGAATAAAAGGGCTAAAAAACAATGGAGGTGCAACATGCATAAAACAATTCAAATTGAGGGAATGACTTGCGGGCATTGCAGCGCGAGAGTGGAAAAGGTTCTGAATATGATAGACGGCGTTCACGCAACGGTGAATCTGGAGCAAAAAACAGCGGAGGTTGAGCTCGATGCGGAGGTGAGTGAGGAGCAACTCAAAGAAACGATTGAAAATGCCGGTTATGAAGTGGTTTCCGTTTCATAAAGCGGTGCGTGCGGCTGCTTCGCAAGTTTCATGACAAGATATGCGCAGCCTGCGCCGAGCAGTGCTCCGGCAAGGACATCCGATGGAAAGTGTACAAAAAGATAGACACGTGAAAAAGCGATTAAAAGTGCG
Source organism: uncultured Christensenella sp. (assembly GCA_964592155.1). GTDB lineage: Bacteria > Bacillota > Clostridia > Christensenellales > Christensenellaceae > Christensenella. Next base: position 50,435 of record CAZQDA010000008.1, read on the forward strand.
TATACTGATGCGGGTATGCGCATTTTTCGATTGGTTGCATAAAGAACCGTGAGCGCGGAAAAAGAGGAGGAAGCGTGTCCCGACGGAAAGGAATACCCGTTCGGAGCGGGAATCAGAAGATCGGTAACGCCATAGACGGCAAAGGGACGTTCACGCGCGATAAACTCTTTTAAAAAGACATTTCCAATCAAATAGGTAAGCGCGATTGAAAACAAAAGCATCCATCCAGCTCGGCGTGTTTTTTTATCAAGGAGCAGTACAAAACCCGCCAGAAGCCAGATGACCCCTTTGTTGTCTATTGTGGTGAATGCCGGAAGCAAAAAATTTAAAAAACCGCAAGAGAGGGCGGCGGTTCCAAATAGCATGCTTTGGTCAAGGTAAAATAACATACGCAAAAATCCTTTTGATTATAACTTTTTATTAAGCGAGAAGAACAAATCAAAATACACGGATAATCTGCCGCGGGGGTGTCTTAAGATCCTGCATTTGATTGTCGAGATAATAGTATAACGTAAAAGAGGGATGAATACACGTAAATTTTTATGAACAAATTCATAAACAAAAATAAACTGGAGTTGGCAAAGATTTTTGAATGCAGTCGTTGACTTTTTGGAGGCTTTATTATACAATAATAGAGCTTAATTCTTAGAGTCGTGCCAGTAGCTCAGCGGGATAGAGTGTTTGACTACGAATCAAAAGGTCGGGGGTTAGAATCCCTTCT
>CAZQDA010000009.1:0-37074 GCA_964592155.1 uncultured Christensenella sp.
GGGAAGGGCGAAATTCTGGGAATATTCGGACTCATCGGCTCAGGAATTGATGAGCTTTCCAAGGCATTGTTTGGCGTATTAAGACCGACGGAAGGGAAAATTTTGCTACAGGGAAAGGAGCTAAAGATCAAATCTCCTAAGGAAGCCATAAAAAATAGAATTTTTCTGGTACCCGGAGACAGGCAAACAGAAGGATTTGTGGGGGATCAAAGCATTGCCAGCAATATTACAATGGCAAAGATCAGCAAAATATCAGGCGCGATGGGGTTGATCAAGCATCACCTGAAAAAGAAAGACGCGCTGAAAATGATACAGGAGCTGGCGATTGCAACACCCAGTGAAAAAAAAGAGGTGGCGGACCTTTCCGGCGGAAATCAACAAAAGGTAGTGGTTGCAAAAGGACTTTATACGGACGCCGATATTTATATATTTTGCGAGCCGACGATTGGCGTTGATGTCGGAGCAAGATATAGTATTTACGAAATCATGCGTAATCTTTCCAAAGAGGCGGTGGTGATTCTCATTTCTTCAGATATTGAAGAGGTGTTTGGAATGTCGGACCGCGTGATGGTTTTAAATCAGGGTAAGGTTACCATGGAAGCAATGGCGGAAGAATTTACGTTAAATACAATGCTCGTACATGCCGTTTCGACAGTATGACATATACGACGGGATCATGAAAGGAGGGACATAGATTATGTCTGCTGTAAAAGATAAAAGCATCATTACTAAAATATGTTTTGCTGCGATATTCGTTGTGGTTATCCTCGTGTTTGGGGTGCTGAATGAATATTTTCTGACGGCAAATACATTTCTGACTATCTTAAAAAATGTATCTGTAATAGCAATCGCGGCGCTGGGCCTAACCTTTGTTATTGCGGTGGGGCAAACGGATATGTCGTTTTATCTGGTGGCGTGCTTTTCGGCGATGCTGATGTCGTGGGTGATATCGCTTGGAGTACCGGCTGTCGCAGCTGTTTTGATTGGATTATTGGGCGCCTTTGCGTGTGGGTTCGCAGGAGGGATTTCGGTAGGTGTATTCAGGCTGCCGGACATCATCATCACGATAGCGATTGGCACGATCGCATTTGGCTGCGCGTATCTGTTTTCCGATGGGCAAAAGATTTATGACAACATGGCTTCCTCCGGAATCGGATTTCTAAATGATGGAAACGTAGGGGGAATTCCCACGCCTATTTTTTTCATGTTAATATTCTATGTGATTGTATTCATTTTTCTTGAAAAAACGAAATATGGCACGTTTATTTATGCCACAGGGTCAAACAGGGTTGCAGCGCGTTTTTCCGGGATCAACATTGCCGCGGTTGTGATCAGCGCCTATGTCATTTGTATTCTCTTATCCTCCTTTGCGGGCATGATCAACACAGCCTCCAAAGGCATGGGCGATGTAAAGCAATCGCTTTCCTTCCTGATGCCTTGCTTCACGGCTGTGTTCATCGGCAGGGCTATCTTCAAACGTCCGAATGTCGTCGGCACGTTTCTGGGAGCGTTTCTGGTGCAAATTATGACAACAGGGATCATTATGACAAATGTGCCCTACTATATTGGCGATCTGATTACAGGAGGCTTGCTGATTGTATCGCTGTTGATTTCCACGCTGAACCATTCGGATTCGGTTCCGCAACCCAAACTATTGAAAAAAAAGGCTAAGGAGGGCGTCACGTCATGAATGCAAAACTTAAAAAAGGCCTGCCGGATGTGAAGAAAGCCCTGATGAACTATATGTTGCTTTTTATTGTTCTGGCGGTATTTATTTTCTTTTCGGTTGTTTTGAAAGATACGTATCCAACCATGAACAACATTATGCTTTTTTTGCGTCAGGCAAGCGCATATGGCGCTGTTATTCTTGGCGTGACATGGGTGATTGCGGCAAATGAGATGGATGTTGCGTTTGGAGACATAGCGGCGTTTACCTGCGTATTATCGGCCTTGCTGATTAACCTTGGCTTACCCGCCGATCTAGCGGCAATTTTTGCAATGGTATGCGGCTCGCTGTTTGGACTTCTCAGCGGTTTCCTGGTGACAAAATTCAGACTGCATTCCCTTATTGTTACAATCGCGGTGTCAGGGGTTGCAAAAGCGTTGGGGCTCGTTTTGAGTACGGGAACGCTGGTGCCGGTGCCCAGCATGAAAGATGCTGCGTTCTATAAAATTACATTTGCGGATATTGGAGGGATTCCGGTATTGTTCATTGTTGTGGCGGTATTGGTTGTGATTATGATGCTAATTCAGGAAAAAACGAGGTTTGGCCAATACATTTATGCAATCGGCGACAACAGCGAGGCTGTGGTTGTCGCAGGCATCAAAAAGGGGAAGGTAGTCCGGCGTGTGTTTCTGATTTCGGCGTTGTTTGCGTCCTTTGGCGGTGTGCTGATGATGTTTATGGCAAGCGCGGGGCAGCCGCAGTTGGGCTCCAATCTTTTTCTGGAGTCGTTTACCAAGCTGTTTTTAGGCGCAATGCTTTACAAAATTGGAAAGACAAATATTTTGGGAACATTCGTGGGCGCAATTTTGATTGCGATGCTTGTGAACGGATTATCCCAAATCGGTACGCCGACTTATATTTCCCAAATTGTCACAGGAGCGTTGCTGGTTGTGGGCGTTGTCATTACGAGCATTGTTCAAAGAAAAAAACAAAACGCGTTGCAGCTTGAAATGTAAGTAAGATACGATTCTAAAAACACGCCGCAACCCCCGGAATTTGATAAGGGGGATTGCGGCGTGTTTTGGTATATGTGTTTCTTCCTCTGTAAAACTGCAATTTTGCCTTGAGAACTATTGGGGAAAAGGGGAAGACATCGTTTGTTTCAGGCGCTTTGCAGAGATCGGTTCGAGTCACCAGGCTGTAAAACGCCTGTTGCTATGGGCCTAATGATTTAGTCCGTTATTTTATATTCTGAGATATCTATGCTGCTGATCAGCATGGCAGGCCTGTCGTTTGACCAGTCGATGAGGGCAGCCGAGGTTTTTGTGTAAATGTCAAAGCGCTTGGTGTAAAGCTCTAAGGTACACCGCGGATTTTTTTCGGACAGATGCTGCAGCGGACAATCGGCGCAGGGGGCGTCAAACCCTCTATAGGACTGATAGCACTTCGCGCCGATGGAAGAATGACCGGTGATTGCAGCAGCATTTTGATTTTCGTAAAACACGTCGAAATTTTCCCTGTCGATCACATAAGCGATGCTGTTCATGTTATCCATCACGGTTTCGATTGCCCTGTGATGGCGCAACTCGCGGTCATTGCTGAACTGCTTGGCCATAAAGACGGAAAGCACCTGACAGATTGTGCGCAATTCATCAAACTCAGCGGCGGAAAGTTTAAATTGATCATTCGTGCAATTTTGAAAGGCGATAACGCCAATGAGGCTGTCGCGCTCTTTGATGGAAAAATGGACGATGGATTTGATGCCGATGGAGGTATAGCTTTCCTGTGCATATGCGGGAAAGTCTGCGGGAACCGCCATAAACATGCCGCCAGATTTTTCGAGCGCGGAAATCACGAAGTCAAAACTGCTTGTGGGCATATCAACATATTTATGGCCGACCGAATCGATGCCGGTAGCGCACCATTCAAAAATACCTGTGAAATGGGTAGAAAGCTCATTGAACTCAAAGATATTCGCTCTTGAAAAGCCAAAGTTTTTGGCGATGAGCTCAAGCGCGGATTCGATGGCAAATTTTGTATCCTCCGAGCCATAAAGCAGCTTGAACACATACTCGACACGGTTGTCTTTAAAGCTTTTTTGGACAACGCCGTGCGTATCGATTTCTGTTCTGGTTGAGGCATAGGGAAGCGCCTCATTTTGATCGTAAAAGAAATAGCCGTTTTTGCCTTTGGCCTTTGCTGTGTAAAGCGCCGCATCGGCGCGTTTGAACAGTATTTCAAAATCTGAGCCGTCTTGCGGACAAACGGAAATGCCGATGCTGCCCGAGACGGTATATCTTTCGTTTTGCGGATTGGTGTAGGTTCTCAAAAATGCATTGCAGATCGCGGTTGCTTTTTTTATGATCAGGTTTTGGGTAAGGGCGCCTTTTGCAAAGACGAGAAATTCGTCGCCGCCGATGCGCCCCACGATATCATGCTTCCGGAAAATCGACTTTAGGCTTTCGGAAAGCTCGGACAATACCGCGTCGCCATATAGATGACCGATGTGATCGTTGATGTCTTTGAAGTTATCAATATCAATGAGAAACAAAACGCCGGATGGAATGCCGGATTCTGTAGCCGTCAAATAATCCGCAATCAGCTTTTCGGTTGTCCCCCTGTTATAGAGATCTGTGAGCGAATCGCGTTCTGCCTTATGCTGGAGCTCGAGCTGCTGCCTTTTTTCCGCGTCTATGTCACGTATTTGTATAAACCCTTTGATATCACCTGTTTTCTCATCACGCATGAGTGGTATGAATACGCGCATCCATTGATAGGTTCCCTCGGGCGTTAATCTGCGGTAATCAAAGGATATTTCTGTTTTACCATCCTCAAATTCTTCGATGACCACAAGCGGGGAACTGTATTTCATAAACTCCGAAACATCCTCGGGATGGACCGTTTTTTGGATGATAAGGGAAAGCATCTCTGTATAGTTATGGATCAGGCCGCCTAACTGCTGCTCGTAATTCTCAAAGCCGGAAATGATCTCGTTGTTGCTGAAATTGGTTTCAATGATCCAGAATACGTTGCGATCTACCGAAGCGCGATATTGGCGCTCTTTTTCAACGGTCTGCTTAAGCTCTTCGTTCAGTTCTTTGTGTCCGAGGAGCGCGCTTGTACGGAAGGAGAAAAATAAAACAATGTAGGTGCCGACCAGAATGGCAACAGGAGCGGCAATCTGGTTGACCAGAAGCGTGGGTTGTTCGTTTGGCGTACTGTACACCATTGAGTTAATGAGAAGATAAACACAAAAAACAAGCAGCCATGCCGTCATAAAACGGAGCTGATCCGTATGCTGATTGATGATGCGTACGCTTTTGGCTGGAACGAGCCGTATGACAAATAAAACAGCAAGATTGAGCAGCACGAAGGTGACGCCTGTGGACAGGACGAGCAGGAAAGGGTTTGATACGACATCATACAGGGTACTTTGCGTCGCGAGGGCAAAAATGGCAACGCAAAGAGAGCGGATTGCCATGATATGGACGATGCAGGCGAGCATACAAAATAAGCAGCGCGAAGGTTTATCTCTATAAAAAATAACAAATTCTAAAAACAACACCACGCCGATGACAATGTAAGCGCCAAAAGACGTGCTCTGGCTGAGAAGAGTCAGCAGCGCGGCAATGAATGTATTGAGAACGCCAACAGGGATGCGGTAGCGTTTTTTAAGCCTTGGATTTTCAAGGAGTGTGTCGATCAGCTCAAAAATCAGGTAGTTGTAAAAGAGGAACATGGCCACCAAAAAAATAGTAGCAATCAGCATCAAGGTCTCCTCCAAATTCGTTTCAAAAATCACCATTACATTTGTGAAATTATATCATCATTTTTGTCAACAATCCAGCTTATTATCATACGCATGTTGTTTTTTTTGAAAGAAGGGCGGCAAACCCGCTGCCGTTGGCGCTTTTTGCCTATAAAAGCCGGATATGGATTGATATTTGATGTGGTATGGCTATCATATGGCGTGTTGACTCCATAAAGAAAAAGATGATTTGCAGGATTGTTTGCGCAGTGGTTGTTTTGATGCCCCGGACCCAATCGGTAATTTTGGAAAAATGTTTCATACAGAGTAGTTGAAATCAGGCAAATGAGTGCGGTATAATATAACCCGCACGATTGCTAACCTATAGTTAAATATATATACCAAATATTAAAAAATGACAATCTTCAATGTTGCGTGTCTGGTTTTGTGGCACAAGCAGGTGTAAAAGGGAGATAAGTGAATGATGCAAAACAAGAAGACACGACGTATATTATTGTGGATGATTGTGATTCTTATGGTGATTACGGTTGTGGTAAGCCTTTGGATCTACAATGATTACATTGAAGCGATCGTCAATCAAAGCATGCACACATCGCTGGAAGAAAATACAATCCAGCAGGCCTTTAATTTTTCATCGAAAATCAGTGAGGAGGAATCCGCCTTAAAGATGCTGGGAAGAAGCCTGCTTGACACATCCGACCCTGATGATATTGCTATGGACAGGCTTTTGGGCATCAAAGAGGGCACGGCCTTTGATTCTATAGCGCAGGCGGGTCTGGATGGAGAGCTGAACTATGATGACGGATACACAGCAGATATTTCGCAAGAAGGCTACTTTATCAGGGCAATCAATGGAGAAACAGTGATTTCCGAGCCAATACATTCAGAGACACAAAATGCAAAGGTTGTCATACTTGCAACGCCGTTACTGCATAACGATGAGATTACGGGCGTTTTATTGGGGTCTTATCTTGCGGATGAACTGAACAAATTGATTTTGGAATCTTTTGACGGCAAGGGATATGTGTACGTTGTAACCAATGATGGAGAAATAATTGCCAAAAGCCTGAATCATTATTCGCTTACCAAGACGGATAATTTTTTTGATACCTTAGATAATGCGACGTTTCTTGAATACGACACATTGGATGAAATAAAAGAGAAATTGAAAAATGGCCAAGCGGGCCACACAAAATATAGCGTGGACGGCAATAACCGCATCGCGCATTTTACGCCTGTCGGGATCAACGACTGGAGTATTTTTTCCATTGTGCCGGATATTGTAGTAACGGAAAATGCAGATAAAATTATATTTTTGACCAATATGATTTCCATTACGTTTATTGGGATTTTTGTATTGTTCATTCTGTTTGTGATCAGAATCCAGCGTAAAAATACGAAGCTGCTGGAAAAAGCCGCCTATGAGGACGAGCTTACCCATGCGCCGACATTGGCGAAATTTAAGATTGACGCGCAAAAGCTGATCGATGAGAATCCGGAAACAAAATTTGTGCTTGTAAAAAATGATATCGACAAATTCAAGCTTCTGAACAAGACGATGGGATTTGAAAAGGGAGACGAGGTTTTAAAAAACATAGTCAAGGCGTTTGAAAGCTGCGCGTTCAGCAAGAAATACGTTCTTGCGCGATTCAGCAATGATGAATTCATTTTTTTACACGAATTTGTGTCGGATGAAAGGCTGAGGGAGCAAAAGAAGTGCTATGACAAAAGGTTTTTGGAGTTGATGGGGGAAGGATTTCCTTATAATATTCATTTTATAGCGGGACATTACCATCTCTATAAGGATGGCTGCAAGGATATTAACCAGGCAATTGAGCGAGTGAATACCGCGCACCGCAGCGCCAAGACCAGAGGAGTGGAGACGGTTGTCTACGATGAAAAACTGATGGAGGACGCACTCCGGAAAAAAGAGATTGAAAATAAAATGGTGGCGGCGCTTGCAAATGGCGAATTCAAGGTGTTTTTGCAACCGAAATACAGGCTTTCCGACGAGCGGATCGTGAGCGCTGAGGCGCTTGCGCGCTGGAATGACGGCAAAAAAGATTATTGGTATCCGGGAAGCTTTATTCCGATATTCGAGGAAAATGGCTTTATTGTAAAGCTCGACCTGTATATGTTTGAATATACGTGCAAGCTGATTCATGACTGGCTGCAAAAGGGGGTTGATCCGGTTCCGGTTTCGGTGAATTTTTCGCGGCTGCATCTGGCAAACAATGATTTTGTAGCCTCTCTTTGTGAAATTGCGGACCGCTATGGGGTCTCCCATCATTTGCTGGAAATAGAACTCACGGAAACGGCAATACTGGACAATGAAAAAATTTTGTTTGCTACGCTCAAAGACATTCACGAGCACGGATTCACCCTTTCGATGGATGATTTTGGCACGGGCTACAGTTCGCTTGGCCTGCTCAAGAATATTCCGGTAGACACGATCAAAATAGACAGAGGGTTCTTTATTTCCGCCGAAAATAAAGAGCGGACAAAATCCGTCCTGCTTAGCGTGATCGATATGGCAAAACGGCTGGGAATCAAAACCGTGGCTGAAGGCGTAGAAAAAAAGGAGCACATCGTACTTTTAAGGGAGCTTGGCTGCGACGAGGTTCAGGGATATTATTATGCAAAACCCATGCCCGAAGCGGAATTCGAAAAAAAGCTGGACAAAAAAAGTGCGGAGCAGGAAACAGAATAGAGGGCGAGGGCAAAATGGAACGCAAAAAACAGGAAATGATATTGGAATTACAACAGAAACTATCAGAATATGAGCAAATGATTGATACCGCGCCGGTGGGGCTCGTGGTAACAAAGGCAGATGAGAATTTTACGATTTTATATTTAAACGCCGGTATTTATGAACTAATGGAATATACCCCGCAGGAGCATGAGGAAAAATTCAAGGGAATCGGACTCGATTCGCTGCATCCCGATGATGCGCAGGCCGCAGGGCAGGCTGCCAGGCAGCAAATCGAAAAAACGGGCGCGTTCCATGTGAGGGCAAGGCTTTCCCACAAGACCAAGGGATATATTTGGGTGCATTTTTCAGGACGGCTCAGCATGGGCGCGGACGGCGAAGCAAAGATTTATATTGTGATTGTGGATATCAGCGATTACATTTTTTTGCTTGAGAATCTGCAAAACGAACAGGAACTGATGAAAACGGCGTTTGAGCTGACAGATGATACTCTTTTTGACTACGATATCCAAAAACGCTCGATTCGCTACTCCCTTAACTTTGCAGAGCGGTTTGGCATTTGTGATTATCATGAAAATTTTCCGGAGTCGCTGCTTTTAGGATCGGCAATGATCATGGATGAGGATGCGCCGGCGTTTCGCAGGATGGTGGAAGAAGCAAACCAAGGACGGTATGACGAAGACAGCGCGGAATTGCGTTTTCGGGCTCCGGATGGCACGATTGGCTACTTTTCCAACAGGTACAGAATTTTATTTGATCAGTCGGGCACGCCGGTTCGCGTGGTGGGGAAATTAACGGATATCACCAAATATAAGGAAGAAGTATCCGAGCTATTGCGGAAAACGGAAAAAGATCCGCTGACAGGGCTATATAATAAGGTTGCGACGGAAACCCTGATCAAAGAGACTCTAAAAATGCGCCGTTTCAATGACGACAGGCATGCATTGATGATTATCGATGCGGATAATTTTAAAGAAATCAATGATAAACTGGGGCATATGCAGGGAGACATCGTGCTCAAGGATTTTTCAGAAAAGCTAGCCGTTCTTTTTCGCGCGGATGACGTTTTGGGCAGGATTGGGGGAGACGAGTTTTTTGTGTTTGTGAAAAACTACAGCTCGGTTCGGGTTTTGAAAAAAAAAGCCAAAGATATTTGCAAGCTGTTTCACAAGACTTACCGTATCAATGAAATATCGGTCGAAGCTTCGGTTAGCATTGGCATCGCGCTTTGCCCGCACGACGCTTTGACATTTGAAGCGCTTTATGAATGCGCGGATAAGGCGTTGTATGCCACAAAAGCAAAAGGAAAGGACAATTTTTGTTTTTATGATTCCATTTGACCGGCAGGCAAGCAACAGGAAGAACCTAAAAAAACAAAGGAGGCTCTCATTTTTTGATGGGAAAAGAGAGGCGCGGCGAATACTTTTCTGATAAGATTGATCAGGAAAGGAACACAAGGATATGGAATGGCTGGATGGAATGAACAAGGCAATTGCCTACATAGAGAAGCACCTTGACGGAGAGATCGATTTAAAGCAGGCTGCAGACTGCGTATGTTGTTCTGTCTTCCATTTCCAGCGAATTTTTCTGGTGATGGCCAACATGCCGCTCTCTGAGTATATCCGGCGGCGCAGACTGGCGAAAGCTGCGTTTGAATTGAAAAACAGTGAGATCAAGGTGATAGACCTTGCGCTGAAATATGGCTACAATTCGCCGACGGCGTTTAACCGCGCGTTTCAAAAAATGCATAAAATGTCGCCGACAGAACTGCGCGCTACGGGCGGGGCAGTGAAAGCGTATCCTGCGATTTCCTTTCAAATATCAATCAAAGGAGCAATGGAAATGGAATATAAAATTATGGAGCAAGAAGCGATCAGGGTGGTGGGAATAAAGCTGCGGTCCACCATGGAAGACGGAATTTGCAGTCGGGAGATCCCTGAATTCTGGGGCAAATGCAGCGCGCAGGGGATTATTTCCAGGCTGGTTCCGCTCATCAACGCACAGCCGGAAGGGATGTTGGGCGTTAATTATAACGACGACATAACACAGAATGAATTTGATTATTATGTGGCGGTGGCGACGGATGCAAGCGTTCCACAGGGGATGGAAGAGCTGGTTATTCCGGCGGCGACATGGGCGATATTTTCCTGCACAGGCCCAATGCCAAACGCAATTCAGGAATTGCAGAACAGGATTCTTACGGAATGGTTGCCGTCTTCCGGCTATAAATTTGGAATGGGAGTCAATATTGAGGTATACTGCGACGGAGATATGCAGTCGCCGGATTACCGCTGCGAGGTTTGGTTACCAGTCGTCAAAAAATAAAACTGTCGGATTTAAAAGACTGCCGTAAACAAAAAGAGTTTGCGGCAGTCTTTTTTTTGTATGCGGCGCAGAGGGTAAAAGGAGCAGAAAGCCGCGCACGGCGGACGCGAATTTTGAATAAAACAGGATTTTGGGGATCAAAATGATTGTAAGAGCCGGAAAGGAACGGTATAATGAACAACAGTGTTTATTTCAGGCTGTCGATCAAGCCGCGACCGTTATTTGGGGAACGCAATTTGCGGTTCCAAAATGACTTGCATCGTTGCCGGAATTGCAAAAATCCAAATGAAATGGATGAGATTAAATGCGGCAAAGAAGCGCGCGAAGACGGAAATACTATCAAAAAGGGAGCTGGCGGAAAATGAAAAAAGAGATTCCATATAAATCAGGTATTAATTACGAGCAAAGGCTGCAGAGGGGTCTTTTTTTTCTGGATAACTGGCTGGCTTTCACGGCGCTGGCAGTTCTTTCTACCGTGACGACGATTTTATTTGCGGTGGGATCGCAGGGGTTTGCGACGGGGAGCGTTGTAAACGTCATGCAGCAGTTTTGCATGGTGGGCGCAATGGCTGTCGCTGCGATGGTATCCACGCGGACGGGAGGGCTTGACCTTTCGGTCGGCGGAATGATGGCGTTATCGGCGATGATATTTGCCATGAATGAATCTGCAAACAATGCGGGCGCAGGGCTTTTGCTTGCGCTGGCCGTTTGTTGTGCGGTCGGCCTTTTGAACGGGCTGTTTATTATGGTGCTGCGTATGCCGGCGATTTTCGTCACGATTGCAAGCGCGATGTTAACCTATGGGATCGCGATGTGGGCCAGTGATAACAGGGTGATTGCGCTGAGCGAGCAATGGGCGCAAATGAGGATTGCAGCCGCTGTTTTGGCGCTTTGCGCGGCAGTGGGAATTGCAATTTTTCTTTTATGGAAGACAGGTGGATTTGCAAAAGACAGAGAGCCTGTTCACGGAAAAATGAAGTTTTTCTGGATTTATGGGCTGATTGCGCTGATCGGCGCGCTGGCAGGCTGGGCGGCGGCGGTTGATCTTGGAACGGCGGTTACGTCCATTGGCTCAGGCTCCAGCAATGAAATGGTTTTGCTGTTTATTTTCGCGACGATTTCTGCCAGCGCGATGCTGAAAAACAACTGGGTTGCGCTGGGATGGACGCTGATATTGGCGATGCTGTGGACGATTCACGATCAGGCGATGCTTCTTTTGCAGCTCAATCCGTTTTCCATGATTGTGAGCAATGCGTCCTGGGTATTTATTCTGCTGGCGGTTATGGCCATTGCAAAGCGCAGCTGGCAAAAACCGTTTGGGGCGATGCTGAATCCTTAAAAAGCATAGTCGATTTCGTTGATATTGGAAACAACTTGACAATACGCAACCTATTGCATATAATAAGCGCAATAGGTTGCGTATTTTTCGATTGCGGGAGGAATTTGATGAAAATACCGAAAAATGATCAATACATTTTATTTGGCGGCAGCTTTATACTAGCCAACAAACTACAACTGGTTGCGGATAAGAAGGTGGAGGGGCTTTCCACAAAGCAGTGGTTTTTGCTTCGGACACTGCAGGATATGCCGGAAAATCCGGCTCCTACGATCACCTCTCTGGCGGAAGAGACGGATACGACGCGGCAGAACGTGACAAAAATGCTGGAGGCGCTAAACAGGCAGGGGTGTGTCGTCTTAAAAAACAATCCGCAGGATCAACGCAGTCGCATTGTGGAGATGACGGAGCGGGGACGGCAGCTTCTCGACAGGATGGCTGCCAATGCGAAAGGTTTTTTTAAAGAGCTGTTTGCGGGCGTTGACGAAAAGGAGAGCAGAGCTGCTGCCGGAGTGATTGTGAAAATGATAGGAAACCTTTGCGGGATGCAAGAGAAAATGGGATGAAAAACGATAGAAGAGTATCATAACAGGAGGAGTTGAAATGAATACAATTGTGGTATATCAATCTCAGTACGGCAGTACGGAGCAATACGCAAAATGGATTGCGCAGGCGCTTAATTGCCCCGCCGAAAAGCTGAAGAACGTGAGCAGGCAGAAATTATCAGGTTATCAGACGGTTATTTATGGGGGCGGGCTTTACGCAAGCGGAATCAACGGATTCAAAAAATTTTTGGCAAAGCTTGATCCCGCTGCGCAGAAAACATTGGCGCTGTTTATGGTGGGGACAACGAATCCCCAGCAAAAAGAGATTTATGAGCAGGTGGCGAAGCGGAATATCCCCGCCGCGTGGGAGGGAAAATTTCAGGTGTTTGCCTTACGGGGTGATCAGGCATTCAGCAGGATGAGCGGGCTTCATAAGATGATGATGCGCGTGCCAAAAATGATGATCGAAAAAAAGCCGGAGCAAGAGCGCTCGGAAGAGGAACGGCAATTTCTAGAGTGTTTTGGAAAGGATATAGCTTTTGTAAGCGAAGAACAGATTGCGCCCATTTTGGACTTTATGAAAAGCGCGGAGCATTCCTGATTGTGAAAAACGAAAAATCCGCAATGCGCTCAGAATGAAAAATCCGCTGCAAGAAATCACGGCGGATTTTTTTTAATATTTGGCAGACGTGATACGAGTGGATTTTTCTTGTGTTACTCGAAAAAAAACGATACTATGATAACAAAACATTTTCAAAAATTTGATTGATTTAGCCGGTTATTCTTTGGGGAAGGACAGAGAAGCGCGGAGCATATCGAAAGGAACTCGCTGCAAATGGGAGAAATATTTCAATTTCGTTCGCAATTGGAACGAATCAAGTTACTGATAGACCATACGCCCATCGCCTATATTATTTTGGACAGGGATTACCGTATCCACTATATCAACAAGAGTTTTGCCAAACTGCGCAAGCTCGATATCAATCAAACCATTGGCGATAAATGCTACAACATTTCGAACGGAGGAAGACAGTGTGAGAAATGTGCGGTGGCAGGAGCGATCAGGACGGGGATCAAGACATTTTTGCGGCGCAAGGATATTTTAGCGGACGGGACCGTACGTTTTTTGGACGACTATGCCTTTCCGCTGCAAAAGAACAGTGCGGGCGAAGTGGAGTATATTCTGGAAATGATGATTGACCGCACCGAAGAGATGACGGCCCGTGAGCGGCGCCGTGACGACTATGGGAAAATTCTCGCAGTGCTGTCTTCCCTGCTGGATGCAAAAGACCATTATACTGCCGAGCATTCCGAGCATGTGAGGATGCTGGCCATGAATCTTGCGCAGGAAATGGGACTGCCATCCGAAGAGGTTTTTGAGATTTCTGTCGCGGCAAGCCTGCATGACATTGGGAAGATACGCGTGCCGGAGGCCATCATCAATAAGCGGGGAAAGCTCACGCCGGAGGAATTTGATGTGATCAGGCAGCATCCTGCCGCCGCCTGCCAAATGCTGGAGGGCCTGACCAGTTTTTCTGAAATAGGGCGCATTACGATGCACCACCATGAGCGTGTGGACGGGACGGGTTATCCGGACGGCCTGAAAGGGGAGCAGATTCCGGTGGGCGCGAGGATTATCGGTGTGGCGGACACCTATGACGCAATCACAACAAACCGCTCTTACCGGAAGGCGCAAAGCAGGGAGGCCGCCTTTGAAGAGTTGAGGCGGGTTGCGGGCACACAGCTTGATGCGGAACTTGTTGCGCGGTTCCTGGGGATGGATTTTGATAACTTATCTGACACGCCCTACGAGCATGCCGGAAAAAAGAAAATGGAGCGGGTGGAGCGCGTGTTGTTCAGCAGGGAAGCGGATGGGCAGGCACAGGAAGAATCAGGCGGGGTTAAAAGCGAGATTGATCTAAACCATTTGATGCATGAGATATTCAGGCATACGCCATGCGGATATATATTGATGGACAAAGAGCAGAAAGTTCTTTACGCGAGCGATTACTACCTTGCGTATATGGGAATTAAAAAAGAAGACGCGATCGGGGCGGTTTGCCATAAAACGGGCGCAATTGCGGACGGGCTTTGCGAGGGCTGTCCGATTATCCTCGCTTTGAGCAGCAAAACGATAGAATGCGCGCGGCGCGAAGCAGATGCGAAAAGCGGGCATAAAATATTTGATATGTATGGAGTGCCGCTTTGCGCAGAGGGCGAAGACGCGGAATATGTAGTGGGAATCATCATTGACAGGGAAAAGGAAGTACAGATGGAGCGTCAGCGCGAGCAGGATTTTGGCCGACTGATCGACTTGCTGGAAAAGCTTTTGGAAAGCCAGAAAGAACAGATTGGGGAGCGGAAGCTGGAGGAGAAAATCAGGCAGGTGCGTAATAAGCTTAACCTGCTGCAACAAACAAAAGAGGACTGAAAGAGCATACAATTTTATAGATGGAGTGAAAAGACTTGCTGTTTTCGGCAAGTTTTTTTTGATTTGATAGATAATTTATTCGGCGAGGCGTTTTATGACATGAAAAATGGTTATTCTATGGTATAGCCAAAAAAGTTCCTGAAAAAAGGCCGCGACAGCGCAGGCAATAGTACAAGAAAAAAGAAGAGAAAAGGTGGCTTTATGCTGAAAAACAGGACCAAACCGTTGGGGTATCTATTGAAATTGCTTAAGATATCCAGCACCACGCTTGCATCTGTAATCCATGTCGACCGGACGCTTGTGAATAAATGGGTGTTGGGGACGCGGAAATTTGATCTGGATTCAAAGTATTATGAACTTGTTGTGAAGTATATCATAGAAGAAAACGAAAAAAAAGGCGGACGCATTCTCAACAAGTTTTTTTCGAATATTTATCCTGATATTGCTGTAACCGATGCTTATTTGCAAAGCTGCCTTGACCGCTTTTTAGCTTCAATCGATATTCCGTCAAACGCATATTGCCTGATCAATGAGGCGGAAAACAGCGTGTATTACAGTAGTGTTCCGGTATTTAAAACGATGCAGGGACGCTTTCAGGTTATTATGGATTTGCTTGGCGATGCGCTGAGTTCGGATCAAAAAGAAGAGATTCTGCTATTTGACGTTGAACTCTTTGAATGGATTTTCGATTGTGACTCCTATGCGGAGCTTTTTAAAAAACAGGTCGCGACGCTGCTTGACCACCATCATGACGTGATATTTGTGTGCGATACCCATCATTTTCAGGCATATGCAAAATTTGCGAATTTGACCCAGGGATTTCTTCCCTATGAAAATTGTCATCTTCATTACAGCACCTTTGATTTTGAACTGAGCGGAACCGAATCCCAGTATATGATCTGGAACCGGACGGTGATTTATGGGAGCAGAATGGAAAACGGCGAAATGTATTCCATTGTTTTGCGTGATCCGTTGTCGCTTTCCTCCGCAAGTCAAAAGGCAAAAAAGCGCCTTGAAAAGTGCAGCCCCTGCATGGTGGTAAGGGACAATCCAAAGCGTTATGAGATATTTGAAAAAATATGCAGGGCGGAAGAGGCTGACGAGCTATCCTATCTTTATACGCCGGCTTTATCGTTTATTACCATGAGCCGCGGTTTGCTGGATGAGGTACTCTATGTAAACAAGGTTTTGGGCAGGGAACGCAAAAGGATATTGCAGTTTTATGATGCGCATGCCGCCAGCATGCAAAAAGAGAGTGATACTCCTTTGATGCGTCATATGTGCTGTTATGAACGAATCAAAGAGGTGTTGACGCTGGATCGATACTATTTTGTGGAGCTGACAGGCATTGTGGGAAGGAAAATGTATATGACGCACGGCATGGTGGCGAGGCATATTCAGGACACCATACAAATTCTTCGAAATTCCAAGAATTACTGTATGGGCTTTTTAAGACTCACCAGCTCGTTCAATCAGGACAATTACAGCAGCCGTACAATGAGAAACCATTATTTTATCGCTTACCAGAAGGTTTTGAAATACATAGAGGAGCTGGAGCTGATCAAAAACACAATTTTAATCAATGAAACCGAGTGGGCGAAAAATATTCCGGATGAATACAAGGACAATGGATGGGTGGCAAATAAACTGGAGGGTTTGCTGCGGGAGACATGACTTTCAAAAGGCTTTCTGTTGGCCGGAGAAAAACACGGCAAAAAGACTTGCGTCAGGCGGGTCTTTTTCTTTTGTTCCCATCCTTGTCTCTATTATGGGAACGGGACGAAGAATTTAATGTTTTGCACAGCGGTGAAACCGTGAAAAATAATAAAGGGGTTTTTAGAAGGAGTTCGGGGCAGGAAGAGGAACGGCCCAATGGCATAGACACGCGAAATGCGAAGGAGAAGGCATACGTGCAGAAAAAAAGAATTCCAAAGTGGGTGACGCTTCTTGTTTTATCCATATCGGCATTGCTGGCGCTGATTCTGGTCGGAATGTATCTGATCAACAGTACGGCGGCAGATGTTGACACACAAAATCGTGAATATCTCGAAGAAATTTCCACCCAGAAGGCAAATGTGATCAAAAATATGGTGCAGATGGAGCTGGATAAAGTGGAAACGATTGCTAACATCATCGGAGGGCAGCAGGATTTTTCAGTTGAATCTGCGATCAAGATTTTGGAAACCGAAAGTGAACGGTCTTCGTTTAAGCGTATTGCCTTTGTGCCGTTGGATGGAAATGCCATTGCCACAGACGGAGCGGTTTTTAATGTGCTTGACCGTGAATATTATCAAAGGGCGCTGGCCGGGGCGGCGAATGTATCGGACCGGCTGCAGGATAAGGTGGATGGAGAATCCATCTATGTTTATGCGGCGCCGGTCTATCATGACAATACGCTTAAGGGCGTTTTGATCGCGGTGACGGATACGAAAGAGTTTTCAGACATCCTGAGCACAAGCGAATTTGGAGGGGAAAGCTTTTCTTACATTATCAAAGAAAGCGGCGCGCCTGTGGTATATACAACGCATAAAAACAGCTTTGTGGAATTTTCAAATCTTTTTGACGAAATGCGGCAAAATGGTGTGGAAGAACAGAAAATACAGCAAATGCAAAGCGATATGCAGCAGGGGAAAAGCGGGTTTATCGAATACAGCAGGGGGAATGTACAGAGGGTTGCCGCATTCAGCAAAATAGGAGTCAATGACTGGTACGTGGTGTCTGTCGTGCCCCAGGCGGTGATCTTTGAAAACACCGACAGGCTCGCTCAGCGCAATCTTTTAAGCGTTGTGCTGACAGTGATTATTTTGGGTGCGTTGATTGTATTAATTGCGGTGCAAAATCAAAGAAACCGCCGTAACCTTGAACGGCTTGCGTATGTTGACCCTGTGACAGGGGGCAACAATCTGAATAAATTTAAATTACTGGCAGCGCAGGAGTTGGAACGACATGGCGGGGAAGGGTTTTATATGCTGCGCATTGACATCGATAATTTTAAATTGATCAATGATATGTATGGCTATGTAGAAGGCGACGATGTGCTGCTGAATATGGATCAGGCAATTGCCAAAACCGTTTCCCAAGAAGACATTTATGGACGGATTGTGAATGATAATTTTTTGTGGCTCATCAAAAATGAATCTGATGATGAGATCGTGAAAAAAGGAACGGCTTTTTATGAGGAGTTTAACCGCCGTATCAGCAAAACAGGAAAAGGATATACCGTAAACTTTACGGTGGGCGTATATAAAGTGCCGCAGGGGGAAACGGATATCGATAAAATTATCGACCGCACCGCAATGGCACACCGCAAAGCCAAGCTGATGCCAAAAGACATTAAATTTGCTTTTTATAATGAGCGGATACGCGACGACGCGGTGCGCATTAAAACAATTGAAAACGAGATGCGCAGCGCTCTTGCGAATGGAGAATTTGAAGTTTATCTGCAGCCAAAATATGGCCTTCAAAGCGGCGAGATGGAAGGCGCAGAGGCGCTGGTGCGTTGGGTGAAGGACGGCAGGGTGATATCGCCGGGCGAGTTTATCCCTGTGTTTGAAAAAAATGGATTTGTTGTGAGTCTTGATCTGTTTATGATGCAGGAGGTTTGCCGCTTGCAGCGAAGCTGGCTTGACGAAGGGTTAAAACCGGTGCCCGTTTCGGTCAACCAGTCAAAACCGCTGGTTTATGACAAGGATTATGTGCAGAAGCTAAGCGCAATCATACAGAGATATGATTTGCCGCCCAAGCTCATTGAAATCGAGCTATTGGAGACGCTGATTCACGAAAATATCGAGGGACTGGTTAAGATCATATCCGCGCTGCATGAACGTGGAATTCTGATTTGCATTGACGATTTCGGAAGCGGATATTCTTCCTTGAACATGCTCAAAGACCTGCACGCGGACGTGCTCAAAATTGACAGGATGTTTCTTGCGGAAATTGAAAACAGTGAAAGAGGGCGGTTTTTGATGTCCAACATCATCAGTCTTGCAAAGGGGCTCAACATGTCTGTGGTTGCCGAGGGCGTGGAAACGCGCGAGCAGGCGGAGTTTCTGCGCGAACTGAAATGCGACACGGCTCAGGGATTTCTATATGCAAAGCCAATGCCGGCAGAGGAATTTAAGGACAGGCTGAAAAAGAAATCGGAACAGTAATGGCGGCAATACAGCAAAAGGAAACGGCGCGGCAAGGATCGGGGCGTTTACAGGCTGTTTATCACACTAAGATTAACGGGAGGTAGGCAAAAATGAAGCAGTCTATACCAGTCAAAGAAAGAATTGTTGCTGTTGATGCAAGCAAATCCATACTCGAGGAATTAAGCGGTATTTTAAGGGAAGAATATGACGTATATACATTTTTGGACGGAAGTCATATTGTAAGCCATCTGAAGGAGATTTTGCCCTCTCTGATTCTGCTCGATATTGCGATGCCAAAAAAAGATGGTTTTGAAATGCTGGCAGAGATAAAAGCCGATCGCATGCTTTACGAAATACCCGTTGTTTTTTTGGCAGACCCGGACGATCTGGAACGGGAGGAAAAAGGATTTGAACTTGGCGCTGCTGATTATATTTTCAAGCCGCTCAGGCATGCAATTGTCAGGGCGCGCGTTAAAAACCAGATTGTTTCCCATGTGGGGAAACGAAACAATGTACTCGATGAGGCATGCGTTGAAACCTGCTTTAAGGCGCTTGCGCGGCAGGCGGACAAGGTCATCATCAAATGGGACTATTCCATGCAAAAAATTTCATCCATGTCAAACTTCGAGGCAATGTTTGGCAGGAAACCGGTCACGCGCCATACGGACAGGGAAGCGCTCGACGCAAAAGCGGTGCACCCGGATGACAGTGAGACATTTTCCGGCGTGTTTAGGGCGATCACACAAGGCAGGGATGTGACGGATGCGCGGTTTCGCGTGGCGGATGCACAAGGCGTTTATAACTGGTGCAAGCTTTCGGTGATCGTTATCAATGATAAAAAAGGAAAGCCATACCGGGCGGTTGGAATTCTTGAAAACATTGAGGAGGATCTCAAAAGGGAAAGTGCGATTGATGAGCAACGCAGGATGCAGGAGCTGATTTCTTTGATTCCGGGGGGGATTATTATCGCCCGCGCGGATGATGATTTTACCATAGAATTCGCAAACGACGGATATTATGAGCTTGTTGGATATACACGCGAGGAGCATACCCAAAGGTTCAAAAACATCGGTATGCGCACGCTGCATCCTGACGACGCGCAGCAGGCGCTTTCTTCGGCGAGAGCGCAGTGGATGCAGACCGGATTTTTTTGCGTGAAAGCAAAGCTTGCACACAAACGCCATGACTACATATGGGCGCAGTTCAGCGGTCGGCTGTGTACATCGGAAGACGGGATCGACAGGATTAACACGGTGATCGTTGATATTTCCCAGCACGTGGAATTGATGGAGCAGCTGCAAAAAGAGCAGGAATTCAGCAATTTGATCGCGTCATTTACAGACGATGCTTTTTTCGACGGCGATATTCTCAACTCCGAGGTGAGATTTTCGAAAAATTTCGCAGACAGGTTTGGAATCGATGAAGTTGTGCAAAACTATCCGCAGTCATTAATCGAAAAGGGAATCATCACTGAAAAAAACACGCATTTGTATAAAAGAGATGATATGAGCAGCGGTGAAAATGTGATGCGGGAGGAAATTCACCTGAAGCTGCCCAACGGTGAGGACGCCTGGTATTTATGCCATTATAATGTGATTCTGGACGAACGGGATACGCCCATCCGGTCTGTGGGAAAAATGACGGATATTACAAAACAGCGCCTGAAAATAAAGGAGCTTTCCGACAGGGCGGAAATAGACCAGCTTACGGGGCTTTACAACAAAGCGACGACAGAATATTTGATCAAGAAAACGCTAAAGGCGCGCAGGGCTTCCGATAATCAAAGCGCGCTGATGATCATCGATGTGGATGATTTTAAAAGCGTCAATGATAAACTTGGACATTATTATGGCGATCTTGCCCTTGCGCGGCTCGCGCACAGCTTAAAATCCATGTTTCGTTCCGACGATATTGTAGGGCGGATCGGCGGGGATGAGTTTTTTGTATTCCTGAAGAATTTTAGCGATTCAAGGCTCGTCAAGGAAAAGGCGGAAAAAATATGCAGGCTTTTCCGGAAAACTTACACGGAAAATGGAATTTCTGTCAATATTTCGGCGAGCGTGGGCATTTCGCTGTGCCCGGAAAATAGTGTGGACTTTGATACGCTCTATCAAAATGCAGATAGGGCGCTCTATCAATCAAAGGCGGCGGGAAAGAATACCTTCCTATTTTTTAATGCCGAACGGATGGAGGGAAGAAATGATTATAGTTCTGCCCGCACCAAAATTGACACGGATGTATCGGTAGAAAAAGAAGCGTGAGCCAGCCGACTTGTGTCGCGGAGAAGGAATTTTGTATGAATCCGCGGTGTTTTTTGCAACGATTTCGGTTTTTATTTATGCAAACGATATTATAAATAGAATAATATTTTATGTAACAACGCCAAACGCTTTTGGTGAATCATCCTGAGGAGAAATCAAAATGAAAAAGAAAATTGTATGTATCCTGCTGGCGGTTGCATTGATTCTCGCGCTCATCCCTGTGGCAAGTTTGGCGGGGGATGGAACTTCAGGGAGTTTGCCGCCTGCGCCAACGCAGGAGGCCGGAGCGATTCAAAGCGGCGGGCCGAATGAAATGATCCAGCCGGAAGAGACGGCGGATGCAACGCAAACGCCGCAGCCTTCCCAGCCGGAAGCGAGCACGCCCGCGGACGATACACAAGAAGCGCAGGCGGGGACTGTTACAGGGAACATAGGCAGGGTATTTCATCAGTCGCAGGGATATGATTTTTCCAGTGCGCAGAGCATGGATGAAGTGCCTTTTTTGGAAGTGAAATCAGACATTGCGCTGGAAGCAAACCGCTCATTTGCTGTGGTTTTGCAAGATGCCGAATGGAGTTTTCAGGAGTCTTCGCAAAACCAGTTGGGAGATTTTAAAGAGGATATTTTTCTTTCGGCGGACGGCAGCTATGCGTTGCAGGTGGTTTCCCCCGCGCGCGCAACGATCCGCATACAGGCGGAACATATGACGGAACTGCGGATTCCGTTGATTGTTACGGCAACGGGAACGGCTTCAAGCGCAAAATTGCAGGATATCGATACCGGTTTTCGGACGCAGGAGGAAGCACTCCTCTTTAACGAAGCAACGCCGATGGAAACGCCAGACTCTTCGCCCACGCCGGAGCAGACGGAAGAAAAGATACCCGCGCCGCAAAATGCGCTTTTTGCCATGGAGCCAAATGCGGCAGTACAGGCCGCCCCTGCGGATATCCGCACCTATTTTCCGGGAGGAAACGGCAGCATCGTGAGCAATATGCTGCTCAGCTTTCAGGATTCTCTGGGAAACGCCATCACAAATCCCACGATCAGTTCGTCGATCGGATTTCAATTTGACCTCGGCATTCCGCAGGAGGTAACGACACAGATACAAAACGGGGACTATTATGAGATCACTCTTCCTGATATGGTATCGGTGCCTTACGCGATCAACAATGTCGCGCTTTATGATAACAGTGCGTCGCCCGTGCAATACGGCTCTTTTTCTGTGGGCACGAACAATGTGGTGCGCATTACTTTTACAAGCGCGGCGCAGAGCAGCAGCGGACTTACAGGGAGTCTCTTTTTTAAGGCAAAATTCAGCACGTCCGCCGGACTTGCGCCGGGAGTGCAAACGCTCGTGCTTTCCGGTGAAAACGGTCTGAGCGCACAATTCACGCTGAAACCGCAGGTGAGCAGTCCGCTAAAGATGAGCGGAGTGGTGCATGGGGATAACCTCATCTGGACGGTAACCATGAACACCGGACTGGACACACTGACCAACGCGCAGCTCACGCAGCGCTGGCCGTCTTCGCTGGTCTATGACGCAGGAACGGAGCCTGTGCAGGTGTATGGCGTTGACGTGGATGTTTATGGAAATCCTGTGGTGGGCAGCGCGGCATTGGTTAACCCCGCAGATGGCATCTATAGCGCCGATGGGAATGGAAACGTCAGTTTTCAAAATCCCGTCAGCACGGCATATCAACTGGTGTATACAACGACGGTGGATCCTTCTTTTGTGCCGGGGATCGGCGGAAAGCTGGATTTTGTCAATGTGGCAACGCTCTCGGCAAGCGAGCTGTCAACATCGGTGAGCGTACAGATTACCGTATCGAAAACCTTTTATTCTCTCGTGGAGCTTTCCAACACGGCGGGCTATCTCGCGCCCGCGCCGCCAGACGCGCCGCAAGTCATCCCGTTTACCGCGACCTTTGGGTGGCTGCTGCGTTATAATTATCAGCAGGAAGAGATTGCCGCGCCGATGGTTGAGGTGGTTTACGACCCCACGCCAACGGACGGAAATCCGCTTGCGCTGAATGCGGGATCGGTTGCGGTTTACCCCGTCAGCATGGTGGACGACACGCCGGTGCGCGCGGATACGCCTCTTGGCGCTTCGGACTACGAGCTGGTGGATGATCAGGACGGAACGTTTACGATTACGTTTAAAAATCCGATTAATTCGGCTTATGATATTGTTTACCAGACCTACGCGGCGGATATTGTGAAGCAGAACTTTAACAAATCCACGACTGCCAGCGCAGCGGACGATAGCGGCGTGCCGATAACGTCCACAAACACAACGTATGTCTGGCAGCAGGTGATTGGAAAATGGATCACGAATGTGAATTTGCAGGATTCGATTTTGTCGTGGGCAATCGACGTAAACACAAACGATTATACAATGAATGATCTTGAAGTGACGGATGTGCTTTCCGGTGAGCATGTTTATATCGGCGGGTCGCTTGAGGTATGGAATACGGATGAGAATAGGAAGCTTACAGAGGGTACGGATTATACGTTTGATTACAATACCACGACGAATACGCTTACGCTTGATTTTGTAAACGATTATAATCCCACGGCCCGCACGCTGCAAATCACCTACCGGACAGATTATTCGGCAAGCACCACGAGCACTGTGTTTGCCGGCACGGCGGACGCGACGTGGAACGGGACCAATACCACGCGGGCCTATGCCGAATACGACGCCACCATAATAGAGCGGGAGAATGGCGCAAAATATGGAAGCTATAATGCCGTGACAGGAGAGATCACATGGGTGGTGCTGGTGAACTACGCGAATACGGGCCTCAAAAACGCCTCGATCAGCGATCCAATTGTGAATCCGGCGGGCACGAACCCGGATGCGTGGCAATACTTTGTGCCTCATTCCACGAGGGTTTACAATTACACAATAGATCAAACCCATGGAAATCCGGATTATGCTTACGCCCTGCGCGGCGGAGAAATCAACTACGGCGAGGTGACGATTGCGGAGCCCGCGGCGGGCGACGCAAGTCCCACGCTGAATGTTCAGTTTATCTCAAATCAGCCGCCGCCGGTGAAATATTGGGTGGAATATAAAACCAAGCTGAATGTGCCGGACGGCAATGGCAATTATTCGATATTGGGACAATACACCAATGCGGCGACGTTTCGCAATGATTATTCGACGACAGAGGAGTTTGACGCGACGGTGAACATCAAACACGGCGGGAAGGCGATTGAGATGTCCGGCAATCAGGGGACGGACGGCTACGCCCACTGGAGTATCCTCGTCAATCCCAGCCAGTCGGCGCTTACCGCGCTGCAGGTGACGAGTACGCCCTCTGCAAACCAGACGATTCAGACGGATACGCTGGCGGTGTATCCGGGACTGGTGGATGAAAACGGAAACATAACGCCGGATGTGCAGCATCCGCTTGCCGCGGGCAGGGATTACAGCTTTGATTATGCGCCCACAGGAACGAACGGGACGATGCAGCTTGTGGCGAATTTGTATCCGGTGGGCTCTTCCGACACTTATACCAGCCCTAAGGTATATATCGTCAACTATAATGCGTCGATTGCGATGGCTCCGGGCGAAACCGTGAGCAACACCGCACAGGTTTCGAGCGGCATATCTGCCGCTTTGGTTTCCACAGCGTCAAAAACCATACCGATCACCGTAACAAATGCGGGCGGGATACTGGTGGGCAGCAGGGTATCGTTTTCCATCAAAAAAACGGATGATGCGGGCGCGGCGATGGCGGGCATTCCATTCCAGTTGTTTGATAAAAACAGAAACCAGGTCGGCAGCACATACACTACGGACGCGAACGGCGTTATTACGTTCAATAACGCGGTGCAAGGGAATTACTACTTGAAAGAGCTGAGCACGCTTCCGGGCTATGCGATCAGCGACGCGCTTTATAACGGAACGTATCCTGTTTCTGTTACGGCAACGACGGGGCAGGTCTTGGTGACAAATTCCAAAAGCCGGATTACTATTCCTGTGCGGGGCAATGGTCAGGCGCTTGCGGCAGGGCTTGAAGCGAAATACAACCTGTATGCTGGCACGGGCGTTTCGGCGACATTGAATCAGTCAGGAATTGTTTCTGACGCGAGCAGCAATCTTGTGCTGACGGGGCTTGATCCCGGAAATTATGAGCTGCGCCAAGTAGCCGCGCCAAGCGGATTTATCCTCAATACGCAGCCGACGCAATTTGAGGTGGTGATGGCCGGCGGGACGCAGGTGCTGGCGGCAGCCGTTACGCTGGACAGCTATCAGGGGACTTTCTCGTTTGTAAAAACGGACAGCAGACCCGTGACGCTCCCGCTTCCGGGCGCGACGTTTACGCTCATAAACAATGCGGGAACGCCGGAACTCAGCGCTACGGCGGTTTCAGCAGGGGATGGCACGGTGACGTTTGACCATCTGCCGCCCGGGCAGTATAACGCAACCGAGACGCAGGCCGCGCCCGGGTGGCCGGCTGTGGGATATAGCGGAACGGTTTCTGTGACCATACCGACGCAGGCAGCGGGGCAGACGGGAATAGCAATGACCGGCGCGCCTGTGGTCAATGATTTATCCAACGGATCGGTGGACATTACGGTGACGGACGCTTTGGGACAGCCGCTTGCGGGTGCGGCATTTACCATTTATGACAATGGCGGGAATGCGGTGCGCACGGGCGTCACGACGAATGCGGGCGGCATTGCCATCGCAACAGGGCTTGACGAGGGAACTTACAGCGCGGTGCAGACGCAGGCTCCTGATGGATATTTGGTGAATCCTTCGCCGCTCGGATTTACGCTTGCTCTTGGGGACATGGATAATGATCCGATCGATGGAGGAACGCTGGTTGATTATCAGGCCTCCGCCGTACTGCAAAAAGAGGACGAGGATGGCAATGCGCTTGCGGGCGCAGTGTTTACGCTGACAAACAGTGATACCGGCGCGGTGGTTGGAGATGCTTACGAAACGGATGCGGGCGGAACGCTCAGACTGTCGGCGCTGAATGCGGGAAATTATATTCTGATGGAAAATAAAGCGCCAGATGGCTTTGTGTTGGATCAAACGCCGTTTGCGTTCGCCATTTCACAAACGGCGACGAGTCAGCCCGCAGAGCTGCAACTCAACAACGGACAGCCTTTTGTAAACGACAAAGCGACCGCTGGATTTGTGAAAACGGACGAGCAGGGAAATCCGCTCGCGGGGGTTGCATTCAGCCTCACGCGCACGGACGGCGGCGCGCAGCCGGACATCACGGAGTATGTTTCCGCGGCGGACGGATCTGTGACGATGGCAGGCCTTTCAACCGGAAGTTACCGTATTTTGGAAACTGTCGCGGCAGACGGTTTTATCAGAAATACCCAGCCAAAGCTTTTTACGCTCGACGGAACGCAAAAGACCGTTTCCCTAGACCCGATGGTCAATTATCAGGGGAAGGTGCGCCTGCTGCAAACAGACGGGTTGGGAAATCCACTTAAGGGGGCTGTATTTGAACTGCTACCTAAGACGCGAACATTCTTTACGCTATTTTTGGGGAACTATGGAACCTATACCACGGACAGGAACGGGATCATAGAGGTGGGCGGACTCGCGCCGGGCGAGTATATGTTTAAACAAACCGCTGCGCCGCAAGGATTTCTGCCGGCGGACGGGATGGAGACGCTGCCCTTTACGATTGTGAGCGAGGCGGCAGGAGAACCCGGAGCGGTGGAAATGGAAGCATCCGCAAAAAGATGGGGCGGGACGCTTGACCTGCTCAAAACGGATGAGAGCGGAAACAAGCTTGGAAGCGCACGGTTTCAGCTTGTGGACGCTGCCGGAGCTATGGTGCGCGCAGACCTTGAAACAGCGGACGGGGGAACCGCGGTTGTGAGCGGGCTTGATCCCGGTACATACCGGCTGATCGAGGTGGAAGCGCCGCAGGGATATGTGCTCGATGAAACACCGCATACGGTCAGTGTGCAATATGAGCCGGGAGATGCACAGCAGGAGCAGGACAATGCGAAGATCACCGTTGTGAACCGGAAAATGCCGACCCCAACCCCAAGCCCCACTCCGACTACGACTCTAACGCCAACTTTGCCGCCGGAAGAAAATACAGGAGGAGCGGCAGGAGAAAACGGCGGAACGGCGGTTGCCACAACAGGAGGGAAAACGGGAGACAATACGAATCTCCTGGGATATCTCGTTTTGCTTGCCGCTTCGGCCGGCGTTGTAGTTGTGTTGATGTGGTGGAAAGTGAAAAAGCAGGCAAAGAGATAACGATCCCCAAAAGACTGCCACCGGAAACGGGACGGCTGCGGCAGGGATAAAAAAACAAAGCAAGGTACAGCCCATGTGTGACGCGTGGGCTGTATTTTTGTGAGCAAAGAGGATGGAAAGCGATTTTTTGCAGCTTGGTCGCGTAAATTTGCAGCTTGGTGGCTCGCATATTGAACCGGCATCCCGCCGCCGATATACTGGTCAAAAACAGATATGGGAGGATAAAAAATGAAACGAACGATCAAACTTTTCGTGGTGATTTTAGCCGTATACGCAATCTGCTATGCGGTGCGCATGGTGGAGCTCATGGTATGGCGTACAGACCAAAGCGCTCTTGGAGAAGCGTTTATACAGAAACTGACGGGGATCGTTTTGCTGGTTTTGGCAATGCGCTATGCGGTCTATGGCTGGAAGGATATTTCGCTGACACGCGCAGGGTCTTTGAAGGGAACTCTGGCGGGGCTTTTGCTGGGGTTGGGCGTGTTTGCGGCGGCATATTTTGCGGAATATATGGCCATATCCGCGCAAGGGGGTGCGGCGGCTCTGGAGTTTTACGTTTCGGCCTACGCGCTGGATGGAAATGTTCGTGGAAATACGACCTTTTTCACAGTCTCCCTGTGCATCCTGCTTAATATACTGAATGTGATCATGGAAGAGGGACTGTTCCGCGGACTCTTCACAAAGCTCGCGCAACAAAAGGTTTCTTTCATGGCCGCAAACATCATCGCGTCGATTCTGTTTGGGTTGTGGCATATTGCGCTGCCCATACGCAGTTATGCGGACGGCGTGATGTCTGCGGGCGGGGCGTTTGCGTCGGGAGCCTTTTATGTGCTCACGTCGTCCTTGATGGGATTTCAGCTGGGATTACTGGCCAGAATGACAGGCGGTCTGTGGGCGCCCATGGCGATGCATTTTGTGAACAATACGATTGTGAACCTGCTGCATGTCACATCTTCATCGGGTGATGATTCCTTCCTGACGCTGCGTCTTACGGTGTCGCAGGTTCTTCTGTTTGCAATCGTGCTGATTGCATATGTCAAATGGAGCAAACAACGAAGAAAAACCGAAAGGAGCCAAGCTTGTGTGATATAATGGTGATAACCTAAATCGTGGAGGCGTAAATGCGGCTGGAACTGGAGCAGGACGGGACGCAAAAAGATATCATGGTGCATATCCGTTATGCGCAAAAAGATCAAATGCTGGGCAGGCTGGTGCGCGCGGTGCGTTCCTGCGAAGAAACGCTGCAGGCTTATGACGAAGGGACGGAACGGTCTTTAGCTGTGCCCGACATTTATTACTTTGAAAGCGTGGATAAAAAGACATTTGCCTATTGCAGCAAAGACGTTTACCGTGTGGACAGCCGATTATATGAATTGCAGGAACGGTTTTTGCGCTATGGGTTTGTGCAGGTCAGCAAATCCTGCCTGCTGAATATCAACGTTCTGCAAAGCGTGCGCTCGCTGCGGAACAGCCGCATGGAGGCGGTGCTTGCCAATGGGGAGCGCATCGGAATATCGCGCCGGTTTATACCTGATTTGAAAAAGGCGATCAAAGAGAGATAGGACGAATGGTAAAAGAATGGTTTAAAAATTTTCTTGCCACCACGGCAATTACGATTATTATCATAACATTCATTGGAATCGCGACAGGAGACGACAGCGTCAAAATTGTCTCTATTTTGCCATCTGTTGCGGCAAATGCTGCGATCCATTTGGGGATTCTGGGCATACGCCGCATTGCGGCGGAATACCTTGTGATCGAGATATTGACCGAGCTTGGATTTGTGATGGGCGTTATGCTGCTCACCGGGTATCTTTGCGGATGGTTCGCCACCACATCGCCATGGGTGACCGTGGGTGTTACGGTCGCGGTGTTTGCCACCGCCTGTTTGATCGATATTGTTCATTTAAGCAAGGATTTGGAGGAAATCAACAGAGACCTTGCCGTGCGGCGCGGCCGGATGGACGATTATGGCGATCCACAGGCGGGCTCTTAAAATCGTTGGGAACAAAAAACAGCTCTGTTCCATGGAACAGGGCTGTTTTTCCGCATACGGCAATCAAAAACAAACAGGCGTGAATCAGTCCACGCGAATTTCTATCCGCACAACATAGGGCTCCCCCTCGTGAACAGCAAGTTCGTCCAGCGGATATTCCTCATAAGCGTCGCCGGCAATCCGGCGTCCTTTTTTTTGGAGGAAGGAAAGCAGGCAGGAATAGAGCGCGCCGGACTGTCCGAGCTCACAGCGGCCGTAGGCTACGGCATAAAGCCCCGCGGGCTTATAGGCATTGTGTTTTTTGCGGGTTTTGAAATAGCACTGGAAGATGGGCGGCGCAGCATCTGATTTCAGGGACTTTTGGGCGACGATGCCGCCGAATGGATAGCTTGGATTGACGCCTTGCTCTATGGCGTAATCATAGGCCTGAAGGACGCCTTCTTCTTCGCTTACGCCGGCTTCAAAGGGCGGGGTCAAAAAGATGGGCTCCTTTTCTTTTTTTTCCAGAAAAAGGTCGTTTTCATGATGTTCCATTGCCATGATTGCCATATTGGTACGTATCTGCATCAGCTCCTGTATGACACGCAGACGCTCTATCTCCGCCTGAATGCGATCGTCCTGATCTGCGAACAGCCGGAGCATTTTTTGCGGCGAGCGCTGCGTGGAATACCGCTTTATTTCCTCGATGCCTACGCCCAGCGCGCGCAGATCACTGATGAGCAACGCGGATTCTATCTGCCTCCACGCATAATAGCGATATCCGTTATCTGCCCGCAGCTCGGGTGAAAGCAGACCGATCTGGTCATAAAAGCGCAGGTTTTCTTTGCGGATTCCAGTCAGGCGGGAAAAATCTCGAATTGGCATATGGGATTGCTGTTTCATTATTTCCTCCAAATTTTCATAAAAAAGCCTTGACATTAAAGTTACTTTATGGTTTATCCTATCATTTAGTTAAATGATTTGCAAGATGATATACCAAATATTGGAGGTGGATATGAAATACTTAACATTATTTTTGCGTGAGCGCAAAGGAAAGGTGCTGCTGACCATGCTGCTTTTGATCGCCCAGTCGATAGGAACGCTGCTGATTCCGTTCCTGATCGCGGGAATTGTGGATCGTGGAATATTGGCGGGCGACATGAACGTGATTTTGCGGATTGGCTCAATGATGCTGATCGTTGCGCTGATATCGGCGGGGGTAGCGGTATGGGGAAGCTGGAGCTCCGCGGATTTGGCCGCTCTTTTTGGACGGGATATGCGCGAGCGGCTGGTTCGCAAAAGTCAGGAGTTATCGATCGGTGAATTTGACAGGATCGGCGTATCCTCTATGGTGACGCGCAGCACCTCGGACATTGCCAATATGCAGACGACGTTTGGTATGGTTTTGCAGCTTGTGGTTCCGGCTCCCATCATGATGGTGGCTTCGATGGTTTTGACTTTCCGGATCAATCCGGTGATGGCGTGGGTGCTGGTTGGCTGTATTGTGGCTTTTCTGCTTTTTGCGATTCTCCTGCTCAGGGCGTCGGGTCGCCTCGCAGGTCAGATTCAATACCGCATGGACAGGATCAACCAGATGGTGCGCGAGACGATCACCGGCACACGCGTGATCCGCGCCTTTGGCAACGAGAAGTATGAGGAAGAACGGTCAGGCAAGGCGTATGAAGAATATGCGGTGACCATGGTAAAGCTTAACAGAATGTTTGCCGTGGTGAATCCTGTCGTATGGCTGGTGATGGGATTATGCATCGCGGCGATTGTATGGCTGGGAGGTCAGTTTACCGCTGCCGGCGGGATGCAGATCGGACAGATCACGGCGGCAATCGAGTACTTTGTGCTGACGCTGAGTTATATGATTATGGCTGCGGCGATTGTGGCGACACTGCCAAAGATGCGTTCGTGCCTGAACCGCCTGGAAGAGGTGTTGCAGATCGATCCGGAAATCAAAGATACCGCCATTGCGCATAGGGTGAAAAAAAGCGATGCGCCGGTGGTTCAGTTTGAGCATGTGAGCTTTGCCTATTCCGGCGCGCAGGAAGCGGTGATTCAAGATTTGAGCTTCCAATGCAGGAAAGGGGAAACCACGGCGATCATCGGCGGGACGGGCTCGGGCAAAAGCACGGTGGCAGACCTGCTGCTGCGTTTGCATGATGTATCCAAAGGCATGATACGCATAAATGGAACGGATATCAAGCAGATCACGCAGCAGGAACTGCGGGACGGAATTGGTTATGTACCGCAAAAATCGTTCCTCTTCAGCGGCACAGTCGCGGACAACCTGCGCATGGGAAACGCAAAGGCAACGGACGAGGCCCTGCGCCTCGCGCTGAAAACAGCACAGGCGGAAACCTTTGTGTTAAAGCTTTCAGGCGGAATAGATGCGCAGGTCGCGCAGGGAGGAACGAATTTTTCAGGCGGTCAGAAGCAGCGCATTGCCATTGCGCGCGCGCTTGCGAAAAACGCGGGGCTTTACGTATTCGACGACAGCTTTTCTGCGCTGGACGTCAAGACGGACGCCGCGCTGCGCAAGGCGTTGAAATCCTATGGCAAGGATGCGGCAAAGCTGATCATTGCCCAGCGGGTGAGTACCATTCTCGACGCCGACCAGATACTTGTGCTCGACAACGGACGGCTGGCGGGGATCGGGCGGCATGAGCATCTGCTCAAGAACTGCAAGGTTTATCAGGATATTGTGAACAGTCAAATCGAACAAAGGGAGGCATAAGCATGAGGAAGAAAAGTCAAGACAAAATCCATATGGAAGATGTTCCAAACAACGCAAAATCGACCATACGGCGGTTGTTTGCGCTGCTTGCAAGACAGAAGGGAAAGTTGATTGCGATCCTTGTGGCAACTGTGCTGAGCAGCGCGTCTTATGCGGCGGTTCCCCTGCTGGTCGGGCGGGCGATTGATAATCTGGTCGGCGTACTGGGAAGCGGAGCGCCGGCGGAAATGCTTTTTACGCTTGTGGCCTCGGCACTCGCAGGTCCTGTTTTGCTTGTGATTATTGCGGGAGGCGTCAGCGCGCTGCTTTCTTATGCGCAGCAGTACATGGTTGCGAGCGTGGGTGAAAATTTAACGCTCACCATGCGCAGACAGGTCAGCAAAAAGCTCAGCCGCCTTCCGCTCAGGTATTTTGATTCCCATAAAACAGGGGACGTGATGAGCAGGGTCACGAACGATCTTGAGAAGGTTTCCGCCGTAATGCAGACAGGGCTGATGCAAATGATTTCCGCGGCGCTCACCATTTTGTTTACCGTCATCGCGATGCTGTATTTGAGTCCTGCGCTGTTTTTGATCACGTTTGCTGCGATTGCCGTATGCGGCATCGCCACAAAATACGTTGCCCGCTGGAGTCAGCGGTGCGCGGCAAAAAACATGCAGGCAATGGGAAACCTGGGGGCAAAGGTGGAGGAAGTATATGCGGGCAACAGGGTCGTGAAGGTTTTTTCGCGGCAAAAGGCGGTGATCCGTGAGATCTCAGAGCTGAATCAGGCGCAGTTTGAAGCAAACAGGCAGTCACAATTTGCGGATTATACGATCTATCCTTCCATTCGTGTGCTCAATCAGATGGGATTTGTGGCGGTTGCCGTGATCGGCGGACTGACAGCCATCGGCGGTGGCATGACAATCGGTGCGGTACAGGCATTTTTGCAATACTACAACCAGATTTCCGAACCGGTTACGCAGATGTCTTATGTGATCACATCCCTGCAAAGCGCGATTGCGGGAGCGGAACGCGTCTTTCATCTTTTGGACGAGGAGGAAGAGAGCAAGGACGTGCAGGGCAGTCCTGCCACATCGGAAAAAGGACGTGTTGCGTTTGAAAACATACGCTTTGGATATACGCCTGACAGAACGCTGATCCATGAATTAAGCCTCACTGTAAATCCCAATGAAATGGTGGCGATTGTGGGACCGACCGGCGGCGGAAAAACGACGCTGATCAATTTATTGATGCGGTTTTATGAGCTTGACGGGGGATCGATCTCTATCGATGGCGTGGATATTTCGAAAATGCCCAGAGCCGTGCTCAGGAATAAAATCGGAATGGTGCTGCAGGATACTTGGCTGTTCGAGGGAACGGTGGCACAGAATATCGCTTATGGAAGGATGGACGCGACGCGCGGAGAAATCGAGGCCGCGGCAAAAGCCGCGCGTTGCGATCATTTTATCCAGACGCTGCCGGAGGGATACGACACCGTGATTTCCACAGAGGCGGCGGTTCTTTCTCAGGGGCAGATCCAGCTTCTTACGATTGCACGCGCGATGCTGATGAGTCCTTCCATTCTGATTCTGGACGAGGCAACCTCCAGCGTAGATACGCGCACAGAGGTGGAAATCCAAAAGGCGATGGCGCGGCTGATGCAAAACAAGACAAGCTTTGTGATCGCGCACAGGTTATCCACCATACGTAACGCGGACTTGATTCTGGTGGTGCGCGACGGCGATATTGTCGAGCGGGGCAGCCATGAGCAGCTCCTTGAAAAAAATGGGTTTTACGCTTCGCTGTACAACAGCCAGTTTGGCAAAGCAGCCTGACAAAACGAAAAAAATTTGTCATATAAGCAATCCCCGCGCGGGCTGCAAAAGCAGAATGCGCGGGGATTGTCGTTGTGATGAAGTTAAAAATATGCAAACCAGACCTTTGAGATTGTGATTCACCCGCAATAATCTGTAGATTTCACGATTTTTCCGTTTTTCAGTTCCAGCACGACGTCGGACGACATGGCGACGTCGCGTGAATGTGATACCACAACCACGCATCTGTCATGCGTTTTTGCGGCATCTTTCAAAATTGACGTGATTTCTGCCGCCGTTTGCCCGTCGAGGTTCCCGGTGGGTTCGTCGGCAAGGATTACCGGATTTTGGGAAGCGAGCGCGCGGGCGACCGCCACTCTCTGCTGCTGTCCGCCGGACAGCTTTAATACATTGCGTTTGGCTTCTTCCACGGTTAACCCCAGCTTTTCCAGAATGGGCAGAGGATCTTCTTTTGCCGTCAAAAGCACATTTTCTATGGGCGTCATATAATCAATTAAATTATAGTTCTGGAAAATAAACGACACCAAATCCCTGCGTAAATTTTCAAGGCCAATCTCTTTTGTGTCCGTACCATGATAAAGGATGCGTCCGCTTTGGGGAATGTCCAGTCCGCCGATCAGTGAGAGCAGGGTTGTTTTTCCGCAGCCGGACGGCCCGAAAATGACATACATCATGCCTTGTTCAAAAGTCATGTTAATTTCCGAAAGGATCGGCTTGTCAGGCGAATAATAATAGGTCAAATCTTTGATTTCAATCATATTCATGTGAGTTCTCCTATTCCATCATGTTTAACAGGTCTTTGGGATGCTTTTTCCAGATTGGCAGGAAAGCAAGGCTGGTTGCCGCCGTTGAAATCAGAATCCCCATTCCGCCGGTCAAGGCAACGGAAAGCGGCTGGATTTCTGCTGTGAATTTCGGGATATCCGCAAGTCTGTCAAAATCCACAGGATCGCGCATGATTGCGGAACCATAACTTTCTGCGATATTCTGAGGCGCGAAAGCGTCCGCCGCTCCGGAATAGAGCAATGTCCCAAGATATCCGGACAACAGACCGGACAACAGGCATGCAAGGAGAAAAGAAACCGCAAAAACAAGAACTATTTCGATCAGGCGCTGTAAAAAAAGTTTGCTTTTTGAGGTACCCACAGACATCAGCACACCCGCTTCGTGAATCCTGTCGCGCGTCCACATGGTAAGAAGCAGGGACAGGACTGCAACGCTGATTACAGCGATGAGGACAACGATCATATTTGTCATGGATTCAAGGCGGGCAAGCGGAGCCATTGCTTTTTCATAGGCGGAGTTATTGACGGTCAGTTTGAGCGAATTCCAGTCAAACCCCTCCGCTTGGTTTACATTTTGCACGATTGCGTCAAGCTCCTTTGGATCGGCTGCATAAAAAGTCGCGCCTGAAGAATAGCGGCTTTCTTTGCCGCCATTCAATACACTGGAAATTTTTTGTCCGCTGTCCCCGTCAATGAAAACAAAATTTGCAGGCAGATCGCATTCGGGCGTATCTTTTCCCGCCTGCGTCCTGTTTGCTTCATCAAAAACCCCTACGATTGTAAAATCAAACCGTTTGTAGGGCGCATCCTTTTGAGAGACAGCGGAGTCCGCTGTGATCTCTGCGGACAGGGTGTCGCCGACTGAAAGGCCGTTTTGCGCCGCAAGGACGGAAGAAATGATGGCGGCATTTTTGTCATCGGGTGCAATATGCCTGCCGTCTGTCAGGCGAAAGGCCTTCCATACAAAATATTCGTGCAGGCTGCTGTCCGTATTCGTAAGAAAACGCGTAAGCTGAGACTTGCTGTCGCCTTCGAAAGAAAACTTTGCGGGGCTTAATGTAAGCTCCGGTGTTGTCAGGTATAGGGTATTCATGGCGTTAAACGCTTTTATCCTGTGATCTGTCATGATTTTTTCGATTACGCTGTCATCCACATACTGGTTGATTTTCATCTTGTCGTAATCAACCGCAATTTTGAAATATCCGCCGATGGAGGCGCGCAGTTGCGCGGCGGAGGATTGCGCTGCATTGCCGATAGAGATTCCTGTGAGCATGAGCGTTGCCAAGATCAGAAAAATAATCAGCAAGAGAACCGTCTTTCCTTTTTTACGAACCAAATATAAAAGGGCTCTTTTATGTGCGGGCATAGCTTCTCACCTCATCTTTTCGTCAATAGTTCACGCGGCTTTAAGCGCACGACGCAGCGTGCGGAAAGGAACGTGGAAGCGCAGGCAACAGCCGCCATGGCGCCGAACACCACTGCCATTGCGTCAGGACCGACGCGGTACAGCAGGGAAATTTGGTCGGTGGGAGTCCGGTAGATGTCCATTGTGCCCGTCTCGAACTTAAACTCAACGCGATAGGGTTCCGCCTGAGCGGAGGGGCTTAAGGAAGCCGCGAGCGCGTTTCCGGCGGCGTGGGTCACAGGGCCGGACAAAAGGGCTGCCGCAAGGAATGCAACGATTACCAGAAGCAAACATTCCAGCAGGAATTGCGTCAAAACCCCGCCCTTTTTTATGCCGATGGAGGACAGGATGCCGATTTCACGGCGGCGGCTCCTGACCCACATGGTCAGGATCAGGGACAAAACGATGAGGCAGCCGGCCGCCATGATGACCACAAGAGCGGTGGAAAGGTTTACCATTGTTTGCAGCGGCCCCGCCAGCGTTTCATAGTCGTTATCATTGCGCTCTATGACGTAGTATTCCCAGTCAACGATATCTGTGGCACGGATTTTTTCCATGGTTGCGGGGAGCAGCGCGGGATCGTCCATATAATAGGTCATGCCCCATAAAATGGAGTCGCTTTTTTCTACGGAACGCACCTGACCGCCATAATGCTTTTTATATTCATAGTACCACCATTCATCCAAATCGATAGAGGAAAAAATTTTATTTGATAAAATATCGACTTCAGACGTCCATTCGGAAATATCCTGTTCAAAATTGATGGTGTAAATACCGATAATTTCGAGATATAATATATTTCCATACAATTCCCCTGTGGCAGGATCAAAATTTTGCGCTGTGATGGTGTCGCCGACAGAAAGGCCGTTTTTTTGCGCAAGCTCGTCTGATATCAGCACCTTGTTGGCATCACCCTGCTCAAG